>JAJJPM010000106.1:0-3363 GCA_032907525.1 Gammaproteobacteria bacterium
ATGGAAGACCGCGCCACCCTGCGCATCTCCAGCCAGCACATCGCCAACTGGCTGCACCACGGCGTGGTCAGCCGCGAGCAGGTGCAGGAAACCCTGGAGCGCATGGCCAAGGTGGTCGACCAGCAGAACGCTGGCGATCCGCTCTATCGCGCCATGTCCGCTGACTACACTCAGTCGATCGCCTTCCAGGCGGCGTCCGATCTGGTGTTCAAGGGCCGCGAGCAGCCGTCCGGTTATACCGAGCCGCTGCTGCACCAGTGGCGCCAGCGCTTCAAGGCCGCCCAGGGCTGATGAACAGGGGGAACCGCGTGCGGCCGGAGGTTCGGCCCCCGCGGTGAGGACAGGAGCCCCAGGCGCCCTACGGCGCCCGGGGCTTTCGAGCATGGGCGGCACGGTTTCGGCCGGGCCGTCGGGAAGCGCACCGCGTGGGGGCGCTTCATGCGAAGCACCGGGCATGCCCGGACACAATAGAAGCGGTTCACAACAAAAAACGCAGGGACCCAACAAATGAGTCAAACACTACTGTCCATACTGGCCTTCGTGCCGCTGGTGCTGGCGGGTGTGCTGCTGATCGGCTTTCGCTGGCCGGCCAAGTACGCCATGCCGCTGGTTTTCGTCCTCACTGCGCTGATCGGCCTGCTGGCCTGGGACATGACCCTCAACCGGGTCATCGCCTCGACCTTCCAGGGCCTGATCCTCACCGCGGCGATCCTCTGGATCATCTTCGGTGCGATCCTGCTGCTCAACACGCTGAAACATTCCGGGGGGATCAGTTCGATTCGGCGTGGCTTCTCCAACATCAGCCCTGACCGTCGCGTCCAGGTGCTGATCGTCGCCTGGCTGTTCGGCTGCTTCATCGAGGGGGCCTCGGGCTTCGGTACGCCGGCGGCGGTGGCGGCACCGCTGATGGTGGCGCTGGGCTTCCCGGCGCTGGCGGCGGTGGTGATGGGGATGATGGTGCAGTCCACACCGGTATCCTTCGGTGCGGTGGGCACGCCGATTCTGGTCGGTGTCGGTGCCGGCCTGGACAAGACCGGCATCAGCGAGCAGCTGGCGGTGGTGGGCAGTAACTGGGATGTGTTCTTCCACCTGATCTTCTCGCGGGTGGCGATCATCCACGCGCTGTGCGGGATTCTCATGCCGCTGATCATGGTCAGCATCATGACCCGCTACTTCGGCCGCAACAAATCCTGGACCGAGGGCTTGGCAATCGCGCCGTTCGCGGTGTTCACCGGCCTGGCCTTCGTCATTCCGTATGCCGCGGCCGGTGTGTTCCTCGGGCCGGAATTCCCGTCGATGATCGGTGCGCTGGTCGGTCTGGCCATCGTCGTGCCGGCGGCCAAGGCCGGTTTCCTGCTGCCGAAGGACAGCTGGGATTTCGCCCCGGCGAGCGAGTGGCCATCCGAGTGGATGGGCAAGATCGAGATGAAGATCGAGGACGTCGCCGGCAAGACGCCGATTTCCGTGCCGATGGCCTGGGCGCCGTACCTGATCCTGGCCGCGTTGCTGGTGGCCTCGCGGGTGTTCCCGGACTTCAAGGCGCTGCTGATGTCGCTATCGTTCGGCTGGAAGGACATTCTCGGTGAGACCGGCGTCTCCGGCACGCTGGAGCCGCTGTACCTGCCTGGTGGCATTCTCTGCATCGTGGTGCTGATCACCTTCTTCCTGCATCGCATGAGCGCGCGGGAACTGGGCGCGGCGATCTCCGAGTCGAGCAAGACCCTGCTCGGCGCGGGCTTCGTGCTGATCTTCACCATCCCGATGGTGCGCATCCTGATCAACTCGGGCGTGAACGGCTCCGACCTGGTGTCCATGCCGGTGGCCATGGCGCAGCTGGTGGCCAACAGCGTGGGTGATGTCTATCCGTTCTTCGCGCCGGCGGTCGGTGCGCTGGGCGCCTTCATCGCCGGTTCCAACACCGTGTCCAACCTGATGCTGTCGCAGTTCCAGTTCAACACCGCGGGCCTGCTGGGGCTGTCCGGTGCGCTGATGGTGGCGCTGCAGTCGGTCGGTGCGGCGGCGGGCAACATGATCGCCATCCACAACGTGGTGGCGGCCTCGGCCACCGTCGGCCTGCTCGGTCGCGAAGGGATCACCCTGCGCAAGACCATGCTGCCGACCCTGTACTACCTCATCCTGGCCGGCAGCATCGGCCTGATCGGGTTCTACGTGATGGGCATCGGCGATCCGCTGGTGGGTGCCGCAGGCTAAGCCTGGCGGTAGCGTGACGGGCGGCCCAGGCCGCCCGTTTTCATTTGTGCAGTTGGTACGGCGCATCGTTCTGGTATAGCGTGCGTCGCAGTCGATAACCGTCGAGGTTGATCATGAAGAAATGGCAATGTGTGGTGTGCGGCTACATCTATGACGAAGCGCTGGGCGTACCGGAAGAGGGCATCGCCCCCGGGACGGCCTGGGAAGACGTGCCGGAAGACTGGGTCTGCCCCGACTGCGGCGTCGGCAAGCTCGATTTCGAAATGATCGCCATCGGCTGATCCCGTTTCGCCAACCCATCAAACGAGGACATGACGTGAGCGCACCCGTAGTCATCATCGGCACCGGCCTGGCCGGCTACAACCTGGCGCGCGAGTTCCGCAAGCTGGACTCGCAGACGCCACTGTTGCTGATCACCGCGGACGACGGTCGTTCCTATTCCAAACCGCTGCTGTCCACCGGTTTCGCCGCCAACAAGGACGCCGACAGCCTGGGCATGGCCACCGCCGGGGCCATGGCCGAACAGCTGAACGCGGAGATTCGCACGCATACCCGCGTCACCCGTCTGGACCCGGCGCACCGCCGCGTCTGGATCGGCAACGAGCCGGTGCCGTACCGGGATCTGGTACTGGCCTGGGGCGCGCAGACGATCCGTGTGCCGGTGGAGGGCGATGCGGCGGATGCGGTCTATCCGATCAACGACCTGCACGACTATGGACGCTTCCGTGCCGCTGCCGCCGGCAAACGCCGCGTGCTGATCCTCGGCGCCGGGCTGATTGGCTGCGAGTTCGCCAACGACCTGCTGCAGGGCGGCCACGAGGTCGATCTGGTTGCCCCCAGCGAGCAGGTCATGCCCGGCCTGCTGCCGCTGCAGGCCGCCGAGGCGGTTCGGCGCGGCCTGGAGGGCATCGGCGCGCGCTTTCATCTCGGGGCCACGCTGGAGCGCCTGCAGCGCAGCACCGACGCTCTGCAGGCGACCCTGTCCGACGGCTCGCAGCGGGCCTGCGATCTGGTGGTCAGTGCCGTCGGCCTGCGCCCGCGTACCGAGCTGGCCGCCGAGGCGGGGCTCGAGGTCAAGCGCGGCATCGTCGTCGATCGCCTGCTCAAGACCTCGGCGGAACACGTCTACGCCCTCGGCGACTGCGCCGAAGT
>JAJJPM010000107.1:0-3350 GCA_032907525.1 Gammaproteobacteria bacterium
CATCGGAACGCACGCTGCGCCCGGCGGCCCGGCCGGCGCGCCTGATCAGCCGGCCGAGGAAGCGGTCGAGCTCCGCCTCGTCGGCGATCTCGAGGAGTTCCGCGGCCAGCTCCAGTTCCTCCGCCTCGGCGGATGCGGCGTCGAAGTCGTACTCGCCCTCGAACCGGTCGGACCCGCCGGCGGAATCCATCCCGGCCGCGTCCAGGTATTCCGGCTCTCCGCCGTATTCATCCCTGTACCGCATGAACGCCTCCCGAAGGGTTGCGGGTCACGGCGCCGTCCGCGCCTGCGGTGTCCTTGAGCAGAACGCATGCCAGACCGGCACGCGATGCGGCGATGAAAGGAAAACACGAACGCGGACACGACGTTGAGACGGAGAAAGTGCCCGCCGCCGGGACCGGCGCGAAGGCGCGGCCGCGAAGCGGTCTTCGGCCGGGGGAGGATCGGAGCGGGAAGCGGCGAAGCGCGCTTCGCCGCGGAAGGGATGCTCAGCCGTGGCGCCAGCCGGCCTGCTCCGCGGCGATGACGATGCGTGCGCAGGCCTCGGCATCGGAGTCGGCCTGGTGATGGCGCAGCTCGATGCCGAGATGGCGGCAGACGTCGGGCAGCCGGGTCGGATGGATGTCCCACTGCGCGCGCGCCAGCCGCACGGTGCAGACGAACGGTTGCCGCGGCATGTCCAGCGCGTAGGTGGCGCAGCAGGCGCCGAGCACGCCCCGGTCGAAGGGCGCGTTGTGCGCGGCGAGGAACGCCACGCCCGCCAGCTCGCGCGCGATGCCGCTCCACACCGCGTCGAAGCGCGGCGCATCCTTCACGTCGTCCCAGCTCAGACCGTGGATGTGCGTGAACAGGAACTGCCGCGAGGGCGGCCGGATCAGCTCGTACAGCCGCTCCACGATGCGCCCGCGCTCGACGATCACCACGCCGACCGCGCAGGCGCTGTCGCGTCCATGACTGGCGGTCTCGAAGTCGATGGCGGCGAACCGGGTCATGCCGCTACCATCCCGGCAGGTGCTTGAACACCATCAGGCCATAGATGATCAGCACCGCCGCGAAGGCGGGCCAGCCCAGCACGAACCACCAGCGCATGCAGCGGTGGTAGCGGGAATCCAATCGACCCGAGGTGCGCAGCGCCGCCTCCGCCAGCGCCCGCATCCGCATCTGCAGCCACACGACCGGCACCCAGCACGCACCGGCCACGGCGTACAGCACGAGGCTGGCGACGATCCACGGCTCCGACAGGGCGTAACCGCGCAGACTCGCCAGCCAGACGCCGGAGATCGGCTGGACGATCACCGCGGGCGTGGTGAACAGCCAGTCGGCCATGACGACATTGCGGGCGACGGTCGCGATGGCCCGCACATCGCCGCTCCCGTGCGCGCGCCACATGTAGAAGGCGGTGCCCAGGCCCGTGCCGAACAGCAGCGTCGCGGACAGGATGTGGATCAGCTTGATCGGCAGATACGCGTCCATCAGCGCCGCCTGTGCAACACCAGCATGACGAGCACCGCCGGGATCAGCGGGAGGTTCTTGAGCAGCCCGCCGAAGGGCTCCAGCCATGCCGACGGCAGCGCCGATCCGATGACGAGCGTGTAGGCGAGCAGCGATATCAGCATCAGGATGCCCGCCAGCGGCACCTGCCAGCCGATCAGCAGCATGACGCCGAGCAGGCAATCGAGCGCGCTCACGCCGTAGACCAGCCAGGGCGAGGCCTGCGCCGGCACGCCCAGCGCCGAGACGGTGGCGGCAGCCTCCGCCATCGGGGTCGCGAAGCCGACGACGCCGGACCCGATCCACAGCACCGCCAGCGTGAACTGCAGCAGCGGCCCCAGGAAATACAGTTGCGCATGCCATCGGTCCTGCACCGCGGACGGAACGGCGGCCAGGGCCCGGCCGACCGGTCGAGGCTGCACGCCGGTGGCCTGCGCGAACGCCTCGACGCCGCCCGCGGCGCCCACGTTGCCGTGCTGCAGCATGCGGTACATGGTCATGCCGAGAGGACCGCGGCCGAGCAGTTCGCCGACCAGGGCCACCGGTCTCACCAGTGCCAGGGGCACCCGCACGGTCAGGGCGCGGCCGAGGCCGAGCCAGGTCCGCAGCGCCTCCAGGAACGACCCGATGGACATGCGGTCCGGACCGACCGCTTCGAGCACCGTGTGGCGGCAGGCCTCCGACCCCAGCAGCGCCACGACCGCCCGCCCGAGATCGTCGGCGCAGATCGGCTGCAGGAGCTGACGCCCGTCGCCCGGCAGCAGCATGACGCCGGGCAGGGCCGCCATCGCGCGCAGCAGCGAGGTGCCGCCGTAGGAGCCCCGCGGCGAATACACCACGGACGGGCGGATCACCACCCAGTCCAGGTCCAGGCCGGCAAGCCGCTCGTCGCAGCGGTGCTTGGAGCGAATGAACTCGCCGTCGTCCGGCCGGCCCAGCGCCGAGATCTGGATCACCCGGCGTATGCCGAGCCGCTCGCAGGCACGGAACAGCGCCAACGGCGCCAGCACGTGCACGCGTTCGAAGTCGCCGGAGCGCGCCTCCCTGAGGATGCCCGCGCAGTTGACGACGGCATCGATGCCGGCCAGGCGCGGCAGCCAGACCTCGGGCTCCACGTCCGTCGAGAAATCGCAGACGACGGCCCCGGCTGCCGGCGCGGCATATCCCGCCCGCACGCCGCGCACCACCGCGTGCCCGGCGTCCCGCAGGGCCGCGGCGATCTGCGCGCCGATGAATCCGCCGGCGCCGGTCAGCAGTATGCGCATTGGATGTCCCCCGATCGTGTCGCGGCTACCACATCAGATCGTCGGGAACCTGGTAGTCCGCGTAGGCATCGTCCTCGTCGCCGGCCTGCGGCTGTGCGGCCGCGCGGCTGACGATGCTGTCGGCGTCGCGCTGCAGGATCCTGTCCGCGACCGCCGCCGGTATGACCGCGTAGCCTTCGTCGCAGCGCGCGATGGCGAGCTGGCCGCGCGCCAGCCGGTCGCGGATCTGCTCGGTGACGAAGACCTTCCGGATGGCGGCGCCGTCCTGGAAGTGGTAGCCGACCTCGCCGTCGCCCGGCAGCCGGTTCAGCTCGATCAGCTGCCGGATCTGCGCCTGCACCGCCTTGCGCCCGGCCTCCTCCTGGCGCCGGCGGTTGAGTTCGCGGTCGCGCTCCGCCGCCTCGGCCGCGGCCTGCCGCGCCGCCAGCGCCGCTGCATCGACCGTCTCGATCTTCTGCTTGTGCTTCTGCTTCTGCTGCTTGCTCTTCGCCTTCTGCGCCTCGGCAAGCCTGGCCTTGTTCACCAGACCGGCCTTGAGAAACTGATCACCAAAGGAATTCGCCATGGGTTCCGCCTTCCTGTTCACGCCTGTCC
>JAJJPM010000108.1:0-14715 GCA_032907525.1 Gammaproteobacteria bacterium
CGTGAGGCGATCCTGCACCGCCTGCCGCTCCGCCGCGGCCGGCCACAGCCGCGGCTGCGGCTCGGCGGCGGGCAGGCCGGCGCTCTCGATCAGACGGTTGAGGCGGGGGAAGATATGCTCGCGGACGTCGTCACCCGCAGGACGGTGCGTATAGATCCAGCGCGGCCCCAGACCGACGCGCTTCGGCGCGCCGGACAGCAGCGTGAGGATGCGGCTGCGGTTCGACCCCTGCAGATCGTAGACCGCCGCGAAGCGCTGGTCACGCACCCAGCGCTGCGCGCTCCACATGGCGCGTGCACCCTTGCGCGGGAACGCGACAACCTCCAGCCGTGGATGCCCGGCGAAGAGCGGTGCGAAGGCGGGGGCGGTGAGCAGGGCCGGTTCCGCCTCGCGATGCGCCTCCAGGATCGTACGGATATGCGGCGAACTGACGACCACGTCGCCCAGAGCACCCCACTTGATGATGAGTATGCGCGCCGTCATCGCGCCAGCACCGTCCGGTAGAAGGCCTCGGTGTGCGCCACCATACGCGCGACCGTCAGCTCCTCGGCGGCGTAATGCCACGCCTGTGCATAGTCGCGCCCGGCGCGCGGCAGATCGGCCAGGGCCGCACGGATGCCCGCTGCCAGCGCCGGGACGTCCTCGCGATCCACCACGTAGCCGGCCGGAAGAACCTCGTCGGCACCCGGGACGCGGGTGGCGACTATGACCTTGCGCGCATGCAGCGCCTCGACCATGGCGTAGGGAAAACCCTCGCGCCGGGACGAGATGACCACCAGATCGGCGTCGGCCAGCAGCGCGGGAATGTCGTCCCTGTGCCCCGCCAGCAGCACGCGCCCCTGCAACCCTTTGCTCTGGATGAGCGCTTCGAGCCGGGCACGCTCGGGCCCCTCGCCGGCGATCACGAGGGTGGCATCCAACCCGGTCCACGCGTCGACCAACAGATCGAAACCCTTGGCGGGCACGAGGCGTCCGACCGCCAGCGCCAGCGGTCGCCGCAGCGGCCGCGCGAGCGCGGCCGCCGTGTAGTCCGCCGCCGGCGCGACGGCCTGCGGCTGGATGCCATTGTGGATCACCCGGACGAGCCCGTGCTGCAGCTGCCCGGCCGCGGCCCGGCTCACTGCGATGATGCCATCGAAGCGGCGAAACGCCGCAGTCTGCCGCTTGAGATTGTGCACGGTCGCAACCGTCCGCGCGCTCAGGAACGGTGTGATCAGCGCCACCATCGCCGCGGCCTTGTTCGCCTGGGCGTGCACGATGTCCGGCCGTGCCCGGCGCAGCACCGACAGCAGCCGCACCAGCAGCGTCGGGCTGAAGCGCCACCCTGTCAGATCGAGCGGCTCATGCTCCACCCCCGGCGCAAGCCGTCCCGCATACGCCGGGGAGGCCACCAGCGTCACCTCGTGACCGCGCTCGGCCAGGCCGCCGGCCAGTTCCAGAACATGCCGTTCGAGCCCGCCGTAGCCGGATCCGCAGAGCACCTGACAAATCCGCATGGCCCGCGCCCCCGTCATGCCGGACGCGCCAGACAGCGTGCGCGGATCGCGTCCAGCCGCTCGACCGCCGGCTGAATGTCGAGCCGCGCCTCCGCATGCCGGTGCGCGCGCTCCTGGCTGCGTCTGAGCAAGGCGAGGTCCGTCATCAGAGGCAACAGCCGCGCGGCGACACCCGCGGCATTCTCGCTTTCGAGATAATGCGCGGCATCGCCGGCGATCTCCGGGATACCGCCACGCCGCGTGGTGACCAGGGCGCAGCCGGCGGCCATGGCCTCCATGTGCGTCAATCCGCAGGGCTCGTCCCACAGTGAAGGTAGCACTGCGATCGCAGCGCGCTTGAGCCGTGCCAGCGTATCGGAATGGCTCAGGTAGCCGGCGATCTCCGCCTGCGCACCCAGCTCGGACAGGCGCACCATCTGTTCGCGTTCGTAGCCCCGCTCGCCCACGCTGCCGGCGGTGAAGCGGCGCCCGCCCACCACGGTCACCCGCCAGTCGGGGAAGGCGGGCAGCAGAGTCCGCGCCGCCTCCACCAGCAGATGCATGCCTTTGTCGGGAATCGTCCTGCCGACGAAGATGATCTCCTTGCGCTTGGCCGCGAAGTCCACCGTGCCCATGGCGGCCATGTCCACGGCATTATGCACGACCTCCAGCTTGCCATCCGGGTCGTCCACGTCCTCGAGAAAGCAATCCCTGATGAAGCCGCTGACGCAGACGATGGCGTCCAGCCGGCCGAGCAGCTGCCGCCTTTCCTTCGGGCTGCGCGCGCCGCGCATGGCACGAGGGTCGTTGTGCAGATAGAGCATCAACCGCACGTCCGGCAGACTTCGCCGCAGCGGACGCACATAGGTCGGCCGGTTGTGGACCTCGATCAGCCGCGGCCGCAGGCGCTGCAACGTGCATGCGGCGCCGCTGAGGTACCGTGCGGTACCGCCGCCATACCACCACCCGCCGGGGAGGACTGGTACGAAGCGTGCCGGATCCAGTGGGGCGTCCACCGCCGCGCCCAGAATGCCGATACGGTCCCGGTAGCGACTGGCTGCCCCCATGTGCCAGGCCACCAGGCCCACTGCGCCGGCGCCCGAATGCGCAAAGCGTTCGCGATGCGGGAGGAGCTGGGCGATCATGCGTGAACAGCATCCGATACTTTCAACAGGACCTTCAGTACCGCCAGCTCGAACAGCATGAAGAAGCAGAAGGACAGCGATCCGTAGGAGTTGTCCAGGCTCGCCGTGATCAGCACGGCCGCCACGCCCGCGACCCAGGGCGCGGCCCGCCGCTTGACGTCGCACGACGCCGCACGCAGGGCGCGCAGGACGGTCGCCAGCAGGTAGGCGAGCAGCGCCAGCAGCGCGGCCAGACCCAGGATGCCCGTTTCGTACCAGGCATCGACCATGAAGTTGTGGAAGTGCTTCACTTCGACGGCGGTCACGGGATCGAACAACCGCGCGTTGCCCATGCCGACACCGATCCAGATGTCCGGCGGCGGCGACTGGAAGGCTCCGATCCACAGCGTCGTGCGGCGGCTGGACCAGACATCGAGCAGCGCCAGCCAGTCGAGATCCCTGGCCTGATCGAGCTTGGGCAGCAGCTCGACCAGCAGCACCAGCGGCAGCAGCAGCGCCAGGACCCACACCAGGCGCAGGCCGTAACGGGACAGAAAGATCGCCAGCACCACCAGCCCGCCGCAGGCGACCAGCACCTCCGTGCTGCTGTCGGCGAGCAGCAGCCCGGCCAGCGCGATCGACAGCAGCGCCGCCTGAACCCAGCGTGCCGATGCATCGCCCACGGCATCCCGCAGCCATACCGCCAGGAAGGGCAGCAGGTAGGCCATCGCCATGCCGTTGACCGACTTCGCAGGTTCCAGGCCCCGCCACCAGGCGACGCCCAGCTTGAACAGGAAATAGGCCAGCGCCACCAGCGCCGCGGTGCCCAGCCAGCGCACCAGGCGGGCGTCGTCCAACGGTCGCTGCGCAAGGACCGCCAGCGTGATGGGCAGAACCATCGAATAGGTCAGCCAGCGGAACCAGGTGTGCAGCGCCTCGCCGGGCGCGGACGCAGCGCCGACGCCCAGGAGGAAGGCCGCCAGCACCAGGACGTGCAGCCATACGACCGGACGCGGCACCAGGCCTAGATCGCGCGGACGCAGCGCCAGCAGCGCCCACAGCAGATAACCGAAGAACAGGATGTTGCCCAGCGCCCGGCCGAGCGCCGCTGCCGTCGGCACCAGCGCCGGCAACATCCAGCCGACCCGGAAAAACGATTCTCTCACCCGCTCCAGCACCACACCCTCTCCTGCATTCTCGCTATTGGATGTTGTCGTCCCCACGGCCGGCCGCGAGCGACTCGTACAGCTCCAGCGTACTGGCCAGCATCCGCTCCAGCGTGTACGGATGTCCCTCGGGCACCACGCGCGCCCGGCCCAGGAAGTCCTGCACCTTGGCGAGCAGCAGCGCCTTGTCGCCCGGCACCACGCAGCCTTCCGGGAACACGCGGTTCAGTACCTCGCCGACGCCGCCGTGCTCGTAGCCGATGACGGGCACGCCCATGCTGAGCGCCTCGAGCACGGTGCGGCCGAAGGATTCCGGCTGGCTGGACAGCGACAGCACGATGTTGGAGCTGGCGTAGATCTCGCGCATGTCCATGCGCTGTCCGGTGAAGGTGACGTGCTCGCCGACGCCGAGCCGGGCGATGCGCCTGCGCAGGGATTCGGCATAGCGCTGCCGGCGCGGATCCTCGCCGCCGACGATCAGGCCGTGCACCGGCACACCCTTGGCGACCAGCGCCGCGATCAGGTCGATGAACTCCTCGTGGCCCTTGAGGCGCGTCAGCCGCCCCGGCAGGGTGAGCACGAAGCGGTCGAGCAGGTAGGGATGCTCGTCGAACCAGCGCTGCGACCAGGAGTGCGGCGGCCGGTGGCCGTAGGGGAACATCCTGGGATCGACGCCGCGCGGGATGACGACGATGCGCGCGGGATCGGTCCGGGGATAGTTTTCGGTGATGTAGCGGCGCGCGGTCTCGGAGACGGCGATGACGCGCTCGCCGCGGGTCATGACGGCACTGTAGCGGCTCACCGAATACAACCCGTGCACGGTGGTCACGAAGCGCGGCCGGCTGCGCGGATCCATGCGCCTCCAGGCCAGATAGGCGATCCAGGCCGGCACGCGCGAGCGCGCGTGCAGGATGTCGACCTGCTCGGTGCGCAGCCAGTCGCGCAGCCGCCCGACGAGCCGCAGCGTCAGCAGGGATTTGCGGTCCACCGGCCAGGCGAGGTGCTCGCTGCCGCGGCCGGTCAGGCGCGATACCAGCTGGCCGCCCGCCGAGATCACGATGGAGCGGTGCCCGGCCGCGACCAGCGCGTCCGCCACCTCCAGCGTGCCGCGCTCCACTCCGCCGCCCTCCAGGGCCGGCAGCATCTGTACCACGGTCAGCGGACGGGGCATGGCGTGCGTCGGGAATCCGGAAAATCATTGGCCACGGAAGCACACGGAAACACACGGAAGGCAGGGATGCAGCGGTTTTTCATTCCGTGTCCTTCCGTGTGCTTCCGTGGCCAACCGGCAGAGCCGCAGGGGGTGCAGCGCCGCAGGCTGATGCGCCCATCCGGGTGGCGGTGGTGCGTCGCTGTGCTGACGCGCCCTACGGGATTTGCGTTCATTGCATGTCATCCGTGTTTTTTTGTGGTGTCTTTGTTCTGACCTGCCTCGTAGGGTGCGTCGGCGCAAGCGACGCACCGCGGCGCGGTGCCCCGGTGCGTCAGGCTGCGCCTCGACGCACCCTACGAGGCTTGAGCGTCCGCGGCGAAGAACCGCGCCACGATCTCGCGCGCCGTGCGCGCCGCTTCGTCGAAGGGCTGCTTCGGCGCGCGCAGTTCCGCGCCCTCCAGCCACTGCGAATACGTCGTCAGCAGCCCTTCATCCACCAGCGCCTCCACGCCGCGCACGACCCGGTCGCGGCCGCGCGCCGGCACCTCCAGCAGGCCGACCGCGGCGCCCGAGGTCAGCGCCTCGTAGATCATGGAGACGCTGTCGGCGCTCACCCACACGGCACCGGCCCAGGCGAGCTGCGCCGGCAGCCAGTCCGGCGCCGTGGTCTCGCCGGGCACCAGTTCGATGCGCCCATCGTCGATCCCGGAGTCGATCCCGGAGTCGATTCCGGTATCGAGCTGCCGACGCAGTGCGTCGAGAAAATCCGCCGGCGTGCGCCGCGAGGTCGTCAGCACCCAGCGCCTTCCGGCATCGTGCGCGACGACGGCGCGCACCTGTTCCACCATCCCGGCCGTCGACCAGGCGTGATGCTGCGACGGGCCGCCGATCAGGATCAGTCCCTGGCGCGGGTCCTTGGCCACACCGGGCCGCACGCGGTTGAGCACGCCGCGCGTCACCAGCACGTTGGCGGCGGCGCGCGGGCGGTCGTGGGCGGGCACGGCGCACAGATCGAAGCACCCCGTGGGCAGCGTCGGCCGCATCAGCACGACGGCCCGGCCGCCCCGCGCGCGGCGCGCGGCGAGCAGCGGCCAGTGGGTCGCGTGTCCCGCGCCGATCAGCAGGTCCGGCGCCGGCAGCGTCCGCCCCCAGGGAAAGCGCCCCAGCAGCCAGGCGCCGAAGGCCGCGATCTCGCCCGGCACCGGGATGTCGTGCGCCTCGACCGGCCGCAGCGCGCGCAGGGCCTGCACCAGCCCGGCGCTCTGGTTCTCATGGCCGGGCTTGCCGTCGGTGAAGCGCCATATGATCAAGGGGCTAGGGACGAGGGACGAGGGGCTAGGCTGGTGCATTGCGGAATGGAAGGGAGCCGGCCTTTCCTCGGCCCTCGTCCCTAGTCCCTAGCCCCTATCAACCAACACATAATCCGCGCCGCAATAGGGGCACTTGGCCTGACCCGTCGCTTCGATGGGCAGGTACACGCGCGGATGCGAGTTCCACAGGCTCATGCCGTCCAGCGGGCAATGCAGCGGCAGATCGGCGCGCGTGACCTCGTAGCGGTTCTGCGCGTTGGGCTCGATGTATCTGCCGCTGCCCGCCGCCGCGGCGGTGTTGGGGTTGGTCATGGTCTTTCTCCGAAAGACAGGTACTAGGTACTAGGTTCTAGGTTCTAGGCGGAGGCAGGCTGAAGGCTCTTCCTCGGCCCTAGCACCTGGTACCTCGGCCCTGCATTACACCAGCCTCAGCCACTCCCGGTGTCCGGGATGCCGCCCGTGCACCAGGTCGAAATAGGTCTTCTGCAACTGCGTGGTGACCGGGCCGCGCGTGCCGCTGCCGATGACGCGGCCGTCGACTTCGCGGATCGGCGTCACTTCGGCGGCGGTGCCGGTGAAGAAGGCCTCGTCGGCGATGTACACCTCGTCGCGGGTGATGCGCTTCTCTTTCACCGGGATGCCGGCCTCGGCGGCCAGCGTGAAAATGGTGTCGCGGGTGATGCCGTCGAGCGCGGAGGTCAGGTCCGGCGTGTAGATCGTGCCGTTGCGCACGATGAAGATGTTCTCGCCGGAGCCTTCGGCGACGTAGCCTTCGTTGTCCAGCAGCATGGCCTCGTCGTGGCCGGAGGACAGCGCCTCGCGCAGGGCCAGCATGGAGTTCATGTAATTGCCGTTGGCCTTGGCCTTGCACATGGTGATGTTCACATGATGGCGCGTGAACGACGAGGTCTTGATGCGGATGCCGCGCTCCATGTTCTCGGCGCCGAGATACGCGCCCCAGGTCCAGGCGGCGACCATGCAGTGCACCTTGAGGTTGTCGGCGCGCAGACCCATGCCTTCGGAGCCGTAGAAGCACATTGGGCGGATGTAGGCCGATTCCAGTTTGTTCTCGCGCACCACGGCGCGCTGGGCTTCGTTGATGGTCGCCTTGTCCCAGGGCATGGGCATCATCAGGATGTGCGCGGAGCGGAACAACCGGTCGGTGTGCGCCTCGAGGCGGAAGATCGCCGTGCCGGCATCGGTCTTGTAGGCGCGCACGCCCTCGAACACGCCCATGCCGTAATGCAGGGTGTGGGTCAGCACGTGCACCTTGGCCTCGCGCCACGGCACCAGTTCACCGTCCAGCCAGATCACGCCGTCACGGTCGGCCATCGACATCGTACGTCTCCTCTTTCAATTCAGTGCATGTAGGGTGCGTCGAGGCGAAGCCTGACGCACCGGCCCCACGATGCCCGGTGCGTCGCTGCGCCGACGCACCCTACGATGATCAATCCGCGCCCATCACCCTGCGCCACAGCGCCGCCACCCGCGCGCGCAGTTCGGCGAACTCGGCGGCATCCACGACGGGCGGCAGTTCCTGCAGGGTCAGTTCGTGCACGCGCTTGCGGAAAGTCCGGTAGGCGTCCGCCAGCAGGCCGGCCTCGTCGGGCGCCAGCAGCCCTTCCGCCCCCAGCGTATCCAGGAGGCGGATGTTGTCGCTCCAGACCAGCAGCTTGGAGTACGCGTGGGCATAGCGCAGGACGTGGTATTGCACCATAAATTCAATATCGGCGATACCTCCGGCCCCCTGCTTGAGATCGAAGCGGGCCGGATCGCGCTGGTCCAGTTCCTGGCGCATGCGCTCGCGCATGTCGCGCACCTCGGTGCGCAGCGCGTCGGGGTCGCGGCGGCGGCCCAGGACGGTGCGACGGACCTCGGCGAACGCCGCAGCGAGTGCGGGGTCGCCGGCGACGACGCGGGCCCGCACCAGGGCCTGATGTTCCCAGGTCCAGGCGTCCTTCTCCTGGTAGTCGCGGAAGGCGTCCAGACTGGTGACCAGCAGACCCGAGGCGCCGCTCGGCCGCAGGCGCATGTCCACCTCGTAGAGGATGCCCGCCGGGGTCAGGGTGTTCAGAAAATGGATGATGCGCTGCCCGAGGCGCGCGAAGAAGACGTGATTGTCCAGCGGCTTCGGACCGTCGGTGACCTGCTCGGTGCCATGGCTCGCGTGGATGAACACCAGATCCAGATCGGAACCGTAGCTCAGCTCGATGCCGCCCAGCTTGCCGTAGGCGACGATGGCGAAACCGGCGGGATGGCGTACGCCGTCCAGCCGACAGCCCGGCTCGCCGTGCCGCGCCGCCAGGTGCCGCCAGCACAGGGCCAGCACGCGGTTGAGGATCACCTCGGCGATGTCGGTGAGGTAATCGCTGACCACCATCAGCGGCGTGGCGCCCATGATGTCGGCCGCCGCCACCCGGATCACCGCGGCCTGCTGGAACTGCCGCAGGGTGTCCATCTGCCGCTCCAGATCCAGCGCATCGACGTCCGCCAGGCGGGCGGCGAGCTGCGCCTCCAGGTCGGCGCGGCGCAGCGGCGCATAGAGCTGGCGGGGATCCAGCAGCTCGTCCAGCAGCAGCGGATGACGCGCCAGCTGTCCGGCGATCCAGGGACTGGCGGCGCACAGCCGCACCAGCTGCGACAGCGCCATGGGGTGCTCCACCAGCAGCGCCAGGTAGGCGCTGCGTCCCGCGACGGACTCGATCACCTTCATGACGCGGGCGAAGGTCGGAACCGGCTCGGCCGTCTCGACGACCGCGGCCAGCAGCAGCGGCATGAGCCGATCCAGGCGGGCGCGGCCCCGGCTGCCCATGCCGCGCAGAGCGGCGCTGTCCCGGAAGGCGGCCAGCAGGCGCAGCGCCTCGTCGCAGTCTCCGCAGCCGCGCTCGGTCAGCAGGTGCCGCGCCGTGTCCTCGTCCAGATGCCCCGCCCACAGGGCCTCGAAGTCCGCGTTCGGGGCGGCGGCCTCCTGGGTCGCCGCCTGGGGTGCGGCGAACACCTGCTGGAACTGGCCGTCGACGAAGCGGCGATGTCCGTCCAACGCCCGCAGAAACGCCTTCCAGTCGGGGAAGCCCATGCTGAAGGCGAGCCGCAGCCGTCCGCCGTCGTGCTCGGGCAGGCGGTGGGTCTGCTCATCGGCTTGGGCCTGCAGGCGGTTCTCGACCCGTCGCAGGAAGCGGTAGGCCTCGGCGAGACGCTCCGCCGCGAATGCGGGCAGCAGCCCGCGCACCGCCAGGCGCCCGAGCGCCTTCAGCAGGCCGCGTTCGCGCAGCGCCGGCTCGCGGCCGCCGCGCACCAGCTGGAAGGCCTGGACGATGAACTCCACCTCGCGGATGCCGCCCGGGCCGAGCTTGATGTCGTCGCGCAGACCGCGGCGCTCCACCTCCTTGCGGATCAGCGCCTTCATCTCGCGCAGCTGCTCGAAGGCGCCGAAGTCGAGGTAGCGGCGGTAGACGAACGGCCGCAGCAGCTCCGCCAGCTCCGCCGCGTCCTGCGCGTCGCCGGCGATCGGCCGCGCCTTGACCATGGCATAGCGTTCCCATTCGCGGCCCTGCGACTGGTAGTACTCCTCGATCGCCGCGAAGCTCATGGCCAGCGGCCCGCTGTCGCCGTAGGGCCGCAGGCGCATGTCGACACGGTAGACGAAGCCCTCCGGCGTCGGATCGTTGAGCACCTGGATGAGGTCCTGCGCCAGCCGGTTGAAGAATTCCTCGTCGCTGAGGCCCGGACGGCCGCGGCGCCGGCCGAGGCCCTGACCCGCCTCGGGGTAGGCGAAGATGAGATCGATGTCGGAGGAGAAGTTGAGCTCGCGGGCGCCGAGCTTGCCCATGCCGAGCACCACCAGCCCCTGCGGCCGGCCGGCGGTGGTCCCGGTGGTCGTGACGGGGGTACCGTACGCCCGGCACTGCCAGGCGTGCAGCCGCTCCAGCGCCACCTGCACGCAGGCGTCGGCCAGCGCCGACAGATCCTCCAGGACCTCCTCGACACGCGCCCAGCCGGCCAGATCGCGCCAGGCGATGCGCACCAGCTCGCGCCGCCGCAGCCGGCGCAGGGCGCTGCCCAGCGCCCCCGCATCGGCGACGTCCGCCACGGCGGCCTGCGCCTTCTCGAGCATCTCGCCGCGGGCATAGTCGCCGAGCAGATCGCCGCTCGCCAGCAGGTCGCCGATCAGCGCCGGCTCGCGCACGCAGCTCAGCGCGACGAAATCGCTGGCCGCCCAGACCCGGCCCAGATACCGCAGGAAATGGGCATTGCGCGGCGGCTCGATGCCGGCCTCCGCGGCCGCCGCGCAATAGGCCTCCCAATGGCGGCGCACATCGGCGCACAACGCCTCGGGCAGATCGCGCGTCACGGCATCTGTGGACTGGTTCACAAAACGGGTTCTCCGACTGTACGTATCTGTACGGCTCGTGCTGGCATGACGCGCTTCCGCCATGACCACGGAGGCACACGGAAGCACACCGAATGCAAAACCTGCCGCGCGTCCATTTTCCGTGTCATTCCGTGCGGTTCCGTGGCCATTCCGGGCAGGGGCGCGGGCGCTCGCCGGGACCGCTGCGGGCAACCGGCCACCATTGTCGCGGATCGCGCGGTATCTTGGCGAGCCCGTTGCATCGGGATTCAAGGCGGGTGCGGCAGCGCCGAAACCTTAGGAGCGCCGTTGCCCGGCAGATCCCTCCCGCCTCGGGCGGCGTACGGAACCGCCGATCTCAGCCATAGAAACGTTCACGGGGAACGCAGATGGAATTCAAAGATTTTCTGAAGATCATGGTGATGAAGGACGCGTCGGACCTCTATCTGAGCACCGGGGCGCCGGCCTGCATGAAGTTCCACGGCCAGCTCAAGGTCGTCGACAAGGCCACGCTGACGCCGGACCGCATCAAGGAGATCGCCTACTCGATCATGGACGCGGAACAGATCCAGCAGTTCGAGCAGAAGCCGGAAATGAACCTCGCCATCTCCGAGACCGGCGTCGGCCGCTTCCGCGTGAACATCTTCAAACAGCGCAGCACCATCGGTATGGTGGTGCGCAACATCAAGACCCAGATACCGCAGTGGCAGGACCTCGGCCTGCCCCCCGTGCTCACCGACATCATCATGGCCAAACGCGGGCTGGTGCTGTTCGTCGGCGCCACCGGCTCGGGCAAGTCCACCTCGCTGGCATCGCTGATCGACTACCGCAACACCAACAGCGCCGGCCACATCATCACCATCGAGGACCCGGTCGAGTTCATCCACCACCACAAGAAATCCATCGTCAATCAGCGCGAGGTGGGCCTGGACACCGACACCTATGAAGACGCGCTGAAGAACACCCTGCGCCAGGCGCCGGACGTGATCCTCATCGGCGAGATCCGTACCCGCGAAACCATGGATTACGCGGTCGCCTTCGCCGAAACCGGCCACCTGTGTCTGGCCACGCTGCACGCCAACAACGCCAACCAGGCGCTGGACCGCATCATCAACTTCTTCCCGGAAGACCGCCGCAACCAGCTGCTGCTCGACCTGTCGCTGAACCTGCGCGCCTTCGTCTCCCAGCGCCTGATCCCGACGGTCGAGGGCAAGCGCTGCGCCGCCATCGAGATCCTGCTCGGCACGCCGCTGGTGCAGGACATGATCCGCCGCGGCGACGTGCACGAGATCAAGGAGGTCATGGCGAAGTCGGAGAACATCGGCATGCAGACCTTCGACAGCGCCCTGTACCGCCTGCACATGGACGGCCGCATCTCCCTGGAGGAGGCGCTGCGCAACGCCGATTCGCCGAACAACCTGCGCCTGCGCATCAACCTCAGCAACGAAGTGCCCGGCGAGCCGCCGGCCATCGCCAACAGCAGCGGCCTGAGCCTGGAGGGCGAAGAGCCCTCCGAACCGCCCTCCATGCCGCTGCGCGGCGGTATCTCCCGCTGAGCCGCGCAGAGCGGGGGACAGACTCAAGTCTGTCCCCTGTCACGCGATCAGCCGCGCAGGGTGCGTCGAGGCGCAGCCTGACCGGGACGCCCCGCCACGGTGCGTCGCTGGCGCCGACGCACCCTACCGGCTGAGCGGCGCGTAAAGAGGGGACAGACTTAAGTCTGTCCCCTCGCCATGCCGCCCCTCTCATCCCCTCAGCCCCCGCCTCTGGCCGTCCTCCCCGCTTTGGGGAATAATCGATCGGCACGTCACGTCTCTCCTATGCCGGGGGATACGGTCAAAACAGGTATAATCATGAAATTGCTGAATTTGTTCTGCCGGAGCCAGGAATTCAAACAACGCCTGGAGGCCAGCCGCATGCGGCTGTACCGCCTGGCCTATTCCTGGTGCCACGAGCCCGCACTGGCCGACGACCTGGTCCAGGAGACCCTGGAAAAGGCGCTCAAGAAGAGCAGCCAGCTGCGCGAACCCGCCGCCATGGAGACCTGGCTGTTCAGCATCCTGACCAACTGCTGGCGTGACCACTTCCGCCGCACGAAGGATACCGTGGACATCGACGATATCCCGTTCGAGCACGAAGTCACGCCGGAACACGAACACCAGCAGCACCAGGTCGTGACCCAGGTGCGCGCCGCCATCGACACCCTGCCGCTGGGTCAGCGCCAGGTGCTGACGCTGGTGGACCTGGAGGGCTGCTCGTATATCGAAGTCGCCAACATCCTGGGCGTGCCGGTGGGAACGGTGATGAGCCGTCTGTGCCGCGCCCGCCGCGCCCTCAAGGCCTCGCTGCTGGATTCCGACCTCATCAAGCACGACCCGAACGAAACGGCACAACGGATCAGGAGGATTAAGTGATGTCCGCCGACCGGAATATCTCCGATGAACATCTGAGCGCCTTCGTCGACAACCAGCTCGACGCCGACGAGAAGAGCCGCATCCTCGGAGCCATCAACGCCGACGATGCGCTGAATCACCGCGCCTGCGAGCTGCGCCGGCTGCGCGAACTGGTGCAGCACGCCTACGACACCCCGCCGCCTCCGCCGAGCCGCCGAGCGCGCATCGACGGAAACCGCGGCTGGCGCCAGGCCTTCGCCGCCTCGCTCCTGCTCGCCCTCGGCGGTGCGTTCGGCTGGGTGGGGCACGCCCAGCAGCAGGAGCCCAACCTGCAGGCCATGTACATCAACGAACAGAAGGCCTTCCAGACCGCCAGCCTCGCCCAGACGCCGGTCAAGGGCGAGCGCCGCATCCTGCTGCACATCAGCAGCGCGGAACCCGAGAAGCTGGAGAAGGCGCTGGACACCGCCGAGGAGCTGCTGGTCACCTACCGCAGACTGCATCAGCCCGTGGAACTGGAACTGGTCGCCAACGCCGGCGGCCTGAATCTCCTGCTCGCGGACGTCTCGCCGTTCGCCGATCGCGTGCGGACGCTGCAGCGCGAGTACGACAACCTCACCTTCCTCGCCTGCCAGACCGCCATGGACCAGCTGCGCCGCGAGAAGCATCTGAACCCGCAGCTCGTGCCCGAGGCGATCATCACGCCGTCGGCGCTGGAGGAGATCCTCCTGCGGCTGCAGCAGGGGTGGATGTATATCAGTGTGTGAAGAGCAGGGGCTAGGTTCTAGGGGCTAGGGCCGAGGGAACCCCTTTCCCTTTCTCCTTCCCCTCGGCCCTAGCACCTCGGCCCTAGCACCTCGCAAAAAAAGAAGCCCCGGCATGAACCGGGGCTTCTCTGTCTTACACCGAACGGAACAGAAATTTACATCATCCCCATGCCGCCCATGTCGCCCATGCCCGGGGCGCCGGCGCCGGCCGGCTCCTTCTCGGGCAGCTCGGCGACCATGCACTCGGTGGTGATCATCAGACCGGCCACGGAGGCGGCGTTCTGCAGCGCGGTGCGGGTCACCTTGGTCGGATCCAGGATGCCCATCTTCACCATGTCGCCGTACTCGCCGGTACCGGCGTTGTAGCCGAAGTTGTCCTTGCCTTCCTCGACCTTGGCCAGGATGACGGAGGCCTCTTCACCGGCATTGCCGACGATCTGGCGCAGCGGCTCTTCCATCGCGCGGCGGGCGATGTCGATGCCGACGTCCTGATCGTGGTTGATGCCCTTGAGCTTGGCGATGCCGGCACGGGCACGGATCAGCGCGACACCGCCGCCGGGGACCACGCCCTCTTCCACCGCCGCACGCGTGGCGTGCAGGGCGTCTTCGACGCGCGCCTTCTTCTCCTTCATTTCCATCTCGGTGGCGGCACCGACCTTGATCACGGCCACGCCGCCGGCCAGCTTGGCGACGCGCTCCTGCAGCTTCTCGCGGTCGTAGTCGGAGGTGGCCTCCTCGATCTGCGCGCGGATCTGCTTCACGCGGGCCTCGATGTCGGCCTTGCGCCCGGCGCCGTCGATGATGGTGGTGTTTTCCTTGGTGACCTGGATCTTCTTGGCGGTGCCCAGATCGTCCAGCGTGGCCTTGTCCAGCGACATGCCGACTTCCTCGGAGATCACCTGGCCGCCGGTCAGCACGGCGATGTCCTGCAGCATGGCCTTGCGGCGGTCGCCGAAGCCGGGGGCCTTGACGGCGG
>JAJJPM010000109.1:0-3256 GCA_032907525.1 Gammaproteobacteria bacterium
GTCGGCGATGACGCCGTCCTTCATCGGCCGGATCGTGGTGATGTGCCCCGGGGTACGGCCCAGCATCTGCTTGGCCTCGCTGCCGACCGCGGCGACGGTGCGGGTGCCGCCGACCAGCCGGTCCTGGCGCACCGCGACCACCGACGGCTCGTTCAGCACGATGCCCTGGCCGCGGACGTAGATGAGGGTGTTGGCCGTGCCGAGGTCGATCGACAGGTCGTTGGAGAACATGCCGCGGAACTTCTTGAACATCGAGCGGGGAATCCCAGTAAAAGGTGGCAAACGGGCGCGCGCGGGGGATGGGCTAGCCTAGCAAACTCTGGCCCCGGCGGGCGCCAGCCGTTACCCTAGCGCGCGCCGCCGGTCGCACTCCGGCCGCGACCTCCGTCCCAGCCCTCCGAGACCTGCCCATGGCTGCGCTGATCTGCGGCTCCCTCGCCTACGACACCATCATGGTCTTCCCCGACCAGTTCAAGAACCACATCCTCCCGGACAAGGTGCACATCCTCAACGTGTCCTTCCTGGTGCCGAGGATGCGGCGGGAATTCGGGGGCTGCGCCGGCAACATCGCCTACAACCTGAAGCTGCTGGGCGGGGACCCGATCCCGATGGCCACCGTGGGCCAGGATTTCGGCCCCTACCGGGAGTACTTCGCCGGGCTGGGCATCGACCTGTCGCGGGTCAAGGAGATCCCGGAGCTGTTCACCCCGCAGGCCTTCATCACCACCGACCACGACAACAACCAGATCACCGCCTTCCACCCGGGGGCGATGATGCGCTCGCACGAGAACCACGTCCGCGACGTGCCCGGGGTCACCATCGGCATCGTCAGCCCCGACGGCCGCGACGGCATGATCCAGAACGCGCGCGAGTTCCGCGAGGCCGGGATCCCGTTCGTGTTCGACCCGGGCCAGGCCATGCCGCTGTTCAACGGCGCCGAGCTGCGCGAGTTCATCGAGCAGGCCGACTACGTCACCGTCAACGACTACGAGTCCAACCTGCTGCAGGAGCGCACCGGCTGCGGCGATGCCTTCCGCGCCGGGCTGATCTTCGGCATCGAGCGCGGCTACGACTGGAAGACCATCGGCCGCATCGGCAACCTGATGGGCGCGCTGAAGGTCGAGCACCACGGCACCCAGAACCAGCGCTTCAGCTACGACGAGTTCGCCGAAGAGTTCCGCCGCCAGTTCGGCTACGCGCTGTAGCTACCAGGGCATGCGGCCGGGGTCGAGGCCGCCGGTCTCGAAGGTGGCGGTGCGGGTGCCGCCGGCCTCGACCGGGAACTCGATCGCCAGCGTCCCGGCCTCCCGTGCCATGCGCCAGAGCGCGGCGTCGTCCTCGATGAACATGGCGATGGCTTCGTCGGTATCCGGGCGGTAGGCCGACATGCGCGTGGCCGCGCCGTCGTCCACGGTCACCGGCACCCGGCACTTGCGATAACAGTCGAAGTCGCCGGACTGCAGCACCAGGTAACTGCTGCGGCCCCATTCCGGGGGGTCGCGGAACACCAGCTGCACGCGCGACGGCGCGCCGTCGCCGAGGTCCACCTCCTCCTTCGACCAGATCACCGCCGAGCGCTGCTCGCCGGTGCCGGCCGCCTGGCGGGGATAGCTCCAGAGGCCGGCAAGCCGCGCCTCCTCGCGCTGCGCCTCGGCTTTCGCGGTGACCTCGGGCAGGCGTTCGCCCACGCGCGCGGCGGCTGCGCTGGTCGGGTACTTGGCCAGCAGCACGTCGCCCTGGGCCTTGGCCAGCTGCCAGTTCTGGTCGGCCACGGCGGCGTCGAACGCCGCCGCGCCCTCCTCCGCCGCGCGTTCCGCCGCGGCCGCCTGGGCGGCGGCCTGCTCGGCCAGGCGCTCCTCGCGGTTGCAGCCGGCGCCGGCCGCGATGGCCAGCCCCAGCACGACGGCCGCCGCGACGCGCGCCCGGCTCACTGCGCGACCTGCGGGATCTCGACGCCCTCGGCGGCGGCGATCGCGGCCTCCACCGAGCCGGTGGTGATCGGGTGGTAGCCCGGGCGCGCCTTCGCGAACACGTCCTTGGCGAACGCGAGGCCTTCCGGCGTCTGCACCAGCGCGTGGTAGATCGGCATGATCAGCTTGCGGCGGCCGACGCGCTGCATGAACGCGGCCATGTCGTCGTTGACGACGTCGTAGCCGCTGCGCACCGCCAGCGGGTACCAGCGCATCGCGACCTCGCCGTTGCGCGTGCCGGTGAACTCGTAGGCCGCGTCGAGCGTCGCCATCTGCTCCTGCGTGAGCGTCTCCGGCATGCCGTCCAGGAAATGCAGCCACTCCTGGGTGCTCCAGGCATCGGTGGCGCTACGCGGCGGCAGCGTGCCGTCGGCCAGCCAGGCCGCGCGCGCATCGTCCACCGCCTGCAGCGGCGCCGACACGATCTCCGGCGCCGAGTCCGGGATCGTGGTGCCGTAGATCCACTCCTCCAGCTCCTCGCGGGTGACCTTGCCGGGATGCTTGTCGAGCAGGTGCTCCTGCGCGTAGGCGATGAAGGTGGTGGTCGGGATCGACTGGAACGCGAAGTGGTCGAAGTAGCCGCGCAGGAACGGATCGAAGGCCTCGCGCCCGAAGCGCTCCTCGAGGAACTCCAGGAACCACGCGCCCTTGTCGTAGGCGACCTCGGTGAGCGGATCGCCGGCGGCGACGCGCACGTCGGGGCGGATCGCCAGCGCGCGCGCCTGTTCCGGCATGTCCTCCAGCCCGGCGCGCAGCGCGTTGCGCGCGATCACGAACTCCATGTCGGCCAGTTCCTTGCCGTAGAGCTCCTCGACGATGCGGTTCTCGACGTAGCTGGTCACGCCCTCGTTGAGCCAGGCGTCCTTGGGCGTCGAGAAGGTGACCAGGTTGCCGGACCAGCTGTGCGCCAGCTCGTGCGCGATCAGCGACACCAGCGACTTGTCGCCGACGATCACGGTCGGGGTGATGAAGCTCAGGCGCGGGTTCTCCATGCCGCCGTACGGGAACGACGGCGGCAGCACCAGCATGTCGTAGCGGCCCCAGCGGTACGGGCCGTACAGCTCCTCGGTGACCTCGATCATCTTCTCGGTGTCGGCGAACTCCTCGGCGGCCTTCTCGACCATCGCCGGCTCCGCCCACACGCCGCTGCGCTCGCTGATCGGCTCGAACACCAGGTCGCCGGCGGCGATCGCCAGCAGGTAGGACGGGATCGGCTGCGGCATCTCGAAGCTGTAGTCGCCGTCGCGCTCGGCCTGCGGGTCGTTGTCGGCGCTCATCAGCACCAT
>JAJJPM010000110.1:0-14136 GCA_032907525.1 Gammaproteobacteria bacterium
TAGGTTCTAGGTTCTAGGTTCTAGGTTCTAGGTTCTAGGTTCTAGGTTCTAGGGGTGTCGGGGAGGGTTTTCCCTCGGCCCTAGTCCCTCATCCCTAGCACCTGCCCTTACACCACCCCCGCGCGCAGCAGGTCGTGCATGCCCAGCGCGCCGACCAGGCGGCGCTCGGCGTCGACCACGAGCAGGCCGTTGATCTTGCTCGCCTGCATGATGGCCAGGGCCTCCGCGGCCAGCATGCCGGGCGGGACGGTCTTGCAGTTGCGGGTCATCAGCTCGCCGACCGGGGTCTTGTGCAGGTTGATCTCGCGGTCGACGGCGCGCCGCAGGTCGCCATCGGTGAACACGCCGGCGACGCGGCCGTCGGCGTCCAGCACCGCGGTCATCCCTAAGCCCTTGCGGGTCATCTCGTGCAGCGCCTCGGTGAGCGGCGCATCGACGCCCACCTGCGGGATGGTGTCGCCGGTGTGCATGATGTCGTCGATCAGCAGCAGCAGGCGCCTCCCCAGGCTGCCGCCGGGGTGGGCGCGGGCGAAATCCTCGGCGGTGAAGCCGCGCGACTCCAGCAGTGCCACGGCCAGTGCGTCGCCCATGGCCAGCGCGGCGGTGGTGCTGGCGGTCGGTGCCAGTCCGAGCGGGCAGGCCTCCTTCTCCACGCTGACGTCGAGATTGACGTTGGCGGCGCGCGCCAGCGTCGAGTTGGCATTGCCGGTCATGCTGATCAGCGGTATGCCGAGGCGCTTGATCAGCGGCAGGATGGTCAGCAGCTCGCCGGTCTCGCCGGAGTTGGACAGCGCCAGCACCACGTCCTTGGGCGTGATCATGCCCAGATCGCCGTGGCTGGCCTCGCCGGGGTGCACGAAGAAAGCCGGCGTGCCGGTGCTGGCGAGCGTGGCGGCGATCTTGCCGCCGATGTGGCCCGACTTGCCCATGCCGAGGACCACCACGCGGCCGGTGCAGGCGAGGATGTAGTCGCAGGCGCGGGCGAACTGCGCGTCGATGCGGCCGGCGAGCGCGCTGACGGCGCGCGCTTCGGTCTCGATGACCGCGAGTCCGAGCGCCTGGAGCTTGTGATCGTTCATCAGGCTTCCGGGTAGCCGAGCTCTTTGAGCTTGGCGCTGAGCTGCGCGCGATCGAGGCCGCTGCCGGTGACGTCGACCTTGCCGCCGTCGATGACGACCGCGACCGATTCGACGCCGGGCAGGCCGCCCAGACCCTGCTCGATGGCCTTGACGCAGCCGCCGCATTTGACGTTCTTGACGGTGAATGTTTCCTGCATGGGATTACCTTCGCTGATGGTTCCGGCCCGGGGCCGGTTCGGTTTCAGGCGCCCGTGGCGCGCGCGCTGAAGTATAACAAGGTCTGATAGCCGAGGTAGCAGGCCAGCAGCAGGGCGCCCTTGCTGCGGTGGATGGTTCCCGGTCCGCGGAAGCCGTAGGCCATGAGGAAGAACAGCACCGTCAGCCCGATCATCGCCGGGTAGTCGCGGGTCAGCACGTCGGCGCTGATCTCCAGCGGCCGGATCAGACCCGGCAGGCCGAGCACGACCAGCAGGTTGAACAGATTGGAGCCGATGACGTTGCCGACGGCGATGTCGTGCTCGCGCTTCAGCGCGCTGACGATGGACGCCGCCAGTTCCGGCAGACTGGTGCCCAGCGCGACGATGGTCAGGCCGATGATGAGGTCGCTCACGCCCAGCGCCTGCGCGATGCCGACGGCACCCCACACCAGCAGCCGCGAACTGAGCAGCAGCACGGTCAGACCGACCGCCAGCCACAGCAGCGCCATCGCCGTACGCATGTCGCGCGGGATCTCTTCGGAGAACTCCGTGACCAGCGGATCCTCGTTGCGGCCCGTCAGGGCCATGCGCAGCATCCACGCCAGCATCACCAGGAACCCGGCGAGCAGCACCGTGCCGTCGGTGCGGCTCAGGTCGCCGTCCAGGAGCAGGAACAGGCCGGCGATCATCACGCCCAGCAGGACCGGCAGTTCCCGCTTGAGCGTCCTGGAGTTGATGTCCAGCGGCGCGATCAGGGCGGTGACGCCGAGGATCAGGGCGATGTTCGTGATGTTCGAGCCGATGGCGTTGCCCACCGCGATGCCCGCGTTGCCCTGCCAGGCGGCCATTGCGGAGACCAGCATCTCCGGGGCGGACGTGCCGAAGCCGACGATGGTCAGGCCGATGACGAGCGGCGAGACGCCCAGGTTGCGGGCCAGGGCGGCGGCGCCGGTCACGAAGCGGTCGGCGCCCCAGACCAGCAGCGCGAAGCCGCCGATGATGGTCAGTATGAAGATCGTCATTGATGTCGATACGTGGCTGCGTGAGGCCCGGTCCGGTCAGCGTGCCTCGATCCGGGTGGCGCCGCAGCGGCTGCAGCGGTAGCGCGTCACCAGGCGGCCGGTCTTGACGTCGAAGGGCGTGCCGGGTTCCGCCTCCCATTTGTGGAAGCCGCGCCGGCACAGGGTCTTGCCCTGGTGCTTGTCGGCGGCGCGCGGGCGCTTGAACGGTACGACGTTACTCATGGGGGCCGGAGGTCCAGGCTCGGGTGCCCGCCATGATACACAGATGCGGTGGGCTGCCAAGGCGGCAAAAGGGGGGTTTGTTGCAGATCGGCAACATGTCCGGTGCCGGGCGCGGAACGGCCGGCGGGCGACGGATCGCGGTCGAACCGGCTGAGCCACTGAGAAAAATGAACGAAAGGGCTGGCAACTGCCCGGCTGGAATGGGACAATCGCGGGGCAAAAGAGCAACATGCAGTTGACGGACGATCCGGCCTTGGCAAGACTGTGTCCCGCCGCGACCGCGCCCGAGGGCGGGGCGACGGGAGAGACCTGCCGCGGGGGACGTCCCGCAGCCACCCCGGGGCCTCACCAAACCTCCTCCACATCCTTCTGATCAGCCGAATGTCCGCAACCTCCGAACAGAACGGGAACGACAGCCTGGTGCAGGTGCGCGGCCTGCGCTTCGCCCGCGGCACCCGCTGGATATTCGACGGCGTCGATCTGGACATCCAGCGCGGCAAGGTCACGGCCATCATGGGGCCGAGCGGCACCGGCAAGACCACCCTGCTGCGCCTCATCGGCGGCCAGCTCAGGCCGCACGCCGGCAGCATCGTCGTCGACGGCGAGGAAGTGCCGCGGCTGCGGCACGACGGGCTGTACCGCCTGCGCAAGCGCATGGGCATGCTGTTCCAGAGCGGGGCCCTGCTCACGGATCTGAGCGTCTTCGACAATGTCGCCTTCCCGCTGCGGGAACATACCCGTCTCCCCGAGGTCATGATCCGCGACCTGGTGCTGATGAAGCTGCAGGCGGTCGGCCTGCGCGGGGCGCGCGACCTGATGCCGAGCCAGCTGTCCGGCGGCATGGCGCGGCGGGTGGCGCTGGCGCGGGCGATCGCCCTCGATCCGATGATGATCATGTACGACGAGCCCTTCGGCGGTCAGGACCCGATTTCCATGGGTGCACTGGTGCAGCTCATCCGGCTGCTCAACGACGCGCTGGACCTGACCTCGATCATCGTCTCGCACGACGTCCAGGAGACCGCCGCCATCGCCGACTACATCTATGTGCTGTCGGAGGGCAGGGTGGTGGAGCACGGCACGCCCGAGGCGCTCAACCGCTCGCCGTCGCCGTGGGTGAACCAGTTCATGCACGGCCTGCCCGACGGCCCGGTGCCGTTCCACTATCCGGCGCCGGCCTACCGGGACGATCTGCTGGCGGGCGGCCAGGGCGGGAGCGGAAGACGATGATGCGGACGGTGCCGACGTGATGGACTGGCTGCAACGGCTGGGCCACGGGGCGCTCGGGGTGTTCGAGCGCCTGGGGCGGGGCAACCTGTTTCTGCTGCAGGTGCTGGCTGGCCTGCCGAGCCTGCTGGCGCGACCGCGCCTGGTGGTTCTGCAGATGCACTCCGTGGGCGTACTGTCGCTGGTGATCATCGTGGTGTCCGGGCTGTTCGTGGGCATGGTGCTGGGGCTGCAGGGCTACAATACGCTGGTCGATTTCGGGGCCGCGGAGTCGCTGGGCGTGGTGGTGGCGCTGTCCCTGGTACGCGAGCTGGGGCCGGTGGTGGCCGCGCTGCTGTTCGCGGGCCGTGCCGGCTCGGCGCTCACTGCCGAGATCGGTCTGATGAAGGCCACCGAGCAGCTGTCGGGCATGGAGATGATGGCCGTCGATCCCATCCGCCGGGTGATCGGCCCGCGCTTCCTGGCGGGCTTCCTGTCCATGCCGTTGCTGGCCGCCATCTTCAGCGCGGTCGGCGTGCTCGGCGGCTATTTCGTCGGCGTGGGGCTGCTGGGCGTGGACAGCGGGGCCTTCTGGTCGCAGATGCAGGACAAGGTGGACCTGCACGAGGACATCTACAACGGCGTCATCAAGAGCGTCGTGTTCGGTGTGGTCGCGACCTGGATCGCCGTCTTCGAGGGCTATGACGCGGTGCCCACCTCGGAAGGCGTGAGCCGGGCGACGACCCGCACGGTGGTTCACACGGCGCTGGCCGTGCTGGGCCTGGATTTCGTCTTGACGGCGCTGATGTTCGGGGACATTTGAGAAATGGAACGGATCAGAACGATTGAGATTGGGGTAGGGTTGTTCGTCGCGGCGGGCCTGGCGGCGCTGTTCATGCTGGCCATGCAGGTGAGCAACCTCAGCACGATGTCCAACGAACAGGGCTATGAGCTGATCGCGCGCTTCGAGAACGTCGGCGGCCTGAAGGTCCGCTCGCCCGTATCGGTGGCGGGCGTGCGCGTCGGGCGGGTGGCCGACATCAGTTTCGACAACGAGACCTACGAGGCCATCGTGCGCATGAACATCGAGCCCCGGTATGACAGCTTCCCGACGGATACGTCGGCGCGGATCTTCACCGCCGGCCTGCTCGGCGAGCAGTACGTCGCCCTCGAGCCGGGCGGTGCCGAGGAGGTGCTCAAGGCCGGCGACAGCATCCAGCTGACGCAGTCGGCGCTGGTGCTGGAGCAGATCATCGGCCAGTTCCTGTTCAGCAAGGCTTCGGAAGGGAGTGCCCAATGAGAACGACGACGGCGTTGCGTCTGCCGGCAATGTTTCTGGCGCTGCTGCTCGGCACGGCGACGGCCTGGGCGCAGCCGGAGGAACCCGGCGCGCTGGTGCGCGAGACCTCGGACCGCATGCTGGCGGTCCTGAAGGAGCAGCACGACGCCATCAAGTCGGAGCCTGCCCGGCTGTACGGCCTGGTGCACGAGATCGTGCTGCCCCATTTCGATTTCGAGCGCATGTCGCGCTGGGTGCTGGGCAAGCACTGGCGCCAGGCGAATGCCCAGCAGCAGCAGGAATTCGTCAATCAGTTCCGCACCCTGCTGGTGCGCACCTACGGCACGGCGCTGCTGGAGTACACCGACCAGCAGGTCAGGTTCCTGCCCGCGCGCATCAGCGCCGACGGCAAGGACGCCACGGTCCGTACCGAGGTGGTGAAGCCCGGCGCGCCGGCGATTCCGATCAATTACAGCATGTATCTCGGCGACAAGGGCTGGAAGGTGTACGACGTGGTCATCGATGGCATCAGCCTGGTGTCGAACTACCGCACCACCTTCGCCAGCGAAATCAGGAGTCACGGCATCGATGCGCTCATCAAGCGCCTCGCGGACCGCAATGCCACGGGCGGTGAGGTGTGAGCGACGGCAGCATCCGGCGTGCGCCGGACGGGCGGCTGCTGCTGGCGGGGGAGCTGAGCTTCGCCACCGTGCCGCAGCTGTGGGACGAGGCCCGGGACCTGCTGCGGGATGCCGGTGACCTGCGCGTCGACCTCAAGGACGTGCAGCGCTCCGACAGCGCCGGCCTGGCGCTGCTGGTCGAATGGATGCGTGCGGCCCGGCGGCTGGGCAAGCCCGTCGAGTTCCTGAACATCCCCCCGCAGATGCTGGCCATCGCCCGGGTCAGCAGCCTCGACCAGATCCTGCCGCTCAGCCGCGGCTAGCCGCCGCGCCGTCTCCGCGGGCCGGACCGGCGGAGCCGGGGCCGCGCAGGATTGGCCAAGGGCCGGGCTTTTTCTATATCATGGCGCCCTTTCGACCGCCCGCCGATTCGCGGCGGCGGCGTCGGCAATCGGGACGTGATCACCATGCAAGCGCACGAAATCAAACAGCTGATCGAGGCCGGGATCCCCGGCAGCGAGGTCACCGTCAAGGGCGACGGCGACCATTTCGAAGCCATCGTCGTCAGCGAGGCGTTCGTCGGCCAGAGCACCGTCAAGCAGCACCAGATGGTGTACGGCACCCTCGGCGACCTCATGCGGGCCGAGATCCACGCGCTGGCTCTGCACACCTACACGCCGGAGCAGTGGAAGAAGAATCCACGCCTGCAATGAGTCCGGAGGACGCTTGGACAAACTGATCATCAGCGGCGGCGCGCCGCTGCGCGGCGAGATCCGCATCTCCGGTGCGAAGAACGCCGTGCTGCCCATCCTGGCGGCGACCATGCTGGCGGACAGCACGGTGACCGTGGGCAACGTTCCGCACCTGCACGACGTCACCACCACCATGGAACTGCTCGGGCGCATGGGCGTGGACCTGGTCGTCGACGAGAAGATGAACATCGAGGCCGACCCGCGCACCATCCACGAGTTCGCCGCGCCCTACGAGCTGGTCAAGACCATGCGCGCCTCCATCCTCGTACTGGGGCCGCTGGTGGCGCGCTACGGGCGCGCCGACGTGTCGCTGCCGGGCGGCTGCGCCATCGGCTCGCGGCCGGTGAACCTGCACGTGAAGGGGCTGCAGGCGCTCGGCGCCGACATCAGCGTGGAGGGCGGCTACATCAAGGCCCGCGCCAAGCGTCTGCGGGGCGCCCGCCTGGTGATGGACATGGTCACCGTCACCGGCACCGAGAATCTGATGATGGCCGCGGCGCTGGCCCAGGGCGAGACCGTCATCGAGAACGCCGCCCGCGAGCCGGAAGTGGTCGACCTGGCCAACTTCCTCAACCAGATGGGTGCGAAGATCGAAGGGGCGGGTACCGACACGCTGCACATCCAGGGCGTGGATAATCTGAGCGGGACCGAGTACCGCGTGCTGCCCGACCGCATCGAGACCGGCACCTATCTGGTGGCGGCGGCGATCACCGGCGGGCGCGTCAAGCTCAAGAACACCCGTCCGGATCTCATGGATGCCGTGCTGCAGTCGCTGCGCGAGGCGGGTGCCACGATCACCGAGGGCGAGGACTGGATCGAACTCGACATGCGGGGCGAACGGCCGCGTGCGGTGGACGTGCGCACCGCGCCCTATCCGGCCTTCCCGACGGACATGCAGGCCCAGTTCACGGCGCTCAACGCCGTCGCCGAAGGCGTCGGCACCATCACCGAGACGGTGTTCGAGAACCGCTTCATGCACGTGCACGAGATGCAGCGTATGGGTGCCGATGTGCGCGTCGAGGGCAACATGGCCATCACCCGCGGCGTGAAGCAGCTCACCGCCGCGCCGGTCATGGCGACGGATCTGCGCGCCTCGGCGAGCCTCGTGCTGGCCGGTCTGGTCGCCAGGGGCGACACCGTGGTCGACCGCATCTACCACATCGACCGCGGCTACGAGTGCATCGAGGAAAAGCTCGCCCAGCTGGGCGCGAGGATCCGCCGGGTGCCTTCTTGAGGTGCTAGGTTCTAGGTGCGAGGGCCGAGGGAAAACCTTCTGCCCCAACCCAGCACCTAGAACCTAGAAACTAGAACCTGATTTTATGAACGACACGTTGACCATCGCGGTATCGAAGGGGCGCATCTTCAAGGATACGCTGCCGCTGCTCGCGGCGGCGGGCATCGAGTTGCGCGACGATCCCGAGACCAGCCGCAAGCTGATCCTCGATACCAATCGCGACAACGTGAAGGTGGTGCTGATCCGCGCCTCCGACGTGCCGACCTATGTGCAGTACGGGGCGGCGGATCTGGGGGTGGCCGGCAAGGATGTGCTGCTGGAGCACGGCGGCCAGGGGCTGTACGAGCCGCTCGATCTGGAGATCGCCCGGTGCCGGCTGATGGTGGCCGGGCGGCCGGGCGCGGGAGAGGGCGCCCGCCGTCTGCGCATCGCGACCAAGTACGTGGAGAGTGCGCGGCGCTATTATGCGGCGCAGGGACGGCAGGTCGAGATCATCAAGCTCTATGGCTCGATGGAACTCGCGCCGCTGGTCGGGCTCGCGGACCTGATCGTCGATCTGGTGGACACCGGCAACACACTCAAGGCCAACGGTCTGGTGCCGCTCGCGCACATCGCCGACATCAGCTCGCGCCTGATCGTGAACAAGGCGTCCATGAAGATGAAGCACGCCCAGGTGATGGACTTCGTCGAGCAGATGGGCGCGGCGGTGGCGGCAGTGCGCCGCTGACGGACACCGTATTCCCGTACGGACAGCTATACGCATGCACCAGCGAGGGGGGACCCGTATGTTGCAGATCCGACAGCTTGCCACGACCGATGCCGACTTCTGGTCGCGGCTGGAAAGCGTGCTCGCCTGGGACGCCGCCTCCGACGACCGCGTCAATGCCACGGTGCGCGACATCCTGCGCGACGTGAAGAGCCGCGGCGACGCCGCCGTGGTGGAGTACACCAACCGCTTCGACCGCATGCAGGCCGCGTCCATGGCCGAGCTGGAGATCCCGGCCGTACGGCTGACGCAGGCCCTGAACGCCATTCCCAGCGAACAGCGCACGGCCCTGGAGGCCGCGGCGCAGCGCCTGCGCGTCTACGCCGAGCGCCAGCGCATGGAGTCCTGGAGCTATACCGAGGACGACGGCACGCTGCTCGGTCAGCAGGTCACGCCGCTGGACCGTGTCGGCCTGTACGTGCCGGGCGGCAAGGCCGCCTATCCCTCGTCGGTGCTGATGAATGCGGTGCCCGCCAAGACCGCCGGCGTGCCGGAGCTGATCATGGTGGTGCCGACGCCGGGTGGCGAACTGAACGAGCTGGTGCTGGCCGCCGCGGCCATCGCCGGCGTCGACCGCGTCTTCGCCATCGGCGGCGCGCAGGCGGTCGCCGCGCTCGCCTACGGCACCGAAACCATCCCGCAGGTGGACAAGATCGTGGGGCCGGGCAACATCTATGTCGCCACCGCCAAGGGCATGGTGTTCGGTACCGTCGGCATCGACATGATCGCCGGTCCCTCGGAGATCCTGGTGGTGTGCGATGGCCGGACGCCGGCGGACTGGATCGCGATGGACCTGTTCTCCCAGGCCGAGCACGACGAGGACGCGCAGGCGATCCTGGTCAGCCCCAGCGCGGAATTCCTCGACGAGGTGCGCAACAGCATCGAGCGCCTGCTGCCGACCATGGAACGCAGGTCCATCATCGAGACCTCGCTGTCACAGCGCGCGGCTCTGGTGCTGGTGCGCGATCTCGACGAGGCGGCCGAAGTCGCCAACTTCATCGCGCCGGAACATCTGGAGCTGTCGGTGGCCGATCCGCAGGCGCTGGCGAAGAAGATCAGGCACGCCGGCGCGATCTTCATGGGCCGCTACACCGCCGAGGCGGTCGGCGACTACTGCGCCGGCCCCAACCACGTGCTGCCCACCTCCCGCACCGCGCGCTTCTCGTCGCCGCTGGGCGTATACGATTTCCAGAAACGCTCGAGCCTGATCATGTGCTCGCCCGAAGGGGCGTCCGAACTGGGCAAGACCGCCTCCGTGCTCGCCCGCGGCGAAGGCCTCACCGCCCACGCCTGCTCGGCCGAGTACCGTATACGCAAGAATTGACGTCGGAAAACTTCTACCGCGAAGGACGCGAAGGCACGCGAGGAAAAACCTTCTTGGCCACGAAAGCCATGAACCCTACGAAGGATCGCGAGGGTGTTTTTCGAACCGCTATTTTTCGTGGATTTCATGGCAAAAAAGGTTTTGGGTTTCCTTTGCGCGCCTTCGCGTCCTTCGCGGTTGAAGTGGGTTTCTTGGGGTCTAATCGGAAATGACGCGCGACATCAGAGACGACATCGGGCACTGGGTGCGGCCGGAGATCCGGGCGTTGTCGGCCTATCACGTGCCGGACCCGGGGCGCTGCATCAAGCTGGATGCCATGGAGAACCCCTACGGCTGGCCGGACGAACTGGTGGACGCGTGGCTGGAACGCCTGCGCGGCGTGCCGCTCAACCGCTATCCCGATCCGTCCGCGCGGCGTCTGCAGGACAGCCTGCGCGCGGCCATGGACGTGCCGGCGGATATGGATATTCTGCTCGGCAACGGCTCGGACGAGCTGATCCAGATGATCGCCCAGACGGTGGCGGCGCCGGGCCGGACGATACTCGCGCCGGAACCGACCTTCGTGATGTACCGCATGATCGCGCAGGTGACCGGCATGCGCTTCGCGGGCGTGCCGCTGCGCGACGATTTCGCGTTGGACGCGGACGCCATGCTCGAGGCCATCGAGCGGGAGCAGCCCGCGGTGGTGTTCCTCGCCTATCCGAACAATCCCACCGGCAATCTGTTCGATGCCGAGGCCGTACGCGGCATCCTCGCCGAGGCGCCGGGTCTGGTGGTCGTCGACGAGGCCTACGCGGCCTTCGCCTCCGACAGCTTCATGGGCGCGCTCGGCAGGTATCCGAATCTGCTGGTGCTGCGCACGGTGTCGAAGATGGGACTGGCGGGTCTGCGGCTCGGCCTGCTGGCCGGCCCGCCGGCCTGGCTGAACGAGATCGACAAGACGCGCCTGCCGTACAACATCAACGTGCTCACCCAGGCGAGCGCGGAATTCGCCCTCGAGCACCGCGCGGTGCTGGACGGACAGACCGCGCGCATCCGCGCCGACCGGGCCGTGCTGTTCGCGGCGCTGGAAGGTCTGCCGGGGCTGAAGGTCTATCCCAGCGAGGCGAATTTCATCCTGTTCCGCACCCCGGCGGGCCGCGCCGACCCGGTCTTCGCCGGCCTGCGCGACCGTGGCGTGCTCATCAAGAACCTGAGCGGCGCCGGCGGCGCGCTGCGCGACTGCCTGCGCGTGACGGTCGGGACGCCGGCCGAGAACGCCGCCTTCCTCGAGGCGCTGCGCACGCTGCTGTGAGCGGCCCGCGCGCGGGCCGCCGGCTCAGCGTGAAGCGTTCGGGCGCTGGCCGATCACCGCGTCCGCCTCGAAGGCCGCGCCGTTGCGCAGACCGCCGACATGCAGCTTCGAGCCCGGCCGCAGTTCGGCGATGCGATTCATGGAGTCGCGGGCGTCGTTCACCGGCGAGCCATTCAGTGCGGTGACGATGTCGCCCGGCTGCAGCCCGGCCTGGTCGGCCGGCCCGCCGCGCAGCACGCCGGAAATCAGCACGCCGCGTGCTTCCTGGAGGCCGAAGGACTCGGCCAGCGCCGGCGTCAGGTTCTGGGCCTCGATGCCCAGCCAGCCGCGCACCACCTGACCGTGCTCGATGATCTGCTTCATCACGCCCTTGGCGAGGCTCTCGGGGATGGCGAAGCCGATGCCCTGCGAGCCGCCGGATTTGCTGAAGATCGCCGTGTTGATCCCGACGAGCTCGCCGTGCGCGTTGACGAGCGCGCCGCCGGAGTTGCCGGGATTGATCGCCGCGTCCGTCTGGATGAAGTTCTCGAAGGCACTGATGCCGAGCTGATTGCGCCCGGTCGCGCTGACGATGCCCTGGGTGACGGTCTGGCCGACGCCGAAGGGATTGCCGATGGCGAGCACCACGTCGCCGACGCGCAGCCGCGAGGAATCGCCGATGACGATGCTGGGCAGATCATCGGCCTGGATTCTGAGCACGGCCAGGTCGGTGTCCGGATCCACGCCCACGATCTTCGCGTCGAGGCTGCGGCCGTCGCGGATCATGACCTGGATCTGGTCGGCGCCGGACACGACATGATTGTTGGTCAGGACGTAGCCCTGGGCGCTGATGATCACGCCCGAGCCCAGGCTGGTCTGCAGCCGCTGGCGCTCGGCGCCCAACTGGTCGCCGAAGAAATACTGGAACAGCGGATCGTTGAACAGCGGATGGGCGCGCTGGGTGATGAGCTTCGCGGTATAGACGTTGACGACCGCCGGCGCGGCGCGCTCCACGGCGTCGGCATAGGAGACCGGGCCGCTGCCGAGGCCGTCGCCGATCCGCGTGCTCTGCTCCACGGTTTCGCGCACCTCGACGACAGCCGGCTCCTTGCGGAACAGTTCGGGCTTGAGCAGCAGCAGGGCGGCGGCGGCCACCAGACCGACGGTGGCCGACTGGAACAGGAAGACGACGAGTTTGCGAAGTTTCATGCTTGGGCTACTCTGTCGGCCATGCCGACGGTTGGAATCGTGCCTGCAGGAGCGGCCCCGGCCGCGAACCGGCGAATCTCCGAGCTCTTCGCGGCGAGAGGCCGCTCCTGCAGATCTGTTCGCCGCGTTGGCGAACGCAGCAGGAGTTTATCAACAATCGACATCGCCCGGCGAACCAGAGCAATGACCACACTCGACGAACTCGTCAGCTACACCGACACCCTGCTGAACAGCGCGGCCTTCCAGGACTATTGCCCGAACGGTCTGCAGGTGGAGGGACGCCGGGAAGTGCGCCGGCTGATGAGCGGCGTGACCGCCTGCCAGGCGCTGGTCGACGCGGCCGTCGCCGCGGGCGCCGATGCCGTGCTGGTGCACCACGGCTATTTCTGGAAGGACGAGGATCCGCGCGTCACCGGCATGAAGCGCCGGCGTCTCGCCGCGCTGCTGGCCGCCGACGTCAGCCTGATCGCCTACCACCTGCCGCTCGACGCCCATCCGGAACTGGGCAACAACGCTCAGCTCGCCCGGGCCCTCGGCCTGCCGGTGGAGGGCTGGTTCGGCGGCGGGCGCGGTCCCGATCTCGCCTGCCACGGCCGGCTGCCCGCGGCGCGCGGCGCGGCCGATCTCGCCGCCGACATCGGGAACGCCCTCGGGAGGGAGCCGCAGTTCATCACCGGCGGCGATCATCCGGTGCTGCGCGTCGGCTGGTGCACCGGTGCCGCCCAGTCTTATATCACGGCGGCCGCGGCGCTCGGACTCGACGCCTTCATCAGCGGCGAGATCTCCGAACAGACCGTGCACGTCGCCCGCGAATGCGGCATCCATTTCTACGCGGCCGGGCACCATGCCACCGAGCGCTTCGGCGTGCGCGCCCTGGGTGAGCATCTGGCCGCGTGCTTCGGCCTCGAACACACCTTCGTGGACATCGCCAACCCGGTATAAGTCATAGAAAAATCGGCGTTCTGCTTGACCTCGCCCGGCGGTTTGTCGGAAGCTATGCGGTTTTCAGGGGCCCGGCCTCCCGAAGGATTTGCCGGGTCGCTTGATCTGACACAAGTCCGGCCGGCTGCGAATCGTTGTAGAATGGCCCGCCTCGCGCAGCCCGAATGCCGACAAATTTATTATTAGAAGCAGTAGACAACCCTGGAGAGCCCTTTAATGAGCACTGATGGCGTAGATACCAGCCGGCGTCGCTTTCTGACTGCTGCCGCCACGGTGGTGGGAGCCGTGGGGACCGTGTACACCTTGGTCCCCTTCGTGAAGTCCATGCAGCCGAGCGCCCGCGCTCAGGCCGCCGGCGCCCCCGTCGAAGTGGATATCAGCAAGCTTGAGCCCGGTCAGAAGATCAATGTCGAGTGGCGCGGCAAGCCGGTGTGGGTGGTCAAGCGCACCCCCGAGATGCTGGCCAACCTCAAGGCACTGGACGGCCTGATGGCCGATCCGGCTTCCGAGGCGCCGCAGCAGCCGGACTACGCCAAGAACGAGAACCGCTCCATCAAGCCCGAGGTGCTGGTGCTGATCGGCATCTGTACCCACCTGGGCTGCTCGCCGACCTACCGGCCGGAAGTGGCGCCGGAGGATCTGGGTGCGGACTGGAAGGGCGGCTTCTTCTGCCCCTGCCACGGCTCGAAGTTCGATCTGGCCGGCCGCGTCTACAGCGGGGTGCCTGCCCCGACCAACCTGATTGTCCCGCCGCACCGCTACGTCGGTGAGTCGGTGATCCTGATTGGCGACGACCAAGGAGCTGCATAACCATGGGCGAAAGAACCGACAAATGGCAGGGCGGCATCCTGGGCTGGATCGATGACCGCTTCCCGCTCAGTTCCATGTGGAATGACCACCTGGCCAAATACTATGCGCCGAAGAACTTCAACTTCTGGTACTTCTTCGGCTCGCTGGCACTGCTGGTGCTGGTGATCCAGATCGTCTCCGGCATCTTCCTCACCATGAACTACA
>JAJJPM010000111.1:0-13972 GCA_032907525.1 Gammaproteobacteria bacterium
TTGCCGGTCGACGCGAATTGATCTAAAAAGGGGCGCTGATCCCTTCCTACGGTCGGAGAGCCGCCATGACAGGAAACCCGCCGACCGCGTCTCCGGCGCACACATCCGCCGCTCGGGACGGGACCGGATTCACCGTCCGTCTGTGCGGCAGACCGATCGCCGTTACGCTCTCGCCGCGTGCCCGGAAGGCGGCCGACGCGCTGCAGGCGCCGCTGATCGTGGAGATGGAGCTCTTTTTCAGTTGTCTGCTGCGCAAGCGCGTACTGTTCCACGAACCCGCGCGGGCGCCGGAATCCATCCTGGAGCGCGTCGTCCTGCATCCCGCGCTGACGCTGCAGTTCCGGCCGATCGTCTCCGAGGTGTGCCGCATCGACGAGCTGGAAGGCGCTCCGCCCGTGACGACCATGCCGGCGAAGCGCGGCGAGGCGTTCATCCCCCGCTGGCTCACGCTCGATCATCGCGCCGGCGAATGGGTCGGCGAGTTCGGTTACTGAGGACGGCGCGGCCGCACCGCATGCACCGCTTGGACACCCATTCAGACGGGCCCGTCGCTCTGCCGCGCCGCCGACCGGGCCGCGTACTGCCGCTGTTGTTCGCGCTCATCGCATATGCCGCCGGCGCCGCCGCGGATCTCTCGCCCGACGAGCGCGCCCGGCTCGAACGCGGCGAGGTGCTGGTCGCTGTGCAGGACGTCACCGCCGCGCGCGCCGTCGTCCTGATCGCGGCACCCCCCGCGGAGGTCTGGACGCACATCGACCGCTGCGCCGACTACGACGAGTTTCTGCCGCGGGTGTCGCAGGCCGAGGAACTCGCCCGCGAAGGCGACGAGGTCACTTGCAAGGTCGTCATCGGACTGCCGTTCCCGCTGCCCAGTCTGTGGTCGGTGACCGTCGCCCGGCACAGCGCCGAGGGTGGCGGGCGCTACCGGCGCGACTGGCGGAGCGTCGACGGCTCTTACGAGGTCGACGAGGGATCGTGGACGCTGTCGCCCTACGGCGGATCCGGCGGCCGGACCCTGCTCGAATACGCCTTCCGGGTCGTGCCCAAAACCTCGCTGGTGCCGGCCGCCATCCGCCGCGCGGCCCAGCGGCAGACCCTGCCGCAGGTCATGGAGGCCGTGCGGGCGCGGGTGCGGGCAGACGGCACACGGAACGAGGCGGTGTCCGGCCCTGTCTCCCGCAGGGATTAGCGCCATTTGTGCGCTGCTTCCGATTTCGGGCGGCGGCCACTATATAATTTCGTCACCCATTCATTAACGGGATTCGGAACGGAGACATACCTATGGACAAGTCGATGCTGACAGGAATCGGGATCGGCGTGGTCGTGGCCGCCGCGGGCGGCGCCATCGCCGGCTATGGCGTGATGGGCAAGAAGGAACCGGCCTATGCGGACGTGCTGGCGGTCGAGGAGGTCACGCAGACCGTGCAGGTGCCGCGCGAAGTCTGCGAGGACGTCCCCGTCACCCGGCAGAAGCCGGTCAAGGACGAGAACCGGATCGTCGGCACGGTCGCCGGCGCGGTGATCGGCGGCGTGCTCGGCAACCAGGTCGGCGGCGGTTCCGGCAAGAAGATCGCCACCGTCGCGGGCGCCGCAGCGGGCGGCTACGCCGGCAACAAGGTCCAGCAGAACATGCAGGCCAAGAACACCTATACCGAGTACGAAACGCGCTGCCGCACCGTCAGCGATGCGCAGGAGAAGCTCGTCGGCTACGACGTCAGCTACCGGCTCGGCGACGAGACCGGCACGGTGCGCATGGACCATCGCCCCGGCGAGCGCATCCCGGTCGAAGACGGCCGGCTGGTGCTGACGAAACAGACGGCACCGGAACACCAGCCGCAGCCGCGGTAGATGAAAGACCCCACAGCACGCCGGGGCGGGTTGCGGGGAATCGGGGCCGGCGGGCGGATCGTCCCGGATGCGGGCGCAACCGCGCGCCGGTGCTTTTTCGTATGAGCCTCTGCAGCGCGGGCATACTCCTCTACCGCTTCGTCGGCGGACGCCTCGAAGTGATGCTCGTCCATCCCGGCGGCCCCTACTGGGCGCACAAGGACGACGGCGCGTGGACCATCCCCAAAGGACTCTGCGAAGCGCACGAGGCTCCGCTGGAGGCGGCCCGACGCGAGTTTGGGGAGGAAACGGGATTCGAGGTCGACGGCAGGTTCATCGAACTCGGCGAACTCAAGCAGCCGAGCGGCAAGATCATTCATGCCTGGGCGGTCGAACAGGACGTCGATCCCGCCGGAATCGTCAGCAACACCTTCAGCCTGGAATGGCCGCCCAACAGCGGCATGACGAGGCAATTCCCCGAAGTCGACAAAGGGCAGTGGTTCGGAATCGAGGAGGCCCGGCGGAAGATCCTGCGGGGGCAGGCGGGGTTTCTGGATCGCCTCGTGCGGCGGGTGTCAGCCCGCCACCCGGTAGTTCCGCTGGCTCAGCAGATCGATGCCGCATTCCAGCCGGGAGATCCAGTCGAGGAAGCGCCCGATCGTCTCCTTGCCCTTGAAGGGCGCGCCGTGCTGGGGAACGATCATGTCCACATCCATCGAACGGACCATGTCGGCCCACAGGCGGCACACCTTGTTGGAGCACATGTAGCGCTTGTGGAAGCCCTCCATCAGCGGGACGTGGGCGTCGAAATCCGTCACCGGCCGGTGACCGCCGCCGATCGACGCTCCCATGTCGCCGGAGAACAGGATCCGGCTCACCGGATCGTAGAACTGCAGATTGCCGACGGAGTGCAGGAAGTGCGCGGGCACGGCGATCAGCGCGGTGTTGCCCAGCGGTATGCGGCCGCCCTCGTCGGGCAGCGCGATGATCCGTTCCCCCAGGCCGTACTTCACCTGATTGTTGACGAAGTCCGAGACCAGGTGCGGCAGAAAGCGCGACCACAGGTGCGAGGCGACGATCCGGCTGTTGCTGTGCATCAGCCAGCGGCCGATCGAGGCGATGATGTCGGGGTCCTGGTGCGAAGCGATGACGTAGTCCAACTCGCCCAGCCGGACGATGCTGCTGATGGCGATCTTCAGCGCGGTGAAGGTGAGGTCGCCGCCCGGGTCGATGAGCGCGGCGCGTTCGTTGTCGATGACGAGAAACTGATTGGACTGGATGCCGTCGCCGCTCACCAGGTCGTGGAAGCTGATGCAGCGGTGTTCGCCGTTGTTGAACAATTCCAAATACTTCTCGGACATGGAATTCGCTCCTGTTGCCGTCCGGCGTTGTGATCGTGGGGCCGTGATTGTGCCCTACGGACGGCAGCCTGTGGCGATGCGGAGTGCGCGCTCCAGCGGGAAAACGTGTGCGTTTGATGCAGATCAAAAAGCCGCCGCGCACGCGACGACCGATGATCGAAGCGGCATCCGCGACACCTGTTTTCGCGCATCGAAAAGAGGAAGACGCGATTCAGCTTTCGGTGCGTCCGTTCCCTTCGCGCGGATCACGGGTCCAGTTCGGGATAGTGTCTGAAGATGCCGTCTTCGTTGAACGGCAGCCGCCGTTCGGAGGCGAGATAGGCGGCGATGCGCGGCCGCCGCGCCACGCGGTCGTGCAGCGCGACGAGGCCGGGCAGCGCGGGTTCGAGTCGCGCCATCATGTTCGGGAAGGCGTAGCGCAGGCCGGCGACGACTTGGAACATCGACAGATCGACGTAGCTGAGACCGCGCCCGATCATATGACCGCTGCCGCCCGGGTTGCGCTGCAGCACGTTCTCGAAATATCCCAGCAGTTCGGGCGCGCGCTCCGTGGTGAAGTAGTTCGCCCGGCGTTTCGCCTCGCGCTTCTGGTCCGCGTAATAGAGACTCGCCGCGACGGGATGGTGGGTATCGTGGACGTCGACGACGAGGTCCTCGACGGTCAGCTGCAGCTGATGCGCCCACAGGCGCGCCGCCTCCGCCTTCGGGACGAGTCCGAGGCGCGGTCCGAGGTACTGCAGGATGTTGGCCGTCTGCGCGATCAGCAGCCGCCCGGCGCGCAGAAAGGGCGGGGCGAAGGGCGGCCGTTGCGGTTCCGGGCCCTCCATCAGCCGGACCATCGCCTCGACGCCCAGCCCGCGCCCGCGCTCCCGGGCGACGTCCACGTAATCGGCGCCGGCCGCCTCCAGCGCCAGCCGCACGAACTCGCCGCGTCCCTGTATGGACGGCCAGTAGAACAGTTCGTAGCGCATGGGGCACCTCCGGGAAGTCGGCTGCGGTGGATCAGGTTCGGGCGAACTCGGGTATGCGGAAGCGCTTGCGGTAGGCACCCGGCGTCAGGCCGGTCGTGCGCTTGAACAGCCTGCGGAAGAAGGCCGCGTCTTCGTAGCCGACCCTCCAGCCGATCTCGTCGACCGGCGCGTCGGTGCGTTCGAGGCGGCGCTTGGCGTCCTCGATGCGCAGGCGCTGCACGTATTCGATCGGTGTCAGGCCGGTGGCCTGCACGAAGCGGCGTTTGAAGGTGCGCTCGGCGAGCGACGAGCGCCTGATCATTTCCTCGACCGGGTTGGCGACCGAAAAGTGACCGGCCAGCCATTGCTGGGCGCCTGCGATTTCGGCATCGCCATGGTCGAATCTTCCCTCGAAGATCATATAGGGCGTGAGCCCGTCCTGATGCCATTGCAGCGCGAACATGCGCGCCACATCCTGCGCGGCGGTGGCGCCCGCGAAGCGCGCGATCAGATACAGCACCAGATCGTGCCAGGTCGTCGAGGCGCCGGAGCAGACCAGCTCGTCGCGCGTCCCGGAGATCACCAGCACGCGTTCCGGATGGATGGTCACGGACGGATACGCGGACGCGAACGCGCGCGCATAGCCGAAGTGCACCGTGGCGTCGCGCTGATCGAACAGCCCGGTCTCGGCGATCAGAAACACGCCCGAGCAGGCCGAGCACAGCAGCGCACCGCGCGTGTGCATCCGGCGCAGCCAGTCCACGAGGCGCGGATAGCGTCCCTTCACCCAGCCGTCCGGCCCCAGCAGGATGGACGGCACGATCACGATGTCGCTGGTCTCGATCGTATCGACCGCGCGCTGCACCGTGATCGGAATGCCGCTCGCCAGTTCCAGCGCTCCCGTCGCCTCGCCCACGATCTCGGCCCGGAACGGCGGCTGCGCGCCCGGGAGGTCGTCCGATATCTCCATCAGGGCGAACGCATTCATCACGTCGTAGATCCCGGACAGCGTGGAGATCACCGCGTCGGGCAGGGCCACGAGGCTGACGTGCAGGGGCATCGTCCCGGTGTGCGGTTGTCGGCTCATGACGTGATTGTAGTGTGCCGAATGGCACGAATGAACCGATCCCGGGCGAGTTCGGCACCTCCGCCACGGCGCCCTTCCGATCATCATGGTCGCCACGGTTGGTTCGTCTGAAAACCCCACGAAAGGAGGCATCCCCATGATCGATCAGACCAAGCTGGAGACCTTTCTCGAACGTGCCGTCGGCGACCTGTCCGCCGGCTATGGCGGCGTGATGGTCAGCCTGGGCAGCAAGCTCGGGCTCTACAAGGCCCTGGCGGGCGCCGGCCCGGTGAGCGCCAAGGAACTCGCGGCGCGCGCCGACTGCGCCGAGCGCTATGTGCGCGAATGGCTGAACGCGCAGGCCGCGGGCGGCTATGTGGAATACCACGCCGTCAGCGACACCTACGAACTCACGCCCGAACAGGCGCTGGTGCTGGCCGACGAGGACAGCCCGGTGTATATCCCCAACGCCTGGCAGGTGCCCGCGTCCATGTGGTTCGACGAGCACAAGGCCATCGAGGCGTTCCGCACCGGCAAGGGCGTCGCCTGGGGCGATCACGACGGCCGGCTCTACTGCGGCGTCGCGGCGTTCTACAGGAACGCCTACCGCGGCAGCCTGGTATCCGAGTGGCTGCCGGCGCTGGACGGTGTCGTCGACAAGCTGGAAGCCGGCATCACCGTCGCCGACGTCGGCTGCGGCCACGGCCATTCGAGCATCCTCATGGCCGAGGCGTTTCCGAACTCGCGCTTCCACGGCTTCGACGTGCACGCGGCATCCGTCGACGAAGCGCGGCGCAACGCCAAACAGGCGGGCGTCGCCGAGCGCGTAAGCTTCGATCTCGCGCGCGCCGCGGACTACCCCGGCAGAGGCTACGATCTCATCTGCTTCTTCGACTGCCTGCACGACATGGGCGACCCGCTCGCCGCCGCGCAACATGCCTTCGATGCGCTCGCGCCCGACGGCACGGTCATGCTGGTCGAACCCTTCGCCAACGACCGCGTCGAGGACAACCGTTCGGCCGTGGCCCGCCTGTACTACGCCGCCTCCACCACGCTGTGCTGCGCGCACGCCATTTCGGAAGGCGGCCGCCTCGTGCTCGGCGCCCAGGCCGGGGAGGCCCGGCTGGCGGAGGTATTCCGCAAGGCTGGCTTCACACGCTTCCGCCGGGCGGCGGAGACGCCGTTCAATCTGATTCTGGAGGCGCGGCGCTGAAAGTGTGGTGAATGCCCGAAGGTCCGGCCGCCGGATACCCTGAAAACGGCGGCCGGACGGGGCCTGCGCAGAGAAATGCTGTCCGTCTCACGTTGTCAAATTGACACGGCTGCCGGACCTGCGTTTGAATCCGCTCCCAGGGGCGAGGCGCCCGTCCGGGCCGAGTAGTCCGACCCCCTGTTCAATGCAATTCAGTGGCGGCAAATCGTGGCATCAGACATAAAGCACATTCACAGCTATTACTCGCCCAGTGATCTGTATGGCCGGATCATGGCCGGGCTCGATGAGATCGGCAAGGATCCGTCGCGGCTGACGCTGGACGATCTCCAGCCGGTCGATGAATTCCACATCCGTGGCGATACGGCCACGAGAGATCTGATCAGGCTCTCCGGTTTCACGTCGGATATGCAGATCCTGGATGTCGGCTGCGGCGTGGGCGGCTCGGCGCGCCGGCTGGCCCGGCATACCGGATGCTGCGTGACCGGCGTCGATCTGAGCGACGAGTATATCGATACGGCGCGGCGGCTGACCGAGTTGCTCGGCATGCAGGACCGCGTGAGTTTCCATGCGGCGAGCGCGCTCGAACTGCCGTTCGGGGATGAGCGTTTCGACGGCGCCTGGTCCATCCAGATGGGCATGAACGTCGAGGACAAGACGGCATGGCTGAAAGAGCTGCATCGCGTCGTCAGGCCGGGCGGCCGTGTGGTGTGGTACGAGGTCTGCGCGAACGAGAACACGCCGGTGCATTTCCCGGTGCCCTGGGCGCAGGACAGTTCGCACAGCTTTCTCGTCAGGCCGGAGGCGTTCCGCGCGCTGATCGCCGCCGCCGGCTTCGATATCGAGGTCTGGAACGACAAGACCGAACTGGCGCGCAAGGCCTTCGCGCACATGAAAGAGCCGGTGGGCGAACCCGAACTGCCCGAGCTGGGCGTGCATCTGCTGGTCGGCAACGACATCCTGACCAAGGCCTACAACCTGCACCGCAATCTGGAGGAGCGGCGGGTCAGTTTGATCGAGGCGATGGCGGTGAGGGCTTGAGGAAAGCGGGGACAGACCACGGTTTCGCTACGTCGAAACCGTGGTCTGTCCCTTATTCTTCGAACGGCGTGTGATTGAACGTATAGTCGCCGACTATGCGTTCGCCGTCGCCGTTCACGGCGAGCAGCCGCACACGTCGCGTGGTGGCCGGCAGCGCGCGCAGGGCGGCGGTGCGCGTGGAGACCGCCACGCTGCCGCTGTCCGGGTCGAACGGGATGTCCTCGTGGCGTATCCCATGTTCATCGTCGCCGGCGAGATAGACCAGATCGAGGCGGGCCACATCCGCAAGCGGTCCCTCGAGATACGCTACCACGAAGTCGTCCTCCGGCGCGACGGTGCAGTTCACCGAGCCGTTGCGCGGCACGCGATAGTCACGCACGCGCAGGCCGCGCTCGCTCAGGCGGCGCACGAAGTCGGCGCTGACCACGACATCCACGCCGCTCGCCCGCGTCAGCGCGCGTATGCCGTGGGCGAGCGCGGCCAGTTCTTCCAGCCGCCGGCTGCACACCGGGCAGCCGAGGTAATGCGCCTCGGTGCGCGCCTCGCTGTCCGGGTCGAGTTCGCCGAGCCAGTAGGCCAGCAAGGTGTTCCAGTCGAGCGGCAGGGGGCAGGCTGCGGTATTCATGGGTTCACACCGTTCACGCACGCGCGCAGGCGTTCCAGACCCCGGTGCCGGATGACGCGCACATTGGCCGCGGTCAGTTTCAGCTCGCGCGCCAGGGCCTCGGCGGGCATGTCATCATAGAAGCTCAGCATCAGCACCGTGCGCTCGCGTTCCGGCAGACGCTCCAGGCAATACGCCAGTCGTCTGCCGTCCGGCTCCGGCAGCGGCGTTTCCGGCGGCAACAGTGCGTCGCCATAGGTCTGCAGGAGGCGCTCGCGCCGATCGTTGCCGCGTCGCAGGTCGAACACCACCTGGCGGCACATGCCGAACACGAACGACACCAGCTGTTCCGGCTCGCGCAGGGCTCCGGCGCGCAGGCGCTCGATCAGCATGAGCATCACCTGCTGCATGAGATCGGCGGCACCCGCTTCGTCGCGAAGATGGCGCAGGCCGTACAGGCGCACACGGGGCGCGAGCCGCCGGCACAGCTCGGCCTCCGCCGCGCGATCGGTTCCTGGAGACGCCTCGGCGATGCGTCGCGCCAGGTCGGCGTCTGTTTCGGTATCGTCCGGAAGATGGTCGGGTTCGGACATGCCGGCAGCATAGTACGCCCTCCTCGTATACGGAAGTGTAACGACCCGCCGTTTCGTTACACATCCAGGGTGAACACACCCAAGGAGGCCGCCATGATCACCAGCACGCAGTCCGGAACCAATATCCACGAAATCGCCGCCGGCATCTATCGGATCAATACCCCCGTCAACACACCGGGCGGCGGTTTCAATTTCAACCAGTATCTGATCGCCGACGACAGGCCCCTGCTGTTCCATACCGGCCCGCGCGGCCTGTTTCCGCTGGTCAGGGAGGCGATCGCCGCCGTATTGCCGCCCGAACGCCTGCGCTACATCGGTTTTTCGCACGTCGAGGCCGACGAATGCGGGGCGCTCAACCAATTTCTCGCCATGGCTCCCGAGGCGGTGCCGGTATGCAGCAGGGTCGCGGCGATGGTCTCGGTCAACGACATCGCCGACCGCGCGCCGCAGGCGCTGGCCGACGGCGAAGCGCTGAAGCTCGGAAACCACACGCTGCGCTGGTTCGATACCCCGCATCTGCCCCATGGCTGGGAATGCGGCTATATGTTCGACGACGCCACACGAACCCTGCTCTGCGGTGACCTGTTCACCCAGGGCGGCTCCGGAAAAGATGCGCTGGTGGAACGCGACATTCTGGAGCCGAGCGAAGGCTTCCGCCGCGCCATGGATTATTACGCGCACGCACCGGGCACGCGCGCGATGCTCGAGCGCCTGGCCAATGAATCTCCCGCCACGCTCGCCTGCATGCACGGCAGCGCGTGGCGGGGCGACGGCGGCGCGCTGCTGCGGGCGTTGGCGGGGTCGCTCGAACGAGGTTAGAAAGAGGGGGTGACGAGAGGCATGGCATGACCTCGATGTGTTCTATCCGCTCAATGAATGGATGCGATTGCGCGGCCGGACGCGGGCATTGAAAAAAATCGGCCGATCATGTCGAATCGGGCACGCCCCGTACGTCTATGGATTGTCCACCGGCAATCTTCGACCAGAGGGGGCGTCATGAAAATCGCCATTGAAACTGTGGTAAAAGCCGATCCGGGCCGTATCCGGTCGGAGAACGGTTGACTCTCGGGAGAGAACCGTTTTCTGATCTCATTTACACAGATAGGGAGGTCGATCTCATGTCGGACATGATCCTGCTGGGCACGCGGAAAGGCACCGTGATCGTCGGGCGTTCGAATGGCGCCTGGCGTCCGCACCCCATCGCGCATGCGGGCATCCCCGTGTGCTACGCGGCGCGCGATCCGCGCGACGGCACCTTGTGGGCCTCCCTGGACCACGGCCACTGGGGACCGAAGCTCTCGCGTTCGCGCGACGGCGGCACGACCTGGGAGGACGTGTCCTCGCTGAAGTACCCGGCGGGCGCGCGCTACATCGTCAAATACCTGCCGACGCCGGATTTCGATCCGGAGGCGCCGGTCGGCCGGCCGGAGTACAAGGACGCGACGGTGTTCAAGATCTGGAACCTCGCCTTCGGCCATGCCGATCAGCCCGGCCGGATCTATGCCGGCACGATCCCCGGCGGCCTGTTCGTCAGCGACGACGGCGGCGACAGCTGGGAGCTCAACCGGCCGCTGTGGAACCACGACAGCCGCGGCGGCGATCTGTTCGCCAATGATGCGACCAGCGAGAACCGCTGGGGCGGCACGCCGGCGAGCATCGACTACGGCGTGTTCGAACCCGGCATCCATTCGATCGTCGTCGACCCGCGCGATTCGCAGCATCTGTACGTCGCGGTATCGTCGGCCGGTGTGCTGGAGACCCGCGACGGAGGGCAGACCTGGCACGGCCGCAACCGCGGGGTGACGAACGACTATCTGCCGAATCCGGAAGCCGAGTGGGGCCACGACCCGCATTTCGTGACCGGCTGCCCCGGGCAGCCGGAGCATCTCTGGCAGCAGAACCATTGCGGCGTGTTCTACAGCGACGACGGCGCGAAGACCTGGAAGAAGGTCAGTCAGTCCGAGGCCGGCGTGCATTTCGGCTTCCCCGTCGCGACCGACGCGCGCGACGGGCGCACCGCCTGGGTCGTGCCCGCGCGCGCGGACTCGGCGCGCATGGCGCTGGCCGGCGGCCTGTGCGTGGCGCGCACCACGGACGGCGGCCGATCCTGGCAATCTTTCCGCAGCGGCCTCCCGCAGGACGACGCCTACGACATCGTGCTGCGGCACGGCCTCGATGTGGCCGGCGACTGCCTGTGCTTCGGCAGCACCACGGGCAACGTCTATCTATCCGAAGACCGCGGCGAGACCTGGCAATGCCTGGGCAACAATTTCCCGCCGGTGTATTCGGTGCGCTTCGGCTGACCGTCATGCCCACGGTGGAAATGACGAGTCATCTCTTCCGGTTCTTCCCGGCGTTGGAGCACCGCACGATCCGTGTGCCGGCCGGCTCGGTCGCCGACGTACTGCGCGCGGTCGATGACATCGCGCCCGGCTTCACCGACTACGTGCTCGACGAGCGCGGCGCGCTGCGCCGGCATGTCAATCTCAGCATCAATGACAGCCTGGTGGTCGACCGGCAGACGCTGTCGGACCGCGTGCCGGAGGGTGCGACGGTGTACATCTTTCAAGCGTTGAGCGGGGGGTAGGGGTGACCGTCGTTCCCGCGAAGGCGGGCATCCGGGCGGTGTAGGGTGGGTCAGCGGCCCAGCCGCGTAACCCACCGTTTCCGGTCTGTTGGTGGGTTACGGTCTTCGGTCCGCCCCCCACGTTGATACGCAAGGTAGCCCGCGGCCCTGGACGTCACGCGCTGCAACGCCTAACCTAAACCAATCACAAAGAACCCGATGCCAAGGAACGGCTCATGGGACGACGACACAAGCTGCTTGAGCGGGTGCTAACGGGCACCGCCGACCATAGTATTGGATTCGACGAACTGAGATCCCTGCTTCTGTGGCTTGGATTCGAGGAGCGGATACGCGGCAGCCACCATCTCTACCGCAAAGCAGGGATCCGGGACAAGATCAACCTGCAGCGGCAAGGCAGCCAGGCGAAACCTTATCAGGTGAGACAGGTGCGTGCGGTATTGATTGAATACCGCCTGGGAGGTCGAGACGATGCTGAAGTATGAAATCATCATCTATTGGAGCAACGAGGACGCCGCCTTCGTCGCCGAGGTCCCGGAGCTTCCCGGCTGCATGGCGCACGGCGACAGCTATGAAAGCGCATTGAACAACGCGCAGGACGCGATAAAGCTCTGGCTCGATGTCGCAGCCGAACATGGCGATCCGATTCCCGAGCCGCGGGGGAGGAAGGTAATGACGGCGTGAGGAGATCGGGGGTTCTTCGGAGTACTTGAAGGCCTTTCAAGTACTCTGCCCCCTTGATCCCCCTTGATCTCACCTTCGTCTCCCATTGACTTTCCCTTCAATCGAACAGTAGCCACGCGTGCACGAGTATGAAAAAGCTGAAACACGAGGCGGAACTGGTCAAGGCGGCGCTCCAGGCCGGAATGAAATATGCGGAAGAGCGGGGCGCCGCAGTGTTCGAGCCGACGGACTCGGTCAACGAACGCATCCTGTATATCTACCGCCTCCTGGCGCACGACAAACTCATCCAGCCCATGCCGGAAGATCAGGTGTCGCAGCAGTCTCTGCGCCACAGGCTCGCACTCTGGTACGCTCACCAGCTTCCGAAGGATCATCCGTTGTTGAAGTAAAGGGTAGGAAATAGGGGACAGACCACGGTTTCAGCTCCATTTGGGAAGTTCTCCAGTTCCGGGTAGTATCCGCAATCATCATGGCCGTCGGACAAGGAGGTCCATATGCCGAGAAGAGCGCGATTGGTCGTGCCCGGCATCCCGTGGCATATCATTCAGCGGGGGAACAACCGCTGCGCATGCTTCTATGCCGACGAGGACTATCGGTTCTATCTAGAGACCCTTAGCGACCAGGCGCAGACACATGGCTGTGCGATCCACGCTTACGTCCTGATGACCAATCACGTGCATCTTCTTTTGACGCCGGAACGAAAAGACAGTGCTGCATCCCTGATGAAGCAATTGGGGCAGCGCTACGTGCAATACGTGAACCGGACTTACCGCCGCAGCGGCACGTTGTGGGAGGGGCGATTCAAGTCGTGTCTAGCCCAGAACGAGGCCTATGTCCTGACCTGTTATCGCTATATCGAACTGAATCCGGTGCGGGCTGGAATGGTGTCTGCGCCTGCAGACTATCGCTGGTCGAGCTATCGGGCGAACGGACTGGGTAAAGCTGATGCTTTGGTTCAGCCGCATGAGCAGTACATACGGCTCGGCCATACCCCGGATGAGCGCCTGGCTGCTTACCGCGCATTGTTTTCGGCGCATCTGGATCCCGAGCAACTCAGTGCGATCCGGCAGGCGACCAACGGAAACTATGCGCTCGGTGACAGACGGTTCCAGGCAGAGATTGAGCGAATGCTGAAACAGCGCGCTACGCCCGGCAAAAGCGGCCGGCCGCGGAGGGGTGGGGATGTCGAGGCGTAGTGGGGAAGGCGCTCCGCCCTGTTCCAAAACCGTGGTCTGTCCCCTATTATTCTACCGGCCATCGGTGCCCGGACCGTCGGCGGTGCGCGGTTTATGGAATCGGCATGATGCCATTTCCGGACAATCTATACCTGTAGCGCACGCACAAGGACTGTGCCATGGTCAAATATGACAAAGTACTGCGCAGCATTCTCAATGGAGATGCTGACGCCAATATCCGCTTTGCGGATCTTGTCCGGTTGCTGTTGCGCCTAGGATTCAGCCAGCGAATACGAGGAGATCACTCGATCTTCACTAGGCCGGGCATCGTGGAGATCATCAACCTGCAACCCAAAGGTGCAATGGCCAAAAGCTATCAGGTCAAGCAGGTTCGCGGGATTATTCTGCAATACCGACTCGGGGTGCGTGACGATGACTAAGTACGAGTTGATCATTTACTGGAGCGACGCCGACCAGGCTTTTGTGGTCGAAGTTCCCGAACTGCCGGGTTGCATGGCGGATGGTGCCAGTTATGTCGAGGCGGTGACCAATGCCCAGCGCGTCATCGAGGAATGGATCGAGACTGCCAAGGAACTTGGTCGTCCGATCCCCGAGCCACGCGGGAGGGTGCGATTCGCATAAGCTGTTCCGGCAGGGGGTTCAAGGAACAAGGTGGCGGGGATATTTGTGAGTTGTTACTCTGACCCCAAATATCACAAATATCAAGCGCGGCAGCAGTAGTAGCAACCATTGATCCAGATATTTGGGGTCGATATTTGAGGTCAGAGTAAAAACTGCCGAGGTCAAGCGCGGACAACCGGTCTACAACCCCTCAATCTTCCCCCGCTGCTCCCGCAAACTCCCCAACGCCACCTTC
>JAJJPM010000112.1:0-13848 GCA_032907525.1 Gammaproteobacteria bacterium
GTGCGCAACCGGAAGCGCGCTGATGTCTCCATTCCGTGTTACGGAGACGAAGACCATCGAAGCAGGATGCCGGCATCCGTGCCGCGGGGCCGTTCACGGGCCGGCGCGGCGCGATGGCAGCTCTCCGTGCCCGCCCCCGGCAGCGGTCATTTCGTTTTCTCGAACACCGCGATCGACTCCACATGGGCCGTATGCGGGAACATATCCATCACGCCGGCCTTGACCAGCCGATAGCCGTGCTCGTGCACCAGCAGGCCGGCGTCGCGCGCGAGCGACCCCGGATTGCACGAAACGTAGACGATCCGTTCGAATCCCAGCCTGGCGATGGCCGGGATCACTTCCATGGCGCCGCTGCGGGGCGGGTCGAGCAGCAGCCTGTCGAAGCCCTGTCTGAGCCAGGGATAGATGTGCACATCCTCGGCCAGGTTGGCCACGTGAAACTCCGCGTTGCCGATGCCGTTGCGCACGGCGTTGTCGCGGGCGCGCTGCACCAGGCCGGCCTCGCCCTCGACGCCGACCACCTGCGCGCAGCGGCGCGCCAGCGGCAGGGTGAAATTGCCCAGCCCGCAGAACAGATCGAGCACGCGGTCGCCGGGCTGCACGTCCATCAGTTCCAGCGCCAGATCGATCATCGCGCCGTTGATGGCGCGATTGACCTGGGTGAAGTCGGTGGGCTCGAAGACCAGGCGCAGGCCGTAGGCCGGCAGCACGTAGGCAAGCTCAGAGCGTTCCGGCCACAACAGATGGACGCTGTCCGGCCCGCCCGGCTGCAGGTGGATGTGCAGACCGGTGCGCTCGCCGTAGCCGCGCAGCAGCGCGGTGTCGCGTTCGGACAGCGGATCGAGCGTGCGGAATACCAGCGCGGCCGCGTCGTCGCCGACGGCGATCTCGATCTGCGGGATGCGCTCACGCGCCTCCAGGCTGCCGATCAGCTCCGCCAGCTCGGTGATGCGTTCGCCGATGAGCGGATGCAGCACCTCGCAGCGGGTCAGCTCGGCGAGGTGCGGCTTGTGCTTCTCGCGGAAGCCGACCAGCACCCGCTGCATCCTGCGCACGAATTTCGCGCCCAGCCGCGCCTTGGTGCGGTAGCCCCAATGCGGACCGCGCAGCGGCGGCAGGATCTCCTGCGGGGCCACTTTGCCGATGTGCGCGAGATTGTCGAGCAGCACCTGCTGCTTGGCGTCGATCTGGGCCTCGGGCGCCAGGTGCTGCAGGCTGCACCCGCCGCACACCCCGGCATGCGCGCAACGCGGCTCGACCCGCAGCGGCGACGCTTCGAGCACGGTCTCGACCATGCCTTCGTCGTAGGTCTTGTGCTTCGCCACCGGCCGGCAGCGCACGCGTTCGCCCGGCAACGCGCCATCGACGAACACCGCCTTGCCCTCGATACGCCCGACGCCGCGCCCGTCGTGGGACAGCGAATCGATGACCAGTTCAACCGGCTCGGCGGGCAGGCGCGGTTTGCGGGAACGGCTCATGAACGGGGTCCGATTTCAGATAAATGCGCCACGGAACACACGGAAAGCACGGACGAAAAATCTATAGCCACGAAATCCGCGAACCCCACGAAACACAATTTAGTAAACCCGCGTATCTGGCTTTCGTGGGGTTCGTGGATTTCGTGGCTATGAATTGGGTTCCGTCCGTGCTTTCCGTGTGTTCCGTGGCCATCCATTATTTCCATGCGGTCAGAAACTCGTCGAAGTGCGGCCGGTTCTCCGATTTGAGATAGTCGCGCAGCTGCAGGCATTCGGCGTGGTATTCGGCCGGCGTCAGCCTGCCGCGCACGAGTTCGAAACGCAGGAACACCAGATAGGTGTTGAGTACGTCGGTCTCGCAGTAGTTGCGTATGTCCCGGATGCCGCCGGCGAGAAAGGCATCCCAGACCTTGGCGCCGCTCATGCCCATCTTGCCCGGGAAGCCCAGCATGCTCGCCACTTCGTCGAGCGGCGCCACGGCGCGCGCCTGATAGCCCGACAGCACGTCCATCAGATCGGTGTGCCGCGCGTGATAGCGGCTCAGATAGTTGTTCCATTTGAAATCGCGGTCATCGTCGCCGGTGTCCCAATAGCGCGGCGCGGCGATCCCATGGAGCAGCGCGCGGTAGTGCAGCACCGGCAGGTCGAAGCCGCCGCCGTTCCAGGACACCAGGGTCGGCGAGAACTTGTCTATGCCGTCGAAGAAGCGCTGCACCAGTTCCTTCTCGTCGGAATGCGGCTCCCCCAGCGACCAGACCTTGAGCGTGTCGCGCGAACGCAGCACCGCCGATATCGCCACCACCCGATGCAGGTGCAGCTTCAGGAAATCGCTGCCGCCCGTCTCCTGACGACGCATGTGGAACATCGCCTTGGCGACATCCTCGTCGCTCAGCCCGTCCAGCCCGTGCAGCCGCCGGCCCGCGTCGAGGTCCGGAATGGTCTCGATGTCGAATACCAGTACGTTCATGTCATGGAGTCTTCCGAATCGAATGCGCGACACATTTATAATGCCTACGGGGACAGACTTAAGTCTGTCCCCGTCCACCGTCCACGGTCTTATTTCTTCTGCCAGGCGCCCTGGGCGTTCTGGTACCACCAGCCTGACGGGGCGTTGTCGACCCAGCGGCGGGCGAAGGTGGCGCGGATGTCGCCCTCCCATTCGGGGTGGCCGTTGGCGCGGGCGATCTCGGCGTACAGGGCCGCGCGGTCGCGATTCTCGTCGGCCACCAGCTGCTGCACGCGGCTGCGGTCGCGCAGCGGCACGGCGTTGAGGTCGCGCACCAGGATCTGGCCGTCGCGGGTCATGCCGATGGCGCCGCTGGCGTAGTGCGGCGCGAGGCTGCCGTGGCGCCGCTCCATGCCGGCGGTGATGTTCTGGATGGCGGGCGACTTGATGTCGATGTTGGGCTCGGCCGCTGCGGCCGGACTGATCAGCCAGTCGAGCACACCGGCCAGGGCGACGGCCGTGGCGCTTTCGCGCTGCGATTTCGGCTCCGGCTGCGGCGCGGGTTCCGCCGGCGCGGGCGCGCTCTCGGCACCCCCTTCGGTACCGTACACGCGATGGATGATGCGGTCGGCCGCCTCCTGGGCCGCGGCCGCGGGGAAGTACACGTTGATGGTCACACACGCGGCCAGCATCGCGACCATGGCCAGCAGCACGGGCATACGCAGCTTCAGCATGACGGTTTCCTCATGAATGTCGATAGTCGATCGGTCGAGTATTTCATGGCCACGAAATCCACGAAACCCACGAAAGGGATTTTTGTAAACCCACATATTCATCGTTCGCGGGTTTCGTGGATTTCGTGGATTTCGTGGCCATAAGACCCTTGTCCGTGCATTACGTAGCCATCGGGTCCTTCAGCGCACCTCCGGCGCCTGCTCCAGCGTGACCGACTTCAGGCGGTCGATCAATGTGTGCCAGTCTACCCGATCCGCATAGCCGACGACATCGATGCGCGGCGGCAGGAACCGTCCCTTGACGATGTAGTAGCCGTTGTCCGCCGGTTCCACGCCGCCCATCTCGCACACGCCGTTCCGCAGACGGCAGCTCAGACCGAGGCGGTCGTAGGGGAATTCCTCGAACATGCCGAGAAAGCTGCGCGACAGCACGCCGCCGACGCCGCCGCCGATGCTGGACAGATTGTCCACCGCGCGCTGGCTGATGCGGTGCCGCGAACGATCGCCCTCGGGCGTGGCGAAGCGCGCATCGAAGGCGGTCGGCTGCCAGTTCTCCATGCGCAGGCCGTCGATGCGGCCGCCGAGCCGACCCTCGATCCTGCCGAAGGAGAAGGTGCTCGTCACCGCCTCCAGATCGAGGTTGCTGAGGGCGAGATCGGCCTCCAGGCGCGGCGCCAGGCCGAAGGGCTGATCGAGGCGCAGATTGCGCACCGTCAGGTCGCCGTCGAAGGCGCGCACCAGCAGCACGCCGCCGACCTCCAGGCGCCCGTCCGCATAGCGCACGTCGGGGATCATCCCCGACAGCTGCCCGCCGAAGCGCGGCCAGTCCAGCGCCTCGCACACCGCCTCCATGGACACGGGCAGGAGCATGCCATCGAAATTCCAGCGCATGTCCGTGCCGCCCGGATCGCTCAGCGCCAGCGCATCGATCTGCAGCGCGCCGTCCAGCACCGGCAGGGTCACGGGTTCGCGCAGCTCGAACCGCGAGTCCTGGCTGACGACCGCCAGTTTCGCGGGCCCGAGCGCGAGGCGGTAGACGCTGCCGGCCCGCCAGGCGAGTTCGGTGGTGCGGGACACGCCGTCGCTGCCCCAAGCGATCAGTCCCGACAGCCCTTCGATGCCGAAGCGCCCCTGCGGGTCGTCGATGGCCACGCCGTCGAGCGCGACGTGCAGCCGCGTGGTGCCGTCGGCCTGCGCGACATAACGGCCGGAGAGGCGGCCGGCGGTTTCGAGCGCATCGCCGAGATGCCCGCGCACCCAGGGCTGGACGTAGGTGTCGAAGGCCGCCGGCAGGCGCGCCTCCTGGATGTCCAGGCTGACCGCGCCGAGCGGCTTCTCCCGTCCCGGATAGAGCGTCAGTTCGCCCTGTGCGCGGGCGACACCCGCATGGTCGAGCCGCAGCGACGACAGCGTCAGCGCCCTGGACGCGCCGGTCCAGCGGCCCGCCGCCTCGACCCGCAGCGACGCGGCCTCGCTGAATTCGAAATAGAGCGGGTCGACGAACAGCGCGCCGGCCGCGAAACGGACCTGGCCGTCACCCTGCCAGTCGGCGCCGCGGCGCGTCGCCACGCCGGCGATGCGGAACGCCAGTTGCTCGCCGGCCTGGGTGCCGTCGGCGTTCGAGAAGTTCACGCCCGCGGCGGCCAGCGTGAACTCGGCCGCCGCCATGCCGTCGGCGCCGCCGCGCAGCTGCAGATCGAGATCCAGCCTTCCGCCGAAGGTGTGCTCGACCGTCACGTCCAGCTTCTGCAGCAGGGCCTGCGCCGCCGCGGCATCGACGCCCCGCGCCTGCGCCGCCAGATCCCAGCGGCCGCCGTGCAGCCGCAGGTCGAGCTGCCAGACGCCGGCAGCGAGCTTCATGTCCTGCAGCCGCAGCCGCAGCGCACCACCGGTATCGCGGTCGAAGCGCACCCGCGCATCCGCCGCCTCGCCCAGCAGCGCACCGATGCGCGCACGGCCGCTGCAGTGCGTGCCCGCCGCGTCGTGGCGCAGCACCTCGCACTCCAGCCGTGCCGCACCGGCCGCCCCGATCGGCGCGGGCAGCGTCAGCGCGCCGATGGCGATGTCGCCGCGGAGATCCGCACCGCCGGGCAGCGCGAACTGCAGGCGCACGTCCCGCGCCTGCCAGCCCTCGCCCTGCACATCGCCCACCGCGATCTCGACCCGCTCCAGCGCCTGCGCCGCCGCGGCGCAGGCCCACAGCAGACAGGCAGTGAAGATTTCGCGATGACGGTTCACGGTTGCGAAAAGATGGCCACGGAAGACACGGAAAGCACGGACAAAGCCCTTATGGCCACGAAATCCACGAAACCCACGAAAGATGAGTATGCGGGTTTACTTTCGTGGCTATCCCGTTTCGTGGCTCGCGCAGCGGCTGTCACCCTCGCGCCTCAGGCCGGAAACACGCCCGTCGAGAGGTAACGGTCGCCGCGGTCGCAGATGATGGCGACGATGACGGCGTTCTGCACCTGTTCGGAGAGCTTCAGCGCGGCGGCGACGGCGCCGCCGGAGGAGATGCCGCAGAAGATGCCTTCACGGGCGGCCAGGGCGCGGGTGGTGTCCTCGGCCGCGCGCTGGTCGATCTCGATGACCTGATCGACGCGCGAGGCGTCGAAGATGCTCGGCAGGTATTCCTTGGGCCAGCGGCGGATGCCGGGGATGGACGCGCCCTCGGTTGGCTGCACGCCGACGACGCGCACATCGGGATTCTGTTCCTTGAGGTAGCGCGAGGTGCCCATGATGGTGCCGGTGGTGCCCATGGCGCTGACGAAATGGGTGACGCGGCCGCCGGTGTCGCGCCAGATCTCCGGGCCGGTGCCCTCGTAGTGCGCCTGCGGGTTGTCCAGGTTCGAGAACTGGTCCAGGACCTTGCCCCTGCCCTCGGCCTCCATCCGCTTGGCGAGGTCGCGCGCGCCCTCCATGCTCTGCTCGCGCGTCACCAGCACGATCTCGGCGCCGAAGGCGCGCATCACCTGGACCCGTTCCACGCTCATGTTCTCGGGCATGATCAGCACCATGCGATAGCCCTTGATGGCCGCGGCCATGGCCAGCGCGATGCCGGTATTGCCGCTGGTGGCCTCGATGAGGGTGTCGCCCGGCCGGATCTCGCCGCGCTTCTCGGCGTGCCGGATCATGGACAGCGCGGGCCGGTCCTTGACGGAGCCGGCGGGATTGTTGCCCTCCAGCTTGACCAGGATGCGGTTGGAGGTCTCGCCCGGCAGGCGCTGCAGGCGCACCAGCGGGGTGTTGCCGACGAAATCTTCGAGTGTGGGGAATTCCATAGCGGGCAAGTGTACCCAAGGTCCGGCAGCGACAGAAGCGGGCGGCGGCGGGCCGCTTTGACGCCGCCTCGGCAAACACGGCACCATAGCGGCGACGGCCGCGCCAGACGGCCGCGTTCGAGCAGAAACCAACCGACAGGAACTCCCCGATGATCAAGCACGCCCTCTTCCCCGCCGTGCCCGGACGGCGGCGCACGCCGCTGCTGCCGCTGCTGTGTCTGTGCGCCAACGTCCACGCCGCCGAAACCGACCTGCTGCTGAGCGAACTGGCAGGCGAGGAGTATTTCCTCGACCAGGTGCCGGTCGTGCTGTCCGCCACCCGCCTCGCCCAGCCCCAGTACGAGGCGCCGGTGGCGGTCACCGTGATCGACCGCGCCATGATCGAGGCCAGCGGCGTGCTGGACATCCCCGACCTGCTGCGGCTGGTGCCCGGCTTCCAGGTGGCGCATGCCAAGGGGCATACGGCTGCCGCGACCTACCACGGCCTGTCCGACGAACACGCGCGGCGCATGCAGGTGCTGGTGGACGGCCGGCCGGTGTACGGCCCGGCGCTGGGCGGCGTGCGCTGGACCGACCTGCCGCTGGACATCGAGGACGTGGAGCGCATCGAAGTGGTGCGCGGTCCGAACGCCGCGGCCTACGGCGCCAACGCCTTTCTCGGCGCCATCAACATCATCACCCAGCACCCTTCGCAGGTGGACGGCACCGAACTGACGCTGCTGCGCGGCAACAAGGACACCAGCAAGGCCATGCTGCGCCATGGCGGCGGGATCAAGGGGCTCGATTACCGCATGACGCTCGGCTACCGGCGCGACGAAGGCTTCAAGACCCGCACCGATCTGGCACCGCCCGACCCGCTCAGCGGCAGCGCCTCCTATCGCGACCCGCTCAACGACGGCATGCGTGTCTCGCTGTTCAATCTGCGCGGCGAGTACCGCCTGTCCGACCGGAATGCCCTGGAATTCCAGGCCGGCTACAACGGCGGGCCGCGCGGCGAGGGCCGCTTCGACGACCCGGTGGAGGCGGCGCGGGACCGCGAGGTGCAGAGCCATTTCCAGCAGGTCGTCTGGCACCAGACCCGCGCGCAGGACGAGGAGCTGCGCGTGCAGTTCTACCACACCTACATGCGCCACCGGGAGCACACCGAGGCCTGGCTGTCCGAGATCGGCGGCGTGCCGCCCGAGGTCGTCGGCCTGCTCTTCCCCGGCCACGTCGACGAACTGGTGACCACCAACTTCAGCATCTTCGAGGAGCGCTACGAGCTCGAGGCCCAGCACAGTTTCCGGGTCGCGCCCGCCGCGCGCCTGGTCTGGGGCGGCAGCGCGCGGTTCGACCGCGTCGGCGGCGAGAGCTGGTACAGCCGCAGCGACTACATCGAGAACCAGCTCTACCGGCTGTTCGGCAACCTGGAATGGCGCGCCTACGACAAGGGCATGGTCAACCTCGGCACCATGGTCGAGCGCAGCAGCCAGGTCGGCATCCATCTGTCGCCGCGCGTCGCCCTGAACCATCAGTTGAACCAGGACCACGGCCTGCGCGCCAGCGTGTCGCGTGCCCTGCGCCTGCCGACCATCTATGAAGAGCACGCCGACGGGGCGGTGCGTTTCGCCAACGGCGACCTGATCAACCAGTATTCGCTGGGCAACACCGACCTGAGCGCGGAGCGCATCGTCTCCTACGAGCTCGGCTACCTCGGCCGCTGGCCCGCCCGGCACCTGACCCTGGACGTCAAGCTGTTCCACGACAAGCTGGAGGACCGCATCGCCAATCCCAAGAACTATCCCTATCCGAGCGATCCGTTCGACGGAAGGACCTTCCTGCACACCAACAGCGGCACGCTGAGCATCAACGGCGCCGAGTTCGCCCTCGCCTACCGGCCGGCGAACCGCAGCATGCTGGGCGTCAACCTGGCCTACGCCCGGGCCAAGGGCACCGCCCTGAACGCCTACGTCGACGACGCCACGGGCGCCCCCAGCTACGAAGATCTGGGCGAGGACGTCCCGCGGCGCACCCTCAGTGTCTTCGCCATGCACCGTCTGCCCTATCTCATCGACCTGAGCGCCACCTACTACCGGGTCGGCCGCATGAAATGGCTGGGCGACGGCGACCGGCTCGACGTCCAGGACCGCCTGGACCTCCGTATTGCCAAGCATCTACGCGGCAATGGCTTACAGACCACCGTCGCCTTCGTCGTACAGAATGCGCTGGACGAGTACCTGGAATTCAGAGATGAGAACGTGTTCGATACCCGCGCCTACCTCGAACTGACCCTGGGTCTGCCCTGATCGCGGCAGCCCCCGTCCCCGCCCATGCGTCCCACCCGCACCTGCCGTTCCGCAGCCGCCCGCCGCATCCCCGCCGGCGGCGGCCGGCCGTGGCTCGGCCGTCTGCGGGTGCTGCTGCCGGCGGTCCTGTTCCTGCTGACGCTGGCTCACGGCGACGCGGCCGTCGCAGCACAGCCCCGCATCCAGGTGCTGCTCAGTGACACCACCGAGGCCTACCGGGAGGTCGACGCCAGCCTGCGGCGGGCACTGGAGGCCTGGGCGCCCGGACGCGTCGAACCGGAGACCCACGCCCTGACGGCGCTGCCGGGCGGACTGAAGAGCCTGCTGGCGCAGAAGCCCGCCCTGATCGTCCCGGTCGGCCTGCGCGCCACCGCCGTGGCGCTGCGCGATGCCGGTGCGGTGCCGGTGCTCAGCCTGCTGGTGCCCGAATCCGACTACGCCGCCCTGTGGGCCAACCTGCAGCCGGGGGCCGCCGCGCCCCGTACGCGCAGCGCCATCTATCTCGATCAGCCCCTGGAGCGGCAGCTCGATCTGCTGCAGCTGCTGCTCCCGAACGCCCGCCGGATCGGCGCCCTGGCGGGGACCCAGTCGGCCGCCCAGGCGGAACGCCTCGCCACGCTGGCCCGGGAACGCGGTCTCGAACCCGTGATCATGCCGGTCCCGGAGCACGACAACCCCATCCATCCCCTGACGCGGCTGATGGACCGCGCGGACGTCCTGCTGGCGCTGCCCGATCCGAACGTCTTCCGGCGCTCCTCGCTGCAGGCGATCCTGCTGACCACCTACCGCAGCCGCGTGCCGGTGATCGGCTTTTCGCAGGCCTACGTACGCGCCGGCGCGCTCGCCGCCGTGCATTCCACCGCCGGCCAGATCGGCACCCAGGCGGGGGAATGGATCGCCGACCTCGCCGGCCGCGGCCAGTGGACGCTCGGCGAACCGCGCCATCCCGTCTATTATTCGGTTTCGGTCAACCCGCAGGTGGCCCAGTCGCTCGCGCTGCCCGCCCCCGACGAGGCGGCCCTGCTCGAGGCCCTGCAGGACCAGGAGACGCGCCGTCCATGAAAATCGAGGGCATCCACAGCCGCATCCTGCTGGCGGCGCTCCTGCCCGCCCTGGCGGTCGCGGGGCTGCTCAGCGTCTATTTCGTCCACACCCGCATCGAGGATCTGAACCGGTCGCTGATCGACCGCGGGCGGGCCATCGCCAATCAGCTGGCCCCGGCCAGCGAATACGGGGTGTTCGCGGGCAACCACGAGATCCTGCGCACGCTGGCGGACGCCGCGCTGCGCGAGAGCGACGTGGTGCGGGTGAGCATCCTGGACCGCACGCACGCCCCGCTGGTGCAGTCCCGCGCGCCCGGACTGGAGGAGATCGCCCTCGCCAATCTGCTCGAATTCGAGGCACCCATCCGGCCGGCCGGGCTGGCGGTCAGCGATTTCGAGGAGGCGGTCGGACGGGGCGACGCGCACCCCCTGGGCTGGGTGCGCGTCGAACTGTCGCGCGCCGCCACCCGCCAACGCCAGCACCAGATCATCTTCACCAGCATCCTCATCACGACGGCCCTGCTGGTACTGAGCGCCATCGCCGCGCTGCGCATCAGCCGCGGCGTCGCCGGCCCCATCCTGAACCTCACCGGCGCGGTCCAGCGGCTCGGCGCCGGCGACCTGCGGGCGCGCGTGCGCGAGGATTCCGCCGGCGAACTGGGCATGCTCGAACGCGGCATCAACGTCATGGCCGAAACCCTGGAGAACGCCCAGGCGGAACTGCGCGAGCAGGTCGACCAGGCGACGGCCGAACTGCGCGAGACGCTCGAGGCGGTCGAGATCCAGAACGTCGAGCTGGATCTGGCCCGCAAGCGCGCCCTGCGTGCCAGCCACGAAAAATCGGAATTTCTGGCCAACATGAGCCACGAAATCCGCACCCCGCTGAACGGTCTGCTCGGCTTCGTCGATCTGCTGCTGCGCACGCCGCTCGACGCGGAGCAGCGCGACTACACCGCCACCATCCGCAAGTCGGCGGCCAACCTCCTGGTGATCGTCAACGACATCCTGGACTTCTCCAAGATCGAATCGGGCAAGCTCAGCACGGAATCCATCCCCTTCGATCTGCGCGAGGCGCTCGAGGATTCCATGGATCTGATGGCGCCCGCCGCTCACGAGAAGGGTCTGGAGCTGATCCTGCTGATCTACTCGGACGTGCCGCTCGCGCTGTACGGCGACTCCAACCGCATCCGCCAGGTGCTGCTCAACCTGCTCGGCAACGCCCTCAAATTCACCAGCCGCGGCAGCGTGGTGGTGCGGGTCATGCTGGAGGACGAGGACTGCGACGACGAGCATGCCTCGCTCCGGATCGGCGTCTCGGACACCGGCATCGGCCTGAGCGATGAGGAGCAGAGCCGGCTGTTCACGGCCTTCAGCCAGGCGGACAGCTCCGCCACGCGCCGCTTCGGCGGCACCGGCCTCGGGCTGTTCATCAGCAAGAAGCTGGTGGAGCTGATGGGCGGGACCATCGGTGTGGAGAGCGAGCCGGGCAACGGCTCGACCTTCTGGTTCACGCTGCACTGTGCCCGCCAGGTGGATGTGGCGGACGAACCCGCCGACCGGCCCGCAGGCGGCCGGCGTGCGCTGGTCTACGACGCCCACCCGCTGGTGCGCCTGGCCATCCGCCACGCGCTGGAATCGTGGGGCCTGGAAGTGACCGAAGTCGGCGACTGCACGAGCCTGCAGGAGACCGCGGCCGACGACGCCTTCGATATGCTCGTGGTGGGCACCGAAAAGAGCGGCGGTGATTGCTGCAGACTGCCGACGCTGTTCCAGAACCTCAAGCGCGAGGGTCGGCCGATCGTGGCGCTGCTCAACAGCGTGGAGCGCGACGCCTTGAACCGCATCTGCGATCTGGGCGCCGATGCCTGCCTGCCCAAGCCGGTGCGGCGCGACGCCCTCCGGCAGAGCGTCTTCGGCCTGCTCGGCATCCCGTCCGACAGCGAAGACGCCTTCGTCGAACGCCGCAAGACGCCGCGCCCGGCGATGCCGGACCTGCGCGGCGCGCGCATCCTGCTGGCCGACGACAACGAGATCAACCGCAAGCTGATCTGCCTGCAGCTGGAGAGCCTGGGCGTGGAGGTGAGCAATGCCGTCGACGGCCGCCAAGCCCTGGATCTCGCCAACCGGCACCGTTTCGATCTCATCCTGATGGACGTGCACATGCCGGAGATGAGCGGCGAACAGGCCGCCCGGACGATCCGCGCCGGCACCGGTCCCAACCGCACCACGCCGATCGTCGCCCTGACGGCCAACGCCTTCACCAACGAGCCGCAACGGCTGGCGGAACACGGCATCGACGAGTGTCTGATCAAGCCGATCTCCGAGTACCGCCTGTGGGAGGTGGTGAGGCACTGGACCGGGCACCGGGTGGACCGGCCGCCGCAGCCCGCCACGGATGCCGCCCGCGAGAGCCTCATCCGCGAACTGCTGGCGATGCTCATGGCCGAACTGCCGCAGCAGCGCGACCAGCTGCGCGCCGCCTTCCGCGCCGCGGACTGGACCAGCCTGCGCGAGCTGGCCCACAAGATCCGCGGCTCGGCCGCCTACTGCCAGGTGAAGGATCTGGAGCAGGCGGCCGCCCGCCTGGAGGCCGCCTGCCCCACCGGCGCGCGCCAGGGCATCGAAACCGCCCACCGCCAATGCCTCGACGTCATCGACGATCTGTTGCTCAACGCGGCGGCGGATTCGCGGAGCTGAGCGTCCGAAAACCGGATGAAGGGGGACAGACTTGAGTCTGTCCCCCTGGGGACAGACTTGAGTCTGTCCCCCTCCACGGTCCGATCATGTGGGTTTATAAAAATACCTTTCGTGGATTTCGCGGGTTTCGTGGCCGAAAAAGCTCTTGTCCGCGTTTTCCGTGGCGTTCTTTGTCGGCAGTCAACGGTGCAGCAGTGTGACGAAGGCGACGGCGTAATCGTCCTCGTCGGCGACGCTGACGTGGGTGTCGCCGACCGCCAGCATGGTCCGCAGTTCCTCGGCACGGGCATAGAACTTCAGAGTCGGTTTTCCCAGGGCATCGTGGTGCACGCCGATGTGGCGCAGACTGAGGCCGTCGCGGAAACCGGTGCCGAAGGCCTTGGCGACGGCCTCCTTCACGGCGAAGCGCTTGGCCAGGAAGCGCGCCGGACGCGCGGCGGCGGCGAATTCCCGCAGTTCCTCAGCGCTGAGGATGCGTTCCGCGACGCGCGCCCCGTGCCGCGCGAGCATGGTCTCGAAGCGTGCGATGCGGACGATATCGGTGCCGATGCCGACGATCATGGCCGCCGTCAGTCCTGCTGGCCGCGGGCGCGCAGCATCAGCGCCTTCATGTCGCGCACGGCCGCCTGCAGGCCCGTGAACAGGGCGCGCGCGACGATGGCGTGGCCGATGTTCAGTTCCCGCACTGACTCGAGCGCGGCGATCGGCAGGACGTTGTGATAGTTCAGGCCGTGTCCGGCGTGCACCTTGAGCCCGCAGCGCGCCCCCGTCTCCACCGCCGCCGCGATGCGCGCGAACTCGCGGGCGCGCTCCTGCCCTTCCGGCAGATCGGCGTAACGGCCGGTATGGATCTCGATGCAGGGCGCGCCGCACGCGACGGCCGCCTCGATCTGTCCGGGGTCGGCGTCGATGAACAGCGACACGCGCACGCCGACGGCCGCCAGCCGCGCGCAGGCCTCCTTGACGCGCGGCTGCTGTCCCGCGACATCCAGCCCGCCCTCGGTGGTCAGCTCCTGGCGGCGCTCCGGAACCAGGCAGCAGTCCGCCGGACGGATGCGTTCGGCGAACGCGAGCATCTCGTCCGTCACCGCCATCTCCAGATTCATGCGCGTCTGCAGTACGCCGGCGATCAGCTCGACGTCCCGCTCCTGGATGTGCCGCCGGTCCTCACGCAGATGCAGGGTCACGCTGTCGGCACCTGCCTGCTCGACCTCGATCGCCGCCTGCACGGGATCGGGGTAACGCGTGCCGCGCGCCTGCCGCAGCGTGGCGATGTGATCGATGTTGACGCCCAGATGTATGTCGTTGTGCATGGTCGTTCCATAAAATGCAGGTTCTAGGTTCTAGGTTCTAGGTTCTAGGTTCTAGGTTCTAGGTTCTAGGT
>JAJJPM010000113.1:0-14023 GCA_032907525.1 Gammaproteobacteria bacterium
CCGTGCGCCGCACCCAGCCGGCGGCGGCCGCGGTGGCCGCGGCGGACGAATGGGAGGAATTCTGAGTGGCGGGTCCGGAGGGGCGGGCGAGCACCTGACCCTCCGATGACCGCTTCCTCGACGACACCGTTCCGCCTCGACAATGACGGGTGCCGCAGACATGGCCTTGGAAACGCGCGAGTTCCAGTTCACCGATCAGAATTTCGAGCTGTTGCGCCGCATCGCCTTCGAGCATACGGGCATCGTGCTGGGCGAGAACAAGCGGCAGATGATGTACGGCCGCCTGGCGCGGCGCATCCGCCAGCTCGGCCTGGGCAGCTTCGACGATTACTGCGCGCGGCTCGAACAGGACGCCGACAGCGAGCTGGGCGAGCTGATCAATGCCATCACCACCAACCTCACCTCGTTCTTCCGCGAGAGTCATCACTTCGAGCACCTGGCCCATACCGGCCTGCCGGAGGTCATGGCCGCCAATGCCGCCACGCGCCGGCTGCGCATCTGGTCGGCGGGCTGTTCCACGGGCGAGGAACCCTATTCCATCGCCATGACGCTGGCGGAAAGCGCCGACCTGTCGGGCTGGGATGCGCGCATCCTGGCCACGGACATCGACACCAGCGTGGTGGCGCGGGCCGAGGCCGGGGTGTATGCCGCGGATCGCGTCCAGGGAATGGACCCGAAGCGGGTGAAGCGCTGGTTCGAGGACGGCAGCGGGGAGCATGCCGGCAGGCTGCGCGTGGTCCGGCCGCTGCGCGAGCGCATCGCCTTCCGGCCGCTGAACCTGCTCGGACCGTGGCCGATGCGCGGGCCGTTCGACGTCATCTTCTGCCGCAATGTGGTGATCTATTTCGACAAGGAGACGCAGCGCAAGCTGTTCGCGCGCTACGCGGACATCCTGGCGCCGCACGGCTATCTCTACATCGGTCATTCCGAGACGCTGTTCAAGATCAGCGACCGCTTCCGCCCGGTCGGCGGCACCATCTACCGGAAGACCTGATATGGACGCCAGACGCATCGCTTCCCCACACGCCCGTCCGCCGCCGCGTCCCCTGCCGGGATTCGGCGACATCACCCGCTACTGGGACGATGCGCACGGCATGTACGCGGCCAAGCTGCTGCCGGGCGAGTTCTACGTGACGGTCGAGCGCGAAACCATCGTCACCGTGCTGGGTTCGTGCGTCTCGGCCTGCGTGCGCGACCCCGTATTCGGCATCGGCGGCATGAACCACTTCATGCTGCCGGTGAGCCGGGGCACCGGCAGCTGGGAGGCGAACGGCGTCGGCGCCTCCACGCGTTACGGCAGCCATGCCATGGAACGTCTGATCAACGAGATACTCAAGCACGGCGGCAGCCGTCGCAACCTGGAGCTCAAGCTCACCGGCGGCGGCCGTATCCTCGCACAGATGACCGACATCGGCCGGCAGAACATCAGTTTCATCGAGGAATACGTGCGCACCGAAGGGTTGAAGGTGCTGTCGCGCGAGCTCGGCGACATCTATCCGCGCAAGGTCTACTACACGCCGGCGACCGGCAGGATGCTGGTGAAGAAGCTGCGTTCACTGCACAACGAGACCATCAGCGAGCGCGAGAAGCGCTATCTGCACGAGATCGAAGCGTCGCCCGTGCAGGGCGAGATCGAGCTGTTCTGAGGCGCGCATGAAGAAGATCAAGGTGCTCATCGTCGACGATTCCGCGCTGATCCGGCAGCTGCTGTCCGAGATCCTGGGCGGTGATCCGCACATCGAAGTGGTGGGGGCGGCATCCGACCCCTATGCCGCGCGCGAGAAGATCAAGGCGCTGAATCCCGACGTGCTGACGCTCGACGTCGAGATGCCGCGCATGGACGGGCTCACTTTCCTCGGCAATCTGATGCGGCTGCGGCCGATGCCGGTGGTGATGATCTCCTCGCTGACGGAGAAGGGTGCGGACATCACCCTGCAGGCGCTCGAACTGGGGGCGGTGGATTTCGTCTCCAAGCCCAGACTGGACGTGTCGCAGGGCATGCAGGCCTATGCCGAGGAGATCCGCACCAAGGTCAGGACCGCGGCCGGCGCCAGGATCGCGGCCGTCGGCAGGCGCCCGCCGGTGACGATCGCCGCGGTACCGAAACTGAGCGCCGACGCCGTACTGGGTGCCGGCCATGCACCGATGCCGCTCAGGACCACGGAAAAGATCGTCGCCATCGGCGCCTCCACCGGCGGCACCGAGGCGATCAAGGACGTCCTGATGCGGCTGCCGGCCGATGCGCCGGGGATCGTCATCACCCAGCACATCCCGGCGGAGTTCAGCGCGGCCTTCGCCCGGCGCATGGACGGCCTGTGCGCGCTGTCGGTGTGCGAGGCGGCGGACGGCCAGCAGATTCTGCCCGGACACGCCTACATCGCGCCGGGGGGGCGGCATCTGCTCGTGCAGCGCAGCGGCGCACGCTACATCTGCAATCTCAACGACGGGCCGCCCGTGAACCGCCACCGCCCCAGCGTTGACGTGCTGTTCCGCTCGGTGGCGCAGGTCGCCGGCGTCAACGCGGTCGGCGTGCTGCTGACCGGCATGGGCGACGACGGCGCGCAGGGTCTGAAGGAAATGCTGGACGCCGGCGCCGCGACCCTCGCGCAGGACGAGGCCAGCAGCGTGGTCTGGGGCATGCCCGGCCGGGCATGGCAGATGGGGGCGGCGCAGGAACTGCTCCCCCTCAAGGATATCGCGGCCGCGCTCCTCGATCGGGTGGCGCAGCGGCAGTCTGACAGGAGGGCGATATGAAGTTGACGGATGCTGCGATACCGGAGCGCATCGGCGGGATCAGAACGGCGGTGGCGGTTGCGGTGCTGGCCGGATTCGCGTCGCTGGGGCTGATGGCTGCATGGGGCGCGCATTGGGGCGCGCTGGCGGCCCTGGCGGGCAATCTGGCGGTCTGGCTGGGTGCGGACGGCCTGATGCGGCGCCGCGAGGCCGAGCGTGCGGCCCGCGGGGTGGCCGAACGGGCAGCCACGGAGGCCGAGCTGGCCGCGCTCAACCGTGAGTTGTGGGGCCTGGCCGGCGACCGCCTCGAGGCGCTGGACGCGGAACTGACACGCGTCCGCGATCTGATCGGCGATGCGGTCGGCAGTCTCTCCGGCGCGTTCAGCGGTCTGAACGCCCGGACGCACGAACAGGGGGCGCTGGTCTCCGAACTGAGCGGCCACGTGATGGGCGGCGTCTCGGGCCACCACGGCATGCAGCACTTCGTCGACGAGATCGGCGACGTGCTCGCGTACTACATCAAACTGGTGATCGACATCAGCCGCCAGAGCGTCGCCACGGTGCACAAGATCGACGACATGGTCGCGCAGATGGACCGCATCTTCGTGCTGCTGGGGGACATCAACTCGATCGCCGATCAGACCAATCTGCTGGCGCTGAACGCCGCGATCGAGGCGGCCCGCGCCGGCGAGTCGGGGCGGGGCTTCGCGGTGGTCGCCGACGAGGTGCGCAAGCTGTCGCAGCATTCCGCCAGCTTCAACGAGCAGATCCGCGGCCAGGTGGAGGCGGCCAAGAAGACCATCGGCGAGGCGCGCTCGCTCGTCGCCGAGGTGGCTGCCAAGGACATGAACGTCGCCATCAAGGCCAAGGGCAACGTCGACGAGATGATCGACCACATCAGCGGCCTCAACCACACGATTTCCGAGACCCTGCAGCGCGTCGCCGCCATCGGTGCCGAGGTCCGGAACAGCGTCGACACCGCGGTGCGCGGCCTGCAGTTCGAGGATCTCACCCGGCAACTGGTCGAATACATCGCCCGCGAGGCGGCCTCCGTGCGCGGTCTGCTGACGGAGCTGGGCGCGGCCGGCGGGCTCAGCTCGGAGACGGCCTGCTCGCAGCTGCGCGAACGCATCGCCGAGCAGACACGGCTGCTGGACCAGACCCGCCGGCATCTGGATACCCGGCCGGACCGGGTGGTGCTGCAGCAGTCCATGGACGCGGGGGAAGTGGAGCTCTTTTAGTTATGTGCGGTCATGCCGCAGGGAGGAATCTATGATGAACGCGAACGAGGTCGTGTCGCAGGGCAACACGCGCATCATGCGCATCGCCGGAAAGTTCGATTTCAAGCTGCATCGATCCTTCCGCGAGCTGTATGAGGACGCGCCGCCGGAGATATCCAGTTACGTGATCGATCTGAGCCGTACCGATTACATGGACAGCTCGGCGCTGGGCATGCTGCTGCTGCTGCGCGAGCACGTCAATGGCGACCGGACGCGGGTGCGGATCGTCAACTGCAATCCGGAGATCCGCAAGATCCTCGAGATCGCGAACTTCGACAAACTGTTCGATATCGCCTGAGACCATGTCACTGCCGGAGATGCGGCGGGCGCCGGAGTCCGCGACCGCCAGCGGCGTGGTGCTGGTGGTGGACGACAACACCATCAACCGTACCGTCCTGCAGGAGCAGCTGCAGCTCGACGGCTATGTGGTGCACACGGCCGCCGACGGTGCCGCGGCGATCAGGGTGTTCGAGGCGCGGCCCGTGGACTTCGTCCTCATGGACGTCATGATGCCCGGCATGGACGGTTATGCGGCGACGCGGCGTATCAAGGAGATCTGCGGGGAGCGCGACCAGTACTGTCCGGTGCTGTTCGTCACGGCGATGACCGACGAACAGTCGCTCGCGGCCTGTGTGGAATGCGGCGGCGACGGCTTTCTGGTCAAGCCCTACAACCGCACCATCCTGCGCGCCAAGATGAATGCCCTGGAGCGCACCCGCGACCTGTATGCGCTGGTCAGGCGCCAGAAGGGCGAGCTGGAGCTGCACCACGACCATCTGCGCCGCGAGCACGACATCGCCGAGCGCACCGTCAATCAGCTCATGCAGGACAGCTGCCTCGATGCACCCAATCTGCGCTATCTGCTGGCGCCGCTCGGGCTGGCCAGCGGCGATCTGCTGCTGGCCGAATACCGTCCCGACGGCGTGCAGCAGGTGCTGCTGGGGGATTTCACCGGTCACGGGCTGGCCGCGGCGATGGGCGCCATTCCGGTCGCCGACATCTTTCTGAGCATGACCCGCAAGGGATTCGGCATCGATGAGATCGCGGCCGAGATCAACCGCAATCTGCATGCCAAGCTGCCCGTCGGCCTGTTTCTCGCCGCCTGCATGCTCGCGCTGGATCATCGCTCCGGCCGGGTGGACGCCTGGAACGGCGGCGTCCCCGATGTGCTGATCCGGCGCCGCGCGGCGGGCGACTGCGTGCGGCTGAGCTCGCGGCATCTGCCGCTGGGGATTCTCGCCGAGGCGGATTTCGCCCCCGCCCTGGAGACTGCCCGCGTCGAGGCCGGCGACCGGATCTACGTCTATTCCGATGGCCTGATCGAGGCCATCGGTCCGGACGGCGAGATGTTCGGCGAGGCGCGCCTGGCAGCCCTGCTCGCGAGTCCGGCGGCCGCCGGCCATTTCCCGGATATCTGCGCCGCGCTGCACGCGTTCCGCGGCGACCGTCCCCAGAACGACGATGTCGCCCTCATGGAGATCGAATGCGGGCCGGCCGCCGCGCCCGTGGCCGCGATGCCGGAGGACGCGCTGACCGTCAGCCTGGACTACACGCCGCGGCGCCTCCGGGAAGAGCTGCCCGAAAGGCTGCTGACGGCGCTGCTGGAGGCCCTGCCCGCCCTGGCGGGCCATCGCCGGCGTCTCTATACCGTCGTCACCGAACTGTTCAGCAACGCCCTGGATCACGGCCTGCTGCAGCTCGATTCCGCGTTCAAGCGCGACGCGCAGGGCTTCGCCGACTACTATGCCCGCCGGGACGAGCGTCTGCGGCGGCTGGCGCACGGCAGTATCCGCGTCACCCTGCGCCTGTCCGGTGGCGCGCAGGCCGGCCGTGTGGACATCGCCGTGGAGGACAGCGGCACCGGCTTCGATCATGCGGCCGTGCTGGCGGCCGCCTGCGGCAGGGGATTCGCGCGCCGGGGGCTGAGCCTGGTCCGGGAGCTGTGCGCGGAGCTGCGGTTCCGCGGCAAGGGCAATCGCGTCGAGGCGGCCTACGTGTGGCCGCGTCCGGAATAGATGCCATGGGGCTGCGCGGCCGGTTCCTGCTGCCGTTCCTGCTGCTGTCTCTCCTCGGCGGCGGCTATCTCATGTATGTCTGGGTGCCGGACTATGTCGACGACGAGGCGCGGTTCGATCACGACCGGCTGCTGGTACAGCTGGAGCTGCTGCACGACGTTGCCATCGCACACCTGCGGGCCGGCGATGACACCCATGCCGAGGAACACCTTCAAGCGCTGCTCGAACGCTATCCAGCCGCCCGGTCGCTGGTGCTGGAGGACCCGCGCAGCGGCCTGCGCATAGAAAAGCGCCGCCCCGGCCAGCCGGACGCCGCCGGGCTGGTGGAGCTGGTCGTGCCGGCGCACCCCGCGGCCGGCGCGGCCAGGACCACGGTGCGCTGGGATCCGGAGCCCGGCCGGCTCGCCGTGCTGCAACGCCTGCACCGGTTGCAGTGGGCGATGGCGGCCCTGGCCGCGGCCGTGCTCGCCAGCGGCTGGCTGGTGCTGGAATTCCGGGTGCGGCGTCCGGTGCTGCGCCTGGCGCGGGCCACGGCGTGCCTGACCGCGGGGCATGCCGACGAGCCGCTGCCGGTGGCGGGAAACGACGAGGTCGGGACACTCGTGCGCACCTTCATCCGGCTGCGCGACGGCCTGGACGACCGCGAGCGGGAATTGCGCGAGGCCCGGGCCGGCCTGGAAGAGCAGGTGGCCGAACGCACGCAGGCGCTCGAGCGGGCGAACAGCGCGCTGTATCACGAGGTGCGCGAGCGCCGCGCCGTCGAGGCCGAGCTGCGGCGCGCCCTGGCGGAACTCAGGCTGCAGAAGTCCGCGCTCGACGAACACGCCATCGTCGCGGTGGCCGACCGCCGCGGCCGCATCACCTACGTCAACGACCGCTTCTGCGCCATCTCGGGCTACAGCCGCGAGGAACTGCTCGGCCAGGATCACCGCATCGTCGGTTCGGGCCGCCATCCGCAGAGTTTCTTCCGTGAAATGTGGCGCACCATCGGGCAGGGTGCGGCGTGGCACGGCGAGATCTGCAATCGCAGCAAGAGCGGCGCCCTGTACTGGGTGGCCACCACCATCGTGCCGTTCCTGGACGAGGAAGGCAGGCCCTATCAGTACATCTCCATCCGTACCGACATCTCGCAGCGCAAGGCGCTGGAGGCGGAGCAGGAGGCGCGGGCGCGGCGGCTGCGCGACCAGCAGGCGGCGCTGCTGGATCTGCTGCGCTGCCCGGCACTGGTCGAGGGGGATCTGGATGCGGCCATCCGGCGCATCAGCGAGGTCGCCGCGCGCACTCTGGGCTGCGGGCGCGTCGGGCTGTGGTGGCTGGACGAGAAGCGTACGGCCCTGACCGCCGCGGCCGTGTATCGCCTGGCCGACGATCGCTATGAGAGCGGCCAGGTGCTGGAGGCGGCCAGCTATCCGCAGTATTTCCGCACCCTCGAGATGCACCGCGTCATCGCCGCGGCCGACGCCGTCAACGACCCGCGCACGGCCGAGTTCGCCGCGGATTATCTGGCCGGGCAGGCCGTCGGCGCGACGCTCGATGCGCCGATCTACTGGGAGGGAAACTGCGTCGGCGTGCTCTGCCACGAGAATCTCGGCAGCGTCCGCGCGTGGCAGGCCGACGAGGAGCAGTTCGCCGCGTCCCTGGCCGATATGGCGGCGCTGGCGCTGCACAACGCCCGGCGCCGCGATGCCGAGCGCGCCCTGCGGCTGTCGGAGGCACGTTTCAAGGCCATCGCCGAGAGCCTCTCGGACTGGATCTGGGAGCTGGATGCGCAGGGCCGCTACACCTGGTGCTCGCCCGGCGTCGAGCGGCTGCTCGGCTACCGGCCGGAGGAACTGATCGGGCGGGATCCACTCGAGCTGATGGCGCCCGGGGAGGCGGAACGCATCCGGCCGCTGTTCGGCGGCGCCCTCGCCGCCGGAGTGCCGTTGTGCGACCTGGAGGGCTGGCACCTGAGCCGCGACGGTCGCCGGGTGTACCTGCTGACCAACGGCATCCCGCTGACGGACGGCGATGGCCATCTGCTCGGTTATGCCGGCGTCGACGTCGACATCACCGCGCGCAAGGAGACCGAGCGGGCGCTGGAGCGGGCGCGCGACACGGCCCTGCAGGCCCTGCGGCTGAAGACCGAATTCCTCGCCAACGTCAGTCACGAGGTGCGCACGCCGCTGCACGGCATGCTCGGGCTGCTGGGGTTGCTGCACGACGGACAACTGGGCGAGCGCGAGCGGGAGTACGTGGCGATGTGCCGCAGGGCCGGCGAGTCGCTGCTGGCGCTCATCAACAATATCCTGGATTTCTCCCGCCTGGAGACGCGCGGCCTGGAGCTGGAAGAGGTGGTGTTCGAGCCCACGGAAGTGATCTGCGGGGTGGTGGAGCTCCACAGCGGCAACGCCCGGGCCAGGCGCCTGGACCTGTCGGTCGACGTCGATCCCGCGGCGTCCGGACCCCGCCGGGGGGATCCGATGCGCCTCCGGCAGGTGTTGGGCAACCTGCTCGACAATGCCCTCAAGTTCACCGATGAAGGGGGCGTGCGGGTGCGGCTCGAGGTCGCCGGCGACGGCGCTCTGTGCTTCTCCGTGGCGGACACCGGCGGCGGCATCCCGGCCGAACATCTGGCGCGGATATTCGAGCCCTTCGTGCAGGGCGACGGCTCCAGCGCCCGTGTGCACGAAGGCAGCGGGCTGGGTCTGGCGATCTGCAAACAGCTGGTCGAGCGCATGGGCGGGCGGATCGGTGTGGATTCACGGCCCGGACACGGCAGTCGCTTCTGGTTCAGCCTGCCGCTGCCGCCGGCCGCCGTGGCGCAGCGGAGCGCCATGCTACAGTAGGACGGTGTCTTTCCCGGAGCTCCCGCGCATGCCTTGCTGCGTCTATCACGGGCCGGCGCTGGCGGCCTACGGTTTCGGTCGGGGCCATCCCTTCGGGCCCGACCGGCTGGAGGCGTTCTGGGCACAGTGCCGGGCGGCCGGGCTGGATGACCGGCTGTGCATCCGTGCGCCGGTCCAGGCGCGGGACGCGGACATCCTGCGCTTCCACACCGCCGACTATCTCGAACGGGTCAAACGCCAGTCCGAAAGCGGCCGGGGCTATCTCGACAGCGGCGACACGCCGGCGTTCGCCGGCATGTACGAGGCCGCGGCGACCGTGGTCGGCAGCGTGCTGGATGCCGCCGCGCGGGTGCTGGCCGGCGAGTGCCGGCGCGCCTTCGTGCCGATCGCGGGGCTGCACCACGCGCGCCGCGACGGGGCGGCGGGGTTCTGCGTGTTCAACGACTGCGGCGTGCTCATCGAGACGCTGCGGGCCGTCCACGGACTCACCCGCATCGCCTATGTGGATATCGACGCCCATCACGGGGACGGCGTGTTCTATGCCTTCGAGGATGATCCGGATCTGGTGGTCGTCGACATCCACGAGGACGGACGCTACCTCTATCCGGGCACCGGCGCCGCCGCCGAGACGGGGCTGGGGCCGGCCGCGGGGACCAAGTTGAACATCCCCCTGCCGCCCTACAGCGACGATGCGGCGGTGCACGCCGTCTGGCCGGCCGCCGAGGCCTTCCTGCGCGACGCCCGGCCGGAATTCGTCATCCTGCAATGCGGCGCCGACAGCGTCCGCGGCGACCCGCTCACCCACCTGAACTACAGTCGGGAACTGCACGGTGAGATCGCGCAGCGGCTGTGCGGTATCGCCGACGAGGTCTGCCACGGCCGGCTGGTCGCCCTGGGCGGCGGCGGCTACGACCGCGCCAACCTGGCCGCGGCCTGGACCGGGGTGGTGGCGGCGCTGGCCGAAGAGGTCCAGAACGGACGCGGCGGCCCGTAGGGTGCGTCGAGGCGCAGCCTGACGCACCGTCCACCGCATTGTGTCGAACCCGGCGCGTCGCTGGCGCCGACGCACCCTACGGCGCTGCGCGGCCGGGGACATTCGCCGGGCCGGCCGCGCCGCCCGCGGTTGCCATTTGTCCCCCGCGCACCCCCGGGAGGCGCGCCCCGGGCCTGCGCCACGGTCCTTCGTGCTATCATGGCCGCCCTTCGCCCCCCGCCCGTGCGGGGGATCCATCCAGCGCCGGTCCGTCCCCCGATCCTGCGGGGCGGCCGTGTTTACAGGGGTTTGGAATGTTCAGCAAAGACATGGCCATCGCCGGTTTCGATCCGGAGCTCTGGGCCGCCATCCAGGGTGAAGAGCGGCGTCAGGAAGAGCACATCGAACTGATCGCCTCCGAGAACTATGCCAGTCCGCGGGTGATGGCCGCGCAGGGCTCGGTGCTGACCAACAAATATGCCGAGGGCTATCCGGCCAAGCGCTACTACGGCGGCTGCGAGTTCGCCGACATCGCCGAGCAGCTGGCCATCGACCGCGCCAAGCAGCTGTTCGGCGCCGACTATGCCAACGTCCAGCCGCATTCCGGCTCGCAGGCCAACGCCGCGGTCTACCTCGCGCTGCTGAATCCCGGCGACACCATCCTCGGCATGAGCCTCGCCCACGGCGGCCACCTGACCCATGGCGCCAAGGTGAACTTCTCCGGCAAGCTGTTCAACGCCGTGCAGTACGGCCTGAATCCCGACACCGGCCTGATCGACTACGACGAGATCCAGCGTCTGGCCGACGAGCACAGGCCGAAAATGATCGTCGGCGGCTTCTCCGCCTATTCGCGCACGCTGGATTGGAACCGGTTCCGCGAGATCGCCGACTCGGTCGGCGCGCTGCTGTTCGTCGATATGGCGCACGTCGCGGGCCTGGTCGCCGCCGGTATCTACCCGAACCCGGTCGCCATCGCCGACGTCACCACCACCACCACCCACAAGACCCTGCGCGGTCCGCGCGGCGGCCTGATCCTGGCGAAGGCCAATCCGGACATCGAGAAGAAGCTCAACTCGATGGTGTTCCCCGGCACCCAGGGCGGTCCGCTGATGCACGTCATCGCCGCCAAGGCGGTGGCCTTCCTGGAGGCGCTGCAGCCGGAGTTCAAGGAATATCAGAAACAGGTGCTGGCCAACGCCCGCGCCATGGCCGAGGTGATCCGCGGCCGCGGCTACAAGATCGTCTCCAGCGGCACCGATGACCACCTGTTCCTGGTCGACCTGATCGACAAGGGCATCACCGGCAAGGCCGCCGACGCGGCGCTGGGCAACGCCTACATCACGGTGAACAAGAACGCCGTGCCCAACGATCCGCAGTCGCCTTTCGTCACCAGCGGCATCCGTCTCGGCACCCCGGCGGTCACCACGCGCGGCTTCAAGGAGGCCGAGGTGAAGACCCTGGCCGGCTGGATCTGCGACATCCTCGACGACGTCGAAAATGCGCAGATTCAAGAGCGTGTGCGTAATGAGGTATTGGCGTTGTGCAAGCGGTTTCCGGTGTATGAACGGTAAGGGACGAGGTGCTAGGTGCTAGGGCCGAGGATAAGCCCGCCTCCCCCTAGTATCTTGTCCCTAGAACCTAGAACCTAGAACCTAGAACCTAGAACCTAGAACCTAGAACCTAGAACCTGCTTTTATGCATTGTCCATTCTGCGGCGCCGAAGACACCAAGGTGATCGACTCGCGGCTCGCCGGCGAGGGCGCGCAGGTGCGCCGGCGGCGCGAGTGCCTGAGCTGCGGCGAGCGCTTCACGACCTTCGAGGTCGCCGAGCTGGTGATGCCGCGCATCGTCAAGCGCGACGGCACGCGCGATCCGTTCAACGAGGCCAAGCTGCGCGGCGGCATCGTGCGCGCGCTGGAGAAGCGCCCCGTGCCGACCGAGCGCATCGAGGACGCGATCAACCATATCCAGCAGCGCATGCGCGCCAGCGGCGAGCGCGAGATCCCCTCGCGGCAGCTGGGCGAATGGGTGATGGACGAACTGCGCAAGCTGGATCAGGTCGCCTATGTGCGCTTCGCCTCGGTGTACCGCAGCTTCCAGGACGTGAATGCCTTCCGCGAGGAGATCGAGCGGCTGGAGAAGGAGCCGACACCGGAAGAGGAGCGCGATCAGATTCCGCTGCTTGATGAAGAGCAGGGGCTGGGGCCGAGGGACTAGGGCCGAGGAAGAGCTTGGGGGATTTTCCTGGAACCTCGGCCCTAGAACCTAGGACCTTGTATGTTCGATAGCGACGACTACGGATACATGGCCCGTGCCCTGCAACTGGCGGAGCGCGGCCTGTACACCACCGACCCCAACCCGCGCGTGGGCTGCGTGCTGGTACGCGACGGCGCGATCGTCGGCGAGGGCTGGCACGCGCGCGCGGGCGAGCCGCACGCCGAGGTGCATGCGCTGCGCGCCGCCGGCGAGCGCGCGCGCGGTGCGACGGCCTACGTCACGCTGGAGCCGTGCTGTCATCATGGGCGCACGCCGCCGTGCAGCGACGCGCTGATCGCCGCCGGCGTGGCGCGGGTGGTGGTCGGCCTGCAGGATCCGAATCCGCGCGTCGCCGGCGGCGGCCTGGCGCAATTGGAGGCGGCCGGCATCGAGACGCGGAGCGGCCTGCTGGCGGCCGAGTCCGAGGCGCTCAACCCCGGCTTCGTCAGCCGCATGCGCCGCGGCCGGCCCTACGTGCGCTGCAAGCTGGCCATGAGCCTGGACGGCCGCACGGCCATGGCCTCGGGCGAGTCGAAGTGGATCACCGGTGAGCACGCGCGTGCCGACGTGCAGCGGCTGCGGGCGCGCAGCAGCGCCATCGTCACCGGCATCGGTACGGTGCTCGCCGACGATCCGGCGCTGACGGCGCGCCTGCCGGAAGGCGTCGCCCGCCAGCCGCTGCGGGTGGTGCTGGATCACGCGCTGCGCACGCCGCCGACGGCGCGGCTGCTGCGCGAACCGGGCGCGACGCTGGTGATCGGTACCAGCGAGGCGGAGGCCCCGCGCGAGGCGCTGCTCGCGGCCGGCGCGGAAATCGTGCTGTTGAACGCGTCGCAGGACCGGATGGCGCCGGCCGAGGTGCTCGAAGTGCTGGCCGCACGCGAGATCAACGAGGTGCTGCTGGAAGGCGGTGCGACCCTCGCCGGCGCCTTCCTGCAGAGCGGACTGATCGACGAACTGGTGATCTATATGGCGCCCGCGCTGATGGGCGACGGCGCGCGCGGGCTGTTCCACCTGCCGGGCCTGGAGCGCATGGACCAGAAGCTCGCGCTTGACGTCCGCGACATCCGCAAGGTCGGCGTGGACTGGCGGATAACTGCGCAGGTGCTAGGTTCTAGGTGCTAGGGCCGAGGAAAGAACAGCCCATAGCATGATAGAAGGTTTTCCCTAGCACCTAGAACCTAGAACCTAGAACCTAGAACCTAGAACCTAGAACCTAGAACCTAGAACCTCATGTTCACAGGCATCATACAGGCCGTCGGCGAGATCGCCGCGCTGGAACCGAAGGGCGGTGATCTGCGCCTGCGCGTGCGCACCGGCAGACTGGATCTCGGCGACGTGCGGCCGGGCGACAGTATCGCGGTCAGCGGCGTATGCCTGACCGCGGTGGAACTGCCGGGCGACGGTTTCTGGGCCGACGTGTCGGGCGAGACGCTTGCGCATACCGTCCTCGGCGACCTGAAGGCGGGGGCGCGGGTGAACCTGGAGAAGGCGCTCCTGCCCACGACGCGCCTGGGCGGGCACCTGGTCAGCGGCCACGTCGACGGCGTCGGCGAGGTGATCGAGCGCAAACGCGACGCGCGCTCCGAGCGCTTCCGCATCCGTGCGCCGCAGGCGCTGGCGCGTTACATCGCGCACAAGGGCTCGATCTGCGTGGACGGTGTCAGCCTGACGGTGAATGCGGTCGAAGGCAGCGTCTTCGAGCTCAATATCGTGCCGCACACCCTGGCCGAGACCACGCTCGATGAATACCGGCCCGGCCGCCGCGTGAACCTGGAGGTCGACCTGATCGCACGCTATCTGGAGCGCCTGCTGCTCGGCGACGCCGCGGCGGAGGGCGGGCAGGGCATTACCCTGGACTTCCTGCGCGCGCACGGCTTCGCGCGGGAGTGAGGTTGGGTGAGCTTTATTTCAACCGCAAAGGACGCAAAGGCGCGC
>JAJJPM010000114.1:0-3126 GCA_032907525.1 Gammaproteobacteria bacterium
CTGCTGGTGCTGGTGATCCAGATCGTCTCCGGCATCTTCCTCACCATGAACTACAAGCCCGACGCGGAGCGCGCCTTCGCCTCGGTCGAGTACATCATGCGTGACGTGGACTGGGGCTGGCTGATCCGCTACATCCACTCCACCGGCGCCTCGGCGTTCTTCCTGGTGGTCTATCTGCACATGTTCCGCGCCATGCTCTACGGCTCCTACCAGAAGCCGCGCGAGCTGATCTGGATCTTCGGCGTGCTGATCTACCTGTGCCTGATGGCCGAGGCCTTCTTCGGCTATCTGCTGCCCTGGGGCCAGATGTCCTACTGGGGCGCGCAGGTGATCGTGAACCTGTTCGCGGCCATCCCGATCATCGGCGAGGACCTGTCGGTGTGGATCCGCGGCGACTACGTCATCGCCGATGCGACGCTGAACCGCTTCTTCGCCTTCCACGTGATCGCCGTGCCGCTGGTGCTGCTCGGCCTGGTGGTCGCGCACCTCCTGGCACTGCACGAAGTCGGTTCCAACAACCCCGATGGCGTGGAGATCAAGAAGAACAAGGACGCCAACGGCATCCCGAAGGACGGCATCCCCTTCCACCCGTACTACACGGTGAAGGACATCGTCGGCGTCGTGGTGTTCCTGATCTTCTTCTCGATCATCGTGTTCTTCATCCCGGACGGCGGCGGCTTCTTCCTGGAGCATCCGAACTTCGACCCGGCCGACCCGCTGAAGACCCCGCCGCACATCGCGCCGGTGTGGTACTTCACGCCCTTCTACGCGATCCTGCGCGCGGTGCCGAGCTTCTGGGGCACCCAGGTGTGGGGCGTGATCGCCATGGGCGCGGCGGTGGTGATCCTGTTCTTCCTGCCCTGGCTGGACCGCAGCCCCGTCAAGTCCATCCGCTACCGCGGTCCGATCTACAAGACCGCGCTGGCGCTGTTCGTGGTGGTCTTCCTGGTGCTGGGTTATCTCGGCACGCAGCCGGCCACGCCGGGCAAGACGCTGCTCGCGCAGATCGGCACGATCTACTACCTGGCGTTCTTCTTCCTGATGCCCATCTACACCAAGATGGACAAGTGCAAGCCGGTTCCGGAAAGGGTGACGAGCAAATGAGAAAGATAATCCTGAGCTTTCTGATGGTGCTGCTGCCGGGTGCCGTCCTCGCCGCGGGCGGTGACGTGCATCTCGACAAGGCCGATATCGACCTGAGCAACCAGCAGTCGCTGCAGCGCGGCGCCCGGCTGTTCGTCAACTACTGCCTCAGCTGCCACTCGGCGCAGTTCCAGCGCTACAACCGCATGGGACGCGATCTCGGACTGACCGACGAGCAGGTGATCGAGAACCTGATGTTCGCCAGCGACAAGGTCGGCGATCAGATGACGGTGGCGATGAAGCCCGCCGACGGCAAGGCCTGGTTCGGCGCGGCGCCGCCGGATCTGTCGCTGATCGCGCGTTCCCGCGGTGTGGACTATCTCTACACCTACATGCGCACGTTCTACGTCGACGAGACCCGTCCCTTCGGCGTGAACAACCTGACCTTCCCGAGCGTCGGCATGCCGAACGTCCTGTGGGAGCTGCAGGGTATCCAGAAGCCGGTCTACAAGACGGTCGAGCACGACGGCGAGACCAAAGAGGTGCTGGATCGCCTCGAGCTGGTCGAGCCGGGCACGCGCACGCCGGCGGAGTTCGATCAGGACATCCGCGACCTGGTCGCCTTCCTGGCCTACGTCGGCGAGCCCGCCCAGCTGGAGCGCAAGTCGCTGGGCGTCAAGGTGATCATCTTCCTGCTGGTGTTCCTGGTGGTGGCATATCTGCTCAAGAAAGAGTACTGGAAAGACGTTCACTGATAAGCTGTGCGGCAGGCGGAGCGGAGTCGGAAAGGCGCTTTCCGGACCGCTCCGCCTTTCGCCGTTGACAGCCAGCCGCACACCGCCCGAATACGAGGAGATCCGTCCATGGCCCTAGTCGCCAACCGCCGTTCGGTCATGACGCTGTTTTCAGCCGCCACCTGCCCCTACAGTCACCGGACGCGGATCGTGCTGGCGGAGAAGAACATCACGGTGGAGATCGTCAACATCGACCCGGACAACAAGCCGGAGGATCTGATCGATCTCAACCCCTACCAGACCGTACCGACTCTGGTGGACCGCGAACTGGTGCTCTACGGTTCCCGCGTCATCATGGAGTATCTGGACGAACGCTTCCCGCATCCGCCGCTGATGCCCGTCGATCCGGTATCGCGCGCCAAGGCGCGGCTGATGATGTACCGCATCGACAAGGACTGGTACAGCCTGATCACCGAGATCGAGGCCAAAGGCGAGAAGAACGCCGCCAAGGCGAAGAAGATGCTGCGCGACAGCATCACTTCGAGTGCCGAGGTCTTCGGCGCCTTCCCGTATTTCCTCAGCGAGGAATTCAGCCTCGTCGACTGCTATGTCGCGCCGCTGCTGTGGCGCCTGCCGCACTACAAGATCGACCTGCCCAAGCAGGCCCAGCCGGTGCTCGATTACGCCGACCGCATCTTCCGGCGCGAGTCGTTCAAGCTCAGCCTGACCGAGCCGGAGCGGGAGATGAGGGAGTAGGGCAGGGACGAGGTGCTAGGGACGAGGGACTAGGCAAATGCTCGGCAGGTTACGCACTTCTTTCCTAGGCCCTCGTCCCTAGTCCCTAGCCCCTGCAGTTAATTATGACTTCCAGCCGTCCCTATCTCATCCGTGCGATCAACGAGTGGATCCTCGACAACCAGCTGACGCCGTATCTGCTGGTCAACGCCGAGATGCCCGGCGTCGAGGTGCCGAGTCGCTACGTCGACAAGGGCAAGATCGTCCTGAACATCAACCCGCGGGCGGTCAGCGGCCTGCAGATCGCCAACGACCACATCGCCTTCAGCGCGCGTTTCTCCGGCACGCCCATGCAGGTGCATGTCCCCATCATGGCCGTGCTGGCCATCTACGCCCAGGAAAACGGCCGCGGCATGATGTTCAACGAGGACGAGGAACAGCCGCCGCCGGAAACGCCCGACGACGCCCCCGCCCGCGGCGGCCGGCCGAGCCTCAAGGTCGTCAAATAACGACAACGATGCCCGGCTGGACCGACTCGCCGAGGCGATCTACTTTTACCGCAAAGGACGCAAAG
>JAJJPM010000115.1:0-3120 GCA_032907525.1 Gammaproteobacteria bacterium
CGCCCTGCGTTTCCAGCTCATCGCGGATCGCGTCGTCATCCTTCGTCGCGTCGATCAGCCCGATGCTGCGGCAGTACGTCCAGAAGTCGGATTCCGGCAGCTTCCCGCCCTGCACCGCCGCCAACGCCTGCGCCATCTGCTGCGCGTCGAATTGCACGCCGGCAAACTCGGTCCCGATGGTGAACTCCACCTCGCCATCGGCACGCATGAACTCGGCCGCCCATTTCAGCGCCGCGCGGTAGGCATCGCTCACGTTGTCGCACACCAGCGACAGCACGCTATGCGCCGCCTTGTCGTCACCCGCCGATTCCGTGGCCGTCTTTGCCACCGTGCCCGGCTGGATCAGGCGCGCACCCAGCGCGGCCATCAGCTCGACCTTGCGGGCCATCTCCTCGGCCAGCGCGGATACCGGCGCGGCTTGGATCAGCTTCACGTCGCCGCCTTGCGGGGCAACACCAATCGCGCGGGAACCGACGTAGATGCCGGCGTCCTGCATTTCCTTGAGCCAGTGGGCATCCGCGCCCGTAACCCACACCTGCGCCTGACCCGCGAAAAACAGCGATTCTTCATGGTCCGCGCTGTTGCGGAAGTGCGCGATATTCAGGTCGGCCAGGTCATACAGCGGCGCCTTGTCCGGGGCCGGGTCGTTGTTGGTCGCGCCAATGAAGGTGAACGGGATGCGCCGCCACGGCTGGCCCGCACCGTTGACCGGCCAACGCTCCTCGACCACCACCATGCCGCTATCGGCCTCCTGCCACACGCGCTGCACGTAGCGGCCATCCTCAAGCGCCAGCTCGCGCCACTGCGGCACTTCCTTACGCTCGTAGCCGTCCCATTCCTCGACCGTCTCGGCCAGCACAACAAGGGCCAGCAGATGCTCGCTGCCGACCTTTTCCGTGCGCCAGTTGATGATGCTGTCGGCCGCATACAGCGCCACGGTGGCCCGCAGGCTGCCCGCGTCCTGTTGCGCCCGGCTGGTCACGCCGTCATTGGCCGGGTAGTCCACCAGCAGGCCCGCGCGGCCCGTCTGCAACACGTCGGCCACGACAAGCTGCGACTGGTTCACGATCCCCACGCCGGAGCCGTCAATGTCCTCCATGACGTAATCCAGCGCGCCCGGAACCTCGACCTCGGGCCACTTGCCGAACGCCACGCCGACCAGCGCCGACAGGGTGCGGCCCGTCGCGTTGACGTACACCGCACGCGCCAGCCGGTCACGGTTGCGCGCCTTGTTCTCGGCCGACTCATCGAACGCATTGACCAGCGGCAGATACCCGCCCGCCTTCACCGCCTCCGACCCGGCCACGGCATCGCGCACCAGCTTCCACGATGCGGCCTTTGCGGTCACTTCGGGGCGCTGCCAGTTTACGTTCGCCATTAGCCGGCATACCTCAAGTTTGCGGATGCGATGGGCTTCACGACGGGGTAGTCCCGCACGATGAAATAGCCGCCTGCGTCGTTGTGGTGGTCATTGCCGGCAGACTTGTCCGGCTCGCCGTTGTCCGCCCATACCTGCTGCTCCAGGCAGTCGGCATAGGTCGGGCACAGGTCGGCGTTGACGCGATACCTGCGCTGCCCCTCGGCATTGCAAAACATCGCGTTCATGGAATTGATCCGGTCTTTCACCGGGCCGTTGGCTTGCGGGGCCGAGACGATGAACCCGGCCGCCTTCAACTGCTGAATGTCCGTCGTGCTGGCGTTGACCGACTTGCGGCTCGCACCGCTGGCATCGGGATACACACGCACCTGCCGACCCCCCAGCCGATCCCGCAGGATGCGGATCATGTCGGGGGTGTCATACCCGTTCACCACCTCGCCGACCGCGTGCGGCATCCCGTCGCGCTTGACGTGGATCACCGCCGCCATCTTGCCGACGTTGAAGTCCATGCCCACGAACACCGGCTCGCCCTCGCGCATGACTTCCGCGCTGGCGTTCAATGCCCGGTCATAGGCGTGGTACACCGTCCCGCTCGTCAGGTTGACGAACTGGCCGTTGAGGTAGGCTTCGATCAGTTGCGGCGGATAGCTCGCCAGCAGGCCGGGGATGTAGTCCGCCGGCAGGAATCTCCGGTTGTCATACGTGCTGGCCTGCACCATCCCGTACATGCCCGCAAGCTCGGGCTTGTCGCGCACCGCCTTCACCCACTGCTGATAGGTGAACTTGAACCCTTCCGGCGTGGTCGCCACGTCCGCGCCATTCTGGCCGTCAAAGTTGAGACGCAAGCGGGCGAGAACCTTCCGCCACGCATGTTCGGCCTTGCGGATCGGCAGGGTGTCCAGCTCGTCAACGTCGGCCCGCGCGATCTTGAAGCCGACGATGCTCTCGGGCTTCTCCATGCTCCGGCAAATCGTCGTGCCCAGATACCGGCGCCCGTTGTAGAACTCGACCTCCTTGTTCACTTCCTTGATCTTGACCCGCAGCCCCCAGTTGAAGGCCGCTTCCTCAATCGTCGGGAAGTAGATGTCGCGGATTTGCGGGTAGGTCGGCGCGAAGTAGCCGCGATTCGCTCCCGCGTGCTTCAGGTAGTGGTGGCAAGCGCCAGCGCAGATCGCCCACGTCTTGCCCGCACCGAATCCCGCCACGTAGGCGCGGTACTTGTGCGGAAGCGCCAGGAACCTCGCCTGCGGTCTATTCAGGGTCGGCGTTGCCATCGACCACCGTCACCGTTACGCGCTCGGTCGGCGCGTCATCATCGCCAGCGCCATCCTCGTGCTTGTCCTTCCACTTGGCCCGCGCCTTCAGGAAGAAGATTTGCGCGGTCACGTTGCCGCCCATCGCATTCGTCCAAAGCGCGTTGGCAACCTCGGAAATGCCCTTCGCCTGTCCGGCTTTTATGGCGTCGGCAAACTCGGCACTGGATTCCTTGCGGTTGCGCAGCGTCCGTTCGCTGATTCCAAGCGATGCGGCAATCTGCTCCTGCGTCAGTCCAAGCGACGCCAGCCGCTCGACTTCTGCCAGATCAATCTCGATCCTCGGTCGTTTCTTCGTACTCTTTCGGGCCGCCACAGGCTGCCTCCTCGGTTGCCTCTGGCCCCCATTTGATTGCGTCATAGCCGGTCGCGTAGGCGTTCGGCGCAGCCTCGGGCCGCTGCCATGTGCCCTTAGTCGTTCCGGCCACT
>JAJJPM010000116.1:0-3101 GCA_032907525.1 Gammaproteobacteria bacterium
AGAGGCGCGAAGGGGACAGACTCAAGTCTGTCCCCGTTGGCGTGCGCGAATCTTCCGAGGGGGACAGACTTAAGTCTGTCCCCCTTGTTGCATGAGTCTGCCCCCTTGCTGCATGAGTCTGTCCCCCGTCATGCAATGCGCTGCGCTGTTCGCTGCCCCCTGCGGGCCGCCACGCGCCGGAGTCAATGGGTCACGTCGCCGTGCCCGACCAGGATCACCGCGAGCACCGACAGGCTGTCAGTCCGTGTGCAGTTCCTGGGTACCGAACTCGCGCAGCTTCGCCGGTTCGATGCGGTAGGTGTTGGCCGCCACTTTGTAGATGACGTTGCGGCGCTTGAAGTCCGCGATGACGCGGCTGGCGGTTTCGGTGGTGACGCCGACGACGGCGGCCATGTCGTCGCGCGGCAGGAGCTGGATGTCGCCGTTGCGGTCGGCGGCGATCTCCGCGAGCAGGAGCAGCAGCTGGGCGATGCGCGTGCGGGCGATGCCGGTGTTCAGCGCGCGGATCCAGTGATCCGCGCGGTCGACCTGATACTGCAGCTGCTGGCGCACGCGATCGCAGAGTTCGGGGTGCTGCGCCTCCAGGTCCTTCAAGGTCGCCACCGGAATGGTGCAGAGGTCGACTTCCTGGACCGTGACCGCGGTGTGATGGTAGGTGACGCCTTCGTCCAGGAGTTCCAGGCCGGCCACCGCCCCCTTGCCGAGCAGGCGCACGATGCGCTGGCTGCCGTCGGGCGTCCGGTACAGCAGCTTGACCAGCCCGCGGCGAATGGAGAACACCGCCCGGCCTTGTGCACCCTCCTGGTAGATCGTGCTTCCCGGGCGGTAGACGAAGTTGTCGATGGGGCGGAGCAGATGTTCGAACCCCGAGGCCGGCAGGCCGGAGAACAGCATCACGCGGCGGATGCCGCACAGCGCGCAGTCGGGGCGTCCTTTCCATTCGGCGTCGGTGCAGACGCCGGATTGTTCATTCCTGCCGGGCATGGTGTGGCGGGCCTCTCTTCTTGCGGTGATCCAGGGTGAGTATCGGAGTTCGCGGGAGAACGGTCACCCCGGGTGACCGCGGCCCCGCCCTTCGGCTTATGTCGCGCGAAGGCGATCGAATCCTCCCTATAAATCACTAAATTCGATATTACCGTCAATATCGATATCGAGATTGACAAATGTCATACGGCCCCGCCGCCCCCCCAATTTAGAGTCGGCGCACAGAACCGGCATGCGGTGCTCGCGGCGGTGAAATGTACTTCATGAACAGCGTGTTATCCACCCATCTCGACACCCTGTCAGGGGTGGTGGTGGCCTCGCCGCGCCCTCCGTCGGCCGTGTTCTAGCGCAGCCGGATTCCCCAGCACGACGTTTTTCCATCACTGCCCGCCCACCCGGGCGGCCGATCACAGGAGCGGTACCCCATGTTGAAACTCAAACCGACGCTGCTCGCCAGCGCCATCAGCCTCGCGCTCGCGTCCGCAGCCATGGCCGGCGAGATCCAGACCATCGACCAGTCCAATTTCGGGCCGGCCGGCGATGTCTTCCGCACCCTCTACGACCGCGACGTGACCGGCGGCACCACCGGCGCCGTGAGCTACGGCGAGATCGGCTGGGACGTCCTCAAGGCCGTGGATCCGGGCATCATCGTCTACAACAACGTGCCGACCTACGCCGCCAGCCAGATCATCGCCGACTGCGTGATGGCACCGCGCATCCCTGCGCTGTGGTCCGATCTGGACGGCGACGGCATCAACGAGACCGACAAGCGGTGCAACGACGGCTTCCAGTCCCACAAGCGCTACAAGATGAGCGCCACCGGCGTCGGTCCGATCGACCTGGTGTTCACGGTCGACGCGGCCGATGGCGCGGCCGATCAGGACGCCACCCGCAACATCTACCGCATGATCGGCAAGCTCAACAACCATACCGCCGGCCGCCTGGGCGGCTTCCGGGTCGAGCTGGGCTTCGGCGTCGGGGCTGGTTTCGTACCGTCCACTGCCGTCGACGGTCTCAACATCGCGCTGCACCAGGAGGGCGACGACCCGAGTGTGGATCCCAGCGTGAATCTGGGCGACAACGACATGGCCGAGTTCCCCGGCGGCCTGTTCTACAATGGCGCGGACCCGGACGCCAAGCACGGGTTCGGCTTCTTCAGCGACGCGCGTGCTTACTTCGCTGTGAACACCGCGGGGATCACCGGCGCGGGCGAGGACGGCTTCGGCAGCACCGCGCTGTCGGCCAACTACACCACGCTGTTCGGCGAGTGGCTGCCGATCGAATGGGTGCCGCAGGGCTGGTTCCTCGACAACGACGGCAATCCGGCCACCGACAATCTGCTGCAGGCGTGGAACAACGGCACGGCCTGGCTTTACGGCCTCGACCCTGTGACCGGTGCTCTGCCGTCGCCGGCGGAAGTCGGCGCCGCGACCCTGGCGAACTGGGCGGCGACGCCACCGACGGTATACGACGGCGATGGCGACACCGCAACGAGCACCGACGGTGTCCTGTACGCGACCTGGAATCCCGAGACCGAGCTGTATGAACTGGCGGCCGGCGGCACCGCGACCAACGACGAGATGACCGCCGCCATCGCCGCGTCGGGCACGCTGGAACGCCGCGCCGGCTACCAGCAGGGACCGATCGAGGACCTGGCCAACCTCAACCTCAATTACTACATCGAGGTTGCGGACATCACCGGCTGGCCCAGCTACAACGCCGGTGCTGCCACCTTCACCCTGCGCATCACCCCGATCGCCGCGGCCAGCAACGACGTGCCGGCCTGGGTGCCCGTGGACGAAGCGTCCACCACCCCTGCGGCCAGCAGCGGCGGTGGTGGCGGCTGCGCCCTGGGCAACGGCAGGTCGGGCTTCGATCCGGTGCTGCCGGGCCTGGCGCTCGCCGGTCTGGGCTATCTCGCCCTGCGCCGCCGGCCGGGCGGGTCCGTGCGCTGAGTCACGGTCCGCAGAGGACGCAAACGGGGACAGACTTAAGTCTGTCCCCGTTGGTGCACGCGAATCTCTGAGGGGGACAGACTTAAGTCTGTCCCCCTTCGTGCATGAGTCCGTCCCCCGTCATGCAATGCGCTGCGCCAAAGCGCCCTACGGAGGGGGAGA
>JAJJPM010000117.1:0-3087 GCA_032907525.1 Gammaproteobacteria bacterium
TTCCGTGTGCTTCCGTGGCCATTAACCCCCTGGATCGCCCGCGCACCTTCCGCCGGCACCGCCTATCGAGTATCTTTCCGGCACTATGTGGACCCTCGATCAAGCGCGTGAAGCCTACAGCCTCGAACACTGGGGTGGCGGCTATTTCGATGTAAACGGCCGCGGCCATCTGGTCGCGCGGCCGCGCCGGACCTCCGACAGCCCCACGGTCGATCTCTACGAGCTGGCCCGCGCCTGCCGCGACCAGGGCCTGACCCTGCCCGTCCTGGTGCGCTTCAACGACATCCTGCGCGATCGCGTCGATACCCTTTGCGACGCCTTCGCCCGGGCGCGCGAGACGGTCGGCTACGGCGGGCGCTACACCGCCGTCTATCCCATCAAGGTCAACCAGCAGCGCAGCGTCGTCGCCGAGATCCTCGGCCACGGCGGCGATCGTGTCGGCCTGGAGGCCGGCAGCAAACCCGAGCTGATGGCGGTGCTGGCGCTGTCGCGGCCCGGCGGGACGATCGTCTGCAACGGCTACAAGGACCGCGAGTACATCCGCCTGGCGCTGATCGGCAAGCGCCTCGGTCATCGCGTGTTCATCGTGGTGGAAAAGCTCTCCGAGCTGGATCTGGTGATCCAGGAGTCGCGCGCGCTGGGCATCGAGCCGCTGCTGGGCCTGCGCGTGCGCCTGGCCTCCATCGGCGCCGGCAAGTGGCAGAACACCGGCGGCGAGAAGGCCAAGTTCGGGCTGAACGCCGCCCAGGTGCTGACCCTGGTCGGGCGCCTGCGCGAGGCCGGGCTGCTCGACAGCCTGCAGCTGCTGCACTGCCACCTCGGCTCGCAGATCGCCAACATCCGCGACATCCAGCGCGGCATGCGCGAGGTGGCGCGCTACTTCGCCGAGCTGCACGCGCTGGGCGTGCCGCTGGCCACCGTCGACGTCGGCGGCGGCCTGGGCATCGACTACGAGGGCACGCATTCGCGCAGCTTCTGCTCCATCAACTATTCGGTGCAGGAGTACGCCAACAACGTGGTGCACGCGCTGTGGGAGGTCTGCACCGAGCACGAGCTGCCGCACCCGGACATCGTCACCGAATCCGGCCGCGCCATGACCGCGCACCACGCGCTGCTCATCACCAATGTGATCGACAGCGAGGAGGCGCCGGGCAACGGCCCCGTCGCGCCGCCGCACGAAGACGAGCCGTTGATCATCCAGGATCTGTGGAACGTGCTCGAAGGCCTGGACGCGCGTTCGGTGCTGGAGGGTTATCACGACGCCGTGCACTGGCTGGGCGAGGCGCAGGCCATGTATCTGCACAATGTCATCAGCCTGGAGCAGCGCGCGCGCATCGAGCAGCTCTATGCCGCCATCTGCCAGCGCGTGCGCGGCCTGCTGAACGGCAACCGGCCCGCGCACCGCGAGGCGCTCGACGAGCTCAACGAGAAGCTCGCCGACAAGTACTTCATCAATCTCTCGGTGTTCCAGTCCATGCCCGACGTGTGGGCCATCGACCAGATCTTCCCGATCGTGCCGCTGCACCGGCTGGACACCGAGCCGACGCGCCGCGCCGTGCTGCAGGATCTGACCTGCGATTCGGACGGGCGCATCGACCAGTACGTCGACTCCGACGGCATCGAGAGCACGCTGCCGGTGCACGGCTACCGGCCGGGCGACGAGTATCTGCTGGGCATCTTCCTGGTCGGCGCCTACCAGGAGATCCTCGGCGACATGCACAACCTGTTCGGCGACACCGATGCGGTGAACGTGACCCTGACCGCCGACGGCGGCTGCACGCTGTCGCAGCCCGAGCACGGCGACACCATCGACGAGCTGCTGCGCTACGTGCATTTCGACACCGATGCCCTGAAGGCCGCCTATCACGACAAGCTCGCCGCGGCGTCGCTGTCCGACAAGGAGCGCGCCTTCTTCGCCGCCGAGCTGGAGGCGGGGCTGACCGGCTATACCTATCTGGAAGATTGAGCGGCTGTTGTTAACCACAAAGGACACGAAGGACACGAAGTAAATCAGGCGAAATTCCGTGGCACACGACACCCGTTTGGTTTTCACCTGTCATATTCTTCGTGCCCTTTGTGTGCTTCGTGGTCAGAGCCATGTCAGACAGTAGACACAAAGTCGGCGTGATCGGCCTCGGTGCGATGGGCGCGCCGATGGCGCGCAATCTGGCGCGCGCGGGGCGGCTGGCGGGCGTGTGGAACCGCACGGCGGGCAAGGCCGCGGCGCTGGCCGCGGAGCTGGGCGTGCGGCAGGCCGACGCGCCCGACGATCTCGCGCGGCACTGCGAGGTGATCCTGACCTGCGTGTCGGCCGACGCGGATCTGCTCGCGGTCGTCGATCAGGCCTTGCCGGGCCTGGACGGCGACAAGCTGCTCATCGACACCTCGACGGTGCAGCCGGCCACCGCCGTCGAGGTCGCCCGACGCCTGGCCGAGGCGGGCTGCGGCTTTCTCGACGCGCCCGTGTCCGGCGGCGTCGAAGGCGCGCGCCAGGGCACGCTTGCGATCATGGTCGGCGGCGACGCGCACACGCTGGAGCGCGCGCGGCCGGTGCTGGAGGCCATCGGCCGGCAGATCACCCACATGGGCCCGGTCGGCAGCGGTCAGGCCACCAAGGCCGTGAACCAGATCATGGCCGCCGGGATCAACCAGGCGGTCTCGGAGGCCCTCGCCTTCGCCGAGGCCGAGGGGCTGCCGCTGGACAAGGTCATCGAGGTGGTCGCCTCGGGCGCGGCGGGCAACTGGTTCCTGGAGCGGCGCGGGCCGGCGATGGTGCGCGGCGAATTCCCGCCCGGCTTCCGGCTGGCGCTGCACCACAAGGATCTCGCCATCTGCCGCGCCATCGCCGAACGCCACGGCGTCAGCCTGCCGGTGGTGGAGATGACGCTGATCCACTACCGCCGCCTGATGGAGGCCGGCTTCGGCGACGAGGACATCTCCGCCCTGTTCCGCGAAAAGCGCCGGCTGTTCGGCATGGAAGAGAACTGATGGCCACGAAATCCACGAAACCCACGAACGTGACTGAGTTGGTTTGACAATCCATCTGCTTTCGCGGATTTAGTGGGTTTCGTGGCCATGGAGACTTTC
>JAJJPM010000118.1:0-13528 GCA_032907525.1 Gammaproteobacteria bacterium
GTGCTGCGCATGCGCCCCGACGTACGCGCCGCCGAGCGCCGGCTGGCCGCGCAGACCGCGCGCCTGGGCCAGGCCGAGGCGGCCCGCTATCCGAGCGTCCGGCTGTCCGGTTCGATAGGCCTGGAGGCGCTCAGCTTCTCCGCGCTCGGCGACAACGGCGCGGACACGCGCTCGCTGCTCGGCAGCGTGACGGCACCGATCTTCCATTCCGGCCGCATCGCCGCCGACATCGAAATCCAGGACGCGCTGCTCGAACAGGCGCGGCTGGCCTACCAGGCGGCGGTGCTGACCGCGCTCGAGGACGTCGAGAACGCGCTGGTCAATGTCGCCAATGCGGGCCAGCGCCGCGCGCAGCTGGCCCTGGCGACCGAGGCGGCGCGCGAGGCGCTCGCCATCGCGGAACAGCGCTATGCGACGGGGCTGGCCGATTTCCTGTCCGTGCTCGACAGCCAGCGCACGCTGCTCAATCTCGAGGATCAGCTCGCCGGCAGCACCGGCGAGCTCGCCACCGCCCAGATCCAGCTCTACAAGGCCCTCGGCGGCGGCTGGTCGCCCGCATCCGACCCGGCGCCCGCAGCGGGGCATACCCCGGCGAACCCCAGGCACACGTCATGAGCCGCAACAACCCATCCCAGCCACGGAACCACATGAAAAATCCTGAAACACGTTTTCGTGTTCTTCCGCGTGGTTCCGCGGCCAATCCAGGTCTTTCAGCATGAACGACAGCGCTCCGTCCCGCAGCACCGCCGCCGATCTCGAAGCCATCCTCGCCGCCCAGGGCGGCAGCGGCTTCCTGCGCCGCTGGCGCATGCCGCTGGTCTTCGCGCTGATCGCGCTGCTGGCGGTCGGATATTTCCTGTTCGGCGGCGACGGCGACTCCGGCAGGCCGCAGTACCGGACCGCCGAGGTGACGACCGGCACGCTGGTGGTCAGGGTCTCCGCGACCGGCAAGCTCGAGCCGACCAACCAGGTCGACGTCGGCAGCGAGATGTCGGGCACGGTGGAGACGGTGTTCGTCGACGACGACGACCGCGTGACCAAGGGCCAGGTGCTGGCCGAACTCGATCTGTCGAAGTTCGAGGATGCCGTCGCCAGGTCGCGCGCGGCGGTCGGCGTCGCCGAAGCGGGCGTGAAGCAGGCGCAGGCGACGGTGAAGGAGGCGCGCGCACGGATCGAGCGCTATCGCGAGGTGGCGCGTCTGTCCGGCGGCAAGGTGCCTTCGAAGACCGAGATGGACACCGCCGAGGCCGAACTGGCGCGCGCCGAGGCGAACGTGGCGAGCGCGCAGGCGAGCGTCGCCCAGGCCAGGGCCACGCTGCGCAGCGACGAGACCAACCTCGCAAAGGCGCGCATCCGCTCGCCCATCGACGGCGTGGTGCTGGAGCGCGCGGTGGACCCGGGCCAGACGGTGGCCGCCTCGCTGCAGGCGGTGACGCTGTTCAAGCTGGCCGAGGATCTCTCCCAGATGGAACTGAAGGTGGACGTCGACGAGGCCGACGTCGGCCAGGTGAAGGCCGGTCTGCCGGCCGGCTTCACCGTGGATGCCTGGCCGGGCCGCCGCTACGAGGCGCGGATCACCCGCGTCGGCTACAACGCCACCGACACCGACGGCGTGATCTCCTATCCCGCCGTGCTGCAGGTGGACAACGCCGATCTCAGCCTGCGTCCCGGCATGACCGGCACCGCCGAGATCACCACGCTCACCCGCGAGAACGCACTGCTGGTGCCCAACGCCGCGCTGCGCTTCCGGCCGCCGGAGACGACCGCCGAGCAGGCTTCGAGCCGCGGCGTGTTCACGACGCTGATGCCGCGTCCGCGTTCCACTTCGCGCCGGGCGGAGGCGCCGGTGGTCGCCGCGGACGGCACCCAGCCCATCTGGGTGCTGCGCGACGGCGAGGCGGTGCCGCTGCAGGTGAGGACCGGCGCGACCAACGGCCGCGTCACCGAGATCCTCGGCGGCGAGCTGCAGGCGGGCATGGACGTCATCACCGAGATCGCGGGCGGCACGTGATGGCCGGTAGCGCGCCGCTGATCCGCCTGACCGGCATCACCAAGACCTACGGCGAGGGCCTGGCCGCGTTCCAGGCGCTGCGCGGCATCGACCTGGACATCGCGCAGGGCGAGTTCGTCGCCGTGATGGGCCCGAGCGGCTCGGGCAAGTCCACGGCCATGAACATCCTCGGCTGCCTGGACACGCCGACCAGCGGCAGCTACGAGTTCCAGGGCGTGCACGTGGAAAAGCTCTCGCGCGACCAGCGCGCGCTGCTCCGGCGGCACTTCCTCGGCTTCGTGTTCCAGGGCTTCAACCTCCTGTCGCGCACCACCGCGCTGGAGAACGTCGAGCTGCCGCTGGTCTATCGCGGTGCGCCGCTGGCCGCCCGCCACGCCGCGGCGCGCGCCGCGCTCGCGCAGGTCGGCCTGGAGGGCTGGGAGCACCACAACCCCAGCGAGCTGTCCGGCGGTCAGCAGCAGCGCGTGGCCATCGCCCGCGCCATCGTCACCAACCCCATCGTGCTGCTCGCCGACGAGCCCACCGGCAACCTCGACACCCGCACCAGCCAGGAAATCATGGAGCTCATCGCCGGCCTGAACCGCGACGCCGGCATCACCGTGCTCATGGTCACCCACGAGCCCGACATGGCCGCCTATGCCCGTCGCGTCGTCCGCTTCGTCGACGGCCGGGTGGACAGCGACGCCCGCCGGCAGGAGCACGCCTGATGTGGTGGAACACGCTGATGCTGGCGATGCGCGCCATCCGCCGCAACCTGATGCGCTCCTTCCTCACCATCCTCGGCGTGGTCATCGGTGTCGCCGCGGTGATCACCATGGTCACGCTGGGCAACGGCGCGACCCGTTCGGTCTCCGATCAGATCGCCAGCATGGGCAGCAATCTGCTGATGGTGCGTCCCGGCCAGCGCTTCGGCCCCGGTGCGGAAGCGGCACCCAACTTCAAGCTCGCCGACATCGAAGCGGTGCGCACCCAGATCAGCGGCGCGGCGGCGGTGGCGCCGGTGGTGAGCGCCGCGGTCACCGCGGTGTTCCAGGCGAACAACTGGTCCACCTCGGTGACCGGCAGCACCAACGAGTACTTCACGGCCGGCAACTGGGAGATCGCCGCCGGACGCGAGTTCAGCGACGCCGAGGAACGCGCCGGCAAGGCCGTGTGCGTGATCGGCGACACCGTGCGCGACAAGCTGTTCGGCCAGCAGAACCCGGTGGGCGCCGAGATCCGCATCAAGCAGTTCGCCTGCGAGGTGATCGGCCTGCTCAAGGCCAAGGGCCAGTCGGCGATGGGCTCGGATCAGGACGACACCGTGATCATGCCGCTGCGCACGGTGCAGCGACGCCTGGTCGGCAACGTGGACGTGAGGATGATCATGCTGTCGGTCGCGCCCACCGCCTCGATCGACACCGTGAAGGCGCAGCTCGAGTCCCTGCTGCGCGAGCGCCGCAACATCGGCGAGTTCGAGGACGACGATTTCCGCGTCCTGGACACGCGCCAGATCGCCGAGGCGCTGACCGGCACGACGCGCATCCTCACCATGCTGCTCGGCGCGGTGGCGGCGGTGAGCCTGCTGGTGGGCGGCATCGGCATCATGAACATCATGCTGGTGTCGGTCACCGAGCGCACCCGCGAGATCGGCATCCGGCTGGCCATCGGCGCGCTCGAACGCGAGGTGCTGCTGCAGTTCCTGATCGAGGCGGTGGTGCTGTCCAGCCTGGGCGGCCTGATCGGCATCGTGCTGGCCGCCGCCGCGTCCGTCTTTCTCGCCGGCCTGATGTCGGTGCCGTACATCTTCGACCCGGCCATCAACCTGCTGTCGTTCGCGTTCTCGGCGGCGATCGGGGTGATGTTCGGCTATTTCCCCGCGCAACGCGCCGCAAGGCTCGATCCGATCGAGGCCCTGCGGCACGAGTGACGCCGGCCTGCCGATGCCGCCGTTCACGGCCGCAATCCCCCGCGCAGCGCGCTGTTTTCGATGCCCGCGCTGTGAGCGCTTTCACATAACGGGCGGCCGACCGTCCACCATGCCGGGACGTGGACCAAGTTCACTGACATCGCTACGCGGAGCGTGGCATGTTGGCGCCGTACAAAGGATTGTTGCGCAGGGGACATTGTGAAGGGGACATTACCAAGGGGACAGACTTAAGTCTGTCCCCGATGGAAGGATTGTTGCGAAGGGGACAGACTTAAGTCTGTCCCCGATGGAAGGACTGTCGCGCAGGGGACAGACTCGAGTCCGTCCCCGATTCAAGGATTGCTATGACTCCATAGCAGCCGACCGATTCGGAGGACTCACGAATGAAGGTCGCTGACTTCACGTTCTACGCAAAACGCGGCGCCGCCGCCTCGCTCGCCGGCCTGGCGCTGCTGGGCGCGCCGGTGGCGGACGCCTACGTCGGACCGGGCGCCGGCCTGTCGGCCATCGGCGTCCTGGTGGCGCTGATCGGCGCGATCGCGCTCGCGATCGTCGGCTTCGTCTGGTATCCGCTGAAGCGCCTGTTCAGGAAGGCGGTGCCCGGCAAGGCGGGGACGGACGACACGCGGCACTGAGGCCGGGACGATGGTGTCCTACCTCTTTCTGCTGCTGGCGCTGTTCGTCTTCATGGTGGTGCTCGACCGTCTGCGCCTGGTGACGAAGGTGAAGCGCTGCATCGCCGAGATCGGCGCGGCCGTCGCCGTCATGCGCGCCGCCGACGTCCGCGAAGAGGACAAGGAGCGGGCGATCCGGCGTGCGACGCTGCGCATGGGCGGCGCCTTCCTCGACATCCTGGCGCGGTCGGCCGCGGCGCTGTCCGCGCCCGCGGCACTGATCTGGGCCGGCATCGCGGCGGGGTTCTACAGCAGCGCCGAGGCGCTCGCGGCGGCGAGCGAGCCGTTCTTCCTGATCGCACTGACGGTGCTGGCCGTCGTCATGCTGGGGTTCGCCCGATGAGCGCGGCCCATGCCTACGGTGCCCTCGACCGGCTGCTGCACCGCGTGGCGTTCAGCCGGGTCCTGCACGGCATCGAGCTGCAGAAGGCGCTCGCCGGCATCGAGGACTCGGTGCTCGCGCGCGGTCTCGCCGACGGACCGCCGCCGCGGCCGGTGTTCGTGACGGCCCTGCCGCGGGCCGGCACCACGCTGCTCCTGTCCCTGCTCGCCGCCCTTCCGGAGTTCGCCACCCACACCTACCGCGACATGCCGTTCGTGCTGAGCCCGATGCTGTGGAACCGCGTATCGCACGCTTTCCGCAAGCCGGCCGGGCTGCGGGAGCGCGCCCACGGCGACGGCATGCCGGTGGGCTACGACAGCCCCGAGGCCTTCGAGGAGGTGCTGTGGATGGCCTTCTGGCGGCGCAAATACCGCAGGCACCACATCGCACCGTGGACGGCGGCGGACCGCGATGCCGATTTCGAGGTCTTCTTCGCGCGCCACATGCGCAAGGTGATCGCGGCCCGCGCTGCCGGCGACGGTCCCGCGCCCGCGCGCTATCTGTCGAAGAACAACGCGAACATCGCCCGGCTCACGCTGCTGCCGCGGCTGTTTCCCGACTGCCGCATCGTGGTGCCGGTGCGCGATCCGTGGCCGCACGCCCGCTCGCTGCAGCGTCAGCACATGCGCTTCTCCAGGATCCACGCCGACGATCCCTTCGCGCGCCGCTACATGGCCTGGCTGGGGCATTTCGAGTTCGGTGCCGAGCTGCGTCCCATCCGTTTCCCCGGCTGGGCGGCCGGTGGCGGCCATGCCGATCCCGCCGGCATCGACTTCTGGCTGCGCTACTGGATCGCCGCGCACGAGGCGATCCTCGCGGCGGCCGCCGGCCCCAACGTGGTCGTCGTCGACTACGACAGGCTGTGCACCGACCCGCGGCGGACGCTGGCGGCCGTGGGCGGCGCGCTCGACATCGACGACCGCGAGGCACTGACCGCCATGGCGGGTGGGATACGCCGGCCGACCGCCTATGCGGCGCCGGACGGAGCTCACGATCCGGATCTCATGCTGCGCGCCGCCGAACTCCACGATGCCCTGCGGGGCGTGAGCATCAATCACGGGCCGGGGCTCACGCCCGTATAAGCGTCCGCGGCGCTGGAGCTTCCATGAAAGACCGTCTGCCACTGATCGTATTCATCCTGTCGTTCGCGTTCCTGGCCTTCGTCTACGGCTTCGCCGCCTCCGCGCGCGGGCTGTTCCCCTCGAAGATCCTCTGGGAGGCGTATTACACGGCGGAGGACCTGGCCATGAACTGGCGCAACGACTTCGGCTTCGAGCCGACGCGGCTGCTGGTCGCTGCCGACGCACGGGAACGCACGGCGCTCGGTCTCGGTGAACGACTCGCGCCGCAGCGGCCGCGGGTGGTCGCGCGGGACGGCGCGGCCGAGGGCCGGCGCTTCGTGTCCGGCCTGACGCCCGGGCGCGAGGCGCTGTCGGGCGCGCTGCTGGTCGACCGCGCGGGCCGCGAGCTGCACTACTGGCCGATCGACTTCAACCGCCTGTCGTCGGGCGGCAAGAGCCCGAACAACGTCTATCTGCACGGCATCGAGCCGCTGCGGGACGGTTCGATCGTGGTCAACTTCGACAACGGCGACCTGCTGGCGCGCATCGGACCCTGCGGCGAGGTCATGTGGGTCACGGAAGGCCGTTTCCATCACGTCGTCACGCAGTCCCACGACGGGACGCTGTGGTCGTGGGAGAGTCCGGTGCATCCGGACCCGCGGGCCGTCGCGGATGCGAAGGCGGCCGGCGGCAACCGCGAGACGCAGTACCTGGTGCAGCTCGACGCCGCCACCGGCGAGCGGCTGCGCAGCGTCTCCCTGGAGCGCGACATCATCGCGGCCCACGGACTGTTCGGGCAGATGGCCCTGCGCACCCAGGAGAACGCCGCGCAGCTGGTCTATTGCTGCGATCCCTTCCACCCGAACGACATCGAGGCGCTGCCGCCGGAGCTGGCCGGGGCGTTCCCGATGTTCGCCGCGGGCGATCTGCTGATCAGCCTGCGCTCCATCAACCTGGTCGCCGTGCTGGACCGCGACACGCTGGCGCCGAAATGGTCGAGCATCGGCCCCTGGCACCAGCAGCACGATCCGGACTTCCTGCCCGACGGGACCATCTCGGTGTTCAACAACAACATGGGGCTCGGCGCCTCGCAGATCGTCGTCGCGAACCCCGCGACGGGCGAGCACCGCGTCGCGTTCGACGGTGCCGCGCGCGGCAACTTCTATTCCTGGCGCCGCGGCCGGCACCAGCAGCTGCCGAACGGCAACATCGTCATCGCCGAGTCGGAGCGGGGCCGGGTGATCGAGGTGAACCGCGCCGGCGAGATCGTCTGGGCCTTCGAGAACGTCTACGACGCCACGCGCAACGGCCTCATCAACGACGCCGTCGTGCTGGCGGACGACTTCTTCGAGGAGGGGGCGCTGAGCTGTCCGGCGCCGGCCGCGGAGAGCGCGGGAGACGGCCGGCCGGCGGGGTGAGGCGGCCCTGCCCGGTCCGGCGGATATCCGGTACACTCCGCCGGGATCCCGCACCGACCCGAACCCGAATGCCCGGCACCGAGCCTCTTCACGACGACCAGGACCTGCACTGGATGCGCCACGCCCTGACGCTGGCGCGCCGCGCCGAAGCGATGGGCGAGGTGCCGGTCGGGGCGGTGGTGGTGCGCGACGGTGTGCTGCTGGGCGAGGGCTGGAACCGGCCGATCACCGACCACGATCCCACGGCGCACGCCGAGGTCGTCGCGCTGCGCGCCGCGGCGCGCGCCGCCGGCAACTACCGTCTGCCCGGTTCGGTGCTGTACGTCACCCTGGAGCCCTGCCTGATGTGCACCGGCGCGATGGTGCACGCGCGCGTCGAACGGCTGGTGTTCGGCGCCTTCGATCCCAAGCGCGGCGCCGCCGGCAGCCAGTTCGACGCCTTCGCCGCCCCCGGTCTCAACCACCGCGTCGCCGTCACCGGCGGCGTGGCCGCCGACGAGTGCGCGGCCCTGCTGCAGGGGTTCTTCCGCGACCGGCGGGGTTAGGGGACCGTCTCAGAGCGTCAGCAGGTCGGTCGGGAAACTCGGCATGACGTCGTCCGGTGCGTCCGGCTGGCGCTCGCTGTGCCACACCAGGACGTCGTAGTAACTGCGGATGTTCTCCACGTAGCGCACCGGCTCGCGGCCGCGGGCATAGCCGTGGCGCGTCTGCGAGTACCACTTCTTCTGGGTCAGCAGCGGCAGGTGCTCCTTCACGTCGATCCATTTGTCGGGATCGTGGCCGGCCTTCTGGGTGAGTATGCGCGCGTCCTCCAGATGGCCGTAGCCGACGTTGTACGCGGCCAGCGCCAGCCAGGTGCGGTCGGGCTCGGTGATGCGCTCGGGCAGCTTGTCCTTCAGCAGGCGGATGTAGCGCGCCCCGCCGAGGATGCTCTGCTCGGGATCACGGCGGTTCTCCAGGCCCAGGAAGCGCATGGTGTTGCGGGTGAGCATCATCAGGCCGCGCACGCCCGTCGGCGACTGCGCCTCGGGATCCCAGTGCGACTCCTGATAGCCGACCGCCGCCAGCAGACGCCAGTCGAGCTCGGTCTCGGCGGCCGCGCTCTCGAACAGCGCGATGAACTCGGGCAGGCGCTGCTCGATATGCGCCAGATAGCGCCGCGTGCCGACGTAGTCGAAGTCCTGCACATGGCCGTAGTGCCGTTCCAGCAGCTCGTCGAGGCGGCCGCTGGCGCGCAGCTCGCGGAAGAACTTCCCGGCTTCTTCATAGAGGCTGCCATCGGTGGTGGTGCGGAACGCCCAGGCCAGTTCCTCGGGCTCGTTGATGTCGAAGGCCACGCGCAGCTCCGGATAGAAGCGCTGATGGATGGCCACGTCGTTGGAGTCGGCGACGGTGTAGTCGATGACCTGCTCCCAGACGAGAGACAGCAGGTTCTCGGTATCCAGCGTCTCGTTGCTGCGCCAGGTGAGATTCGGGTACTCGGCCTGCAGCTGCCGCAACCGTTCCTCGTGGCTGGAGCCGGCGATGACCTCCAGCGTGCCTTTGAGATCGTCGAGATTGCGCGGCGTGTCGTTGCCGACGCGGTAGACGAGCTGCGGGATGATCTTCTGATAGCTCGGTCCGAAGCTCACCCGCTTGCGGCGCTCGTCGGTGACGGTCAGGCCGGCAGCGGCCAGGTGCGCCTCGCCGCGCTCCACCATGCCCAGGATGTCGCCGAAATCGTCCGGCACGACCATCTTCAGGCGCACCCCCAGGTGCTGGGCGAACGCCAGCGCGAGATCGTATTCGAGGCCGGTCGGCCCGTGCGGGCCTTCATAATAAGTGGTGGAGGCGTTGCGGGTGACGACGATCAGCTCGTCCGCCGCCTTGACCCGTTCCAGCAACGTGTCGGGCCGGCCGCAGGCCGCAAGCGCAAGGCACCATAGCGATATGAGAATTGACCGTCGCATGTGGAGGATGGCTGGGACCCGGCCGCTGAGCTTAACCGGTTTTGGCGGACGGACGGAACAAATTTTTAGTCTTTCCGCCCCGTTTGGGGTAAAATCCCGCGCTCGGATGTGAGGCGTTTCGCAGCGTTTACGCGCAGATGCCCGCCCGATCCCCGGAGAGGTGACTGAGTGGCCGAAAGTGCTTGACTCGAAATCAAGTGTACGCTCTGCGTACCGTGGGTTCGAATCCCACCCTCTCCGCCAATAAATGACAAAGGGGCCCCAAGGGCCCCTTTGTCATTTATCGATGGTGGATTCGAACCCACGGTTATCGATCGGCCGGTTCGACAAGCGGCCGGAGGCCGCGCAGAACGCCGCCGCGCAGCGGCGGCGGTCATCCCACCCTTCACACAGGGGCCCTCGATGGGCCCCTGTGTGAACAGACCCTCCGCAACGCCAGAACTTGCCCACCCCCGCCCGTTCGCCGACAATCGGTGCTATGCATGGGTCCGGGGGAAGGGCGGGTCCATGTCCGCCGGTACATAAATTGTCATACCGATAAATGACGGCACCTGAACAACAGGCCAGGGGGACCATCGACCGTTTGCTGACCGCAGCCGGCTGGCATGTGTGCGATGCGAGTGCGGCGAACATCCATGCCGCGCGCGGCGTCGCCATCCGCGAGTTCCCGCTGCCCGGTCACGGCTTCGCCGATTACCTTTTATATGTGGACGGCAAGGCCGCCGGTGTCATCGAGGCCAAGAAGCAGGGCGTGACCCTGTCCGGTGTCGAAACCCAGTCCGCCAAATACACCCAGGGCCTGCCCGCCGGACTGCCGCGCTGGCACAACCCGCTGCCATTCGCGTATCAGTCCACCGGCATCGAGACCCGCTTCACCAACGGGCTCGACCCCGAGCCCAAGGCGCGCGGCGTGTTCGCGTTCCACAGACCCGACCACCTCGCCGAACTCCTGGATGCGCCATCTAATGTAGGGTGGGTTAAGGCGCAAAGCGCCGAACCCACCAATCCCGGCGTCGCAGACGCCGCACCGGCTTACGGTGACCAGGGCCAAACGTTCCTCGCCCGCCTGCGCCACATGCCGCCGCTGATCGAGGAAGGTCTCTGGCCCGCCCAGATCACGGCCATCACCAACCTCGAGCAATCGCTGCGCGAGAACCGCCCCCGCGCCCTGATCCAGATGGCCACCGGCTCGGGCAAGACCTTCACGGCGATCTCGTTCATCTACCGCCTAATCAAGTTCGCCGGCGCCCGGCGCGTGCTGTTCCTGGTGGATCGCGGCAACCTCGCCGATCAGACCCTGAAGGAATTCCAGCAATACGCGTCGCCCTACAACAACTTCAAGTTCACCGAGGAGTACATCGTCCAGCGACTGCAATCCAACGTGATCGACACCACCGCGCGGGTGTGCATCTGCACCATCCAGCGCATGTATTCGATCCTCAAAGGCAAAGACCTGCCGGACGAGCTGGAGGAAGAGTCCGTCGACCAACTCGGCGGCCTGTTCAAACAGCAGGAACCGATCGAGTACAACCCCAACGTGCCCATCGAGCAGTTCGACATCATCGTCACCGACGAATGCCACCGCTCCATCTACAACCTCTGGGCGCAGGTGCTGGAATACTTCGACGCCTATCTGATCGGGCTGACCGCCACGCCCAGCAAGCAGACCTTCGGCTTCTTCCATCAGAACCTGGTGATGGAATACAACCATGAAATGGCCGTGGCCGACGGCGTCAACGTCAACTACGACGTCTACCGCATCCGCACCCGGATCAGCGAGGCCGGCTCCAAGGTGGAGGCGGGCCTGTCCGTGCAGATCCAGGAGCGCGACACCCGCAAGAAGCGCTGGGAGCAGCTCGACGACGATTTCGAGTACGATCCCAACCAGCTCGACCGCGACGTGGTCGCCCCCGACCAGATCCGCACCCTCATCAAGACCTTCAAGGAGCGGCTGTTCACCGAGATATTCCCCGGCCGCACCTGGGTGCCCAAGACCCTGATCTTCGCCAAGGACGATGCCCACGCCGAGAACATCGTCGAGATCGTGCGCGAGGAGTTCGGCAAGGGCAACGACTTCGCCCAGAAGATCACCTACCGCACGACCGGCGCGAAACCCAAAGACCTCATCAACGAGTTCCGCACCAGCCCCATGCCCAGAATCGCCGTGACGGTCGACATGATCGCCACCGGCACCGACATCAAGGCGGTGGAAGTGGTCATGTTCATGCGCGCCGTCAAATCCCGCGCCTTCTTCGAACAGATGAAGGGCCGCGGCGTGCGCGTCATTAGACCTGATGACCTGCAAAGCGTCACCCCCGACGCCAAGGCCAAGGACCACTTCGTCATCGTCGACTGCGTCGGCGTCTGCGAGCAGGACAAGACCGATTCCCGCCCCATGGAGTCGAAGCCCACCGTCAGCTTCGAAAAGCTCATGCAGGCGGTGGCTTTCGGCAACACCGAAGACGACGTGCTGACCTCGCTGGCCGGGCGGCTGGCCAGAATGGAACACCGCCTCAGCGCCGACGATGACCAGAAGATACGCCAGGCCAGCGGCGGCTACGGCCTCAAAGACCTCGCCCACCGCATCGTCCAGGCCCTCGACCCCGATATAGATGTAGCCTGGGTTGAGCACAGCGAAACCCGGGACCCCGCGCCGCCGGCGCACCAACGCGAAGCGCTGCGCAGCCAGATCATTCAGGAGGCCGTCAAACCCCTGCACGACCCCGCGCTCCGAGAACTCCTCGCCGAGATCAAAAAGAAAAATGACGTCGTCATCGACCACGTCAGCGCCGACGAAGTCCTGGAGGCGCATTTCTCCGAGGCCGCGCTCGACCGCGCCAAAGGCATGGTCCAGTCCTTCGAGCAGTTCATCCAGGAACACAAAGACGAAATCACCGCCCTGCAAGTGCTCTACAGCAAACCCTACAAACAGCGCCTGACCTTCGAGGCCGTGAAGGAACTCGCCGACGCCATCGAACAGCCGCCCTACCTCTGGGACGAATCCCAGCTCTGGCAGGCCTACGCCGCGCTGGAGAAGTCCAAGGTCAAAGGCGCCTCCGGCCGCCGCATCCTCACCGATCTGGTCTCCCTGGTACGCTTCGCCATCCACCAGGACAACGAACTCATCCCGTTCCCCGAACGCGTCAACGCCAACTTCAAAGCGTGGCTGGCCTCTGCCGGAGCGGCCTCCGGCCGCGAACCGCCGTTCACGGAAGAACAGATTCGCTGGCTCGAAATGATCCGCGACCACATCGCCGCGAACTTAGGCATAGAGCCCGACGATTTCGAATACGCCCCGTTCTCCCAGCACGGCGGCCTCGGCAAAGTGCATCAGTTGTTCGGCGACGACCTGGTCCCCATAATCGCGGACCTGAACAGCGCTTTGGTGGCCTGAAGGGCGGCGCGACAAGATATGAACCTGACACCCCTACCCGTCATTGCGAGGATGCCCAGACCCGAAGGGTGGGGTACCCATAATGAAGCCCGAAGGGCTTCTATGGGCGCAGCGACGCGGCAATCTCCAAAGTACTCAGTATTCGTTCAACACCATCACGGAGGATGGACCATGGATAAGGACGTCATACCGATGGACCCGATCGAGGACCGGATTTATGTGCTCCGGGACAAGCGGGTCATGCTGGACAGCGACCTGGCAGACCTGTACGGCGTCACGACCAAGCGCCTGAACGAACAGGTCGCCCGGAACGCGGAACGCTTCCCGGAGGATTTTGCGTTTAAACTGACAAAACAAGAGCTTGCAATCTTGAGGTCGCAAATTGCGACCTCAAGTGACATGCCAGGCACCCATGGCGGGCGACGCTACCAACCGCGCGTCTTCACCGAACACGGCGCCATCATGGCCGCCGCCGTGCTGAATTCGCCCCGCGCTGTCGAGGTCAGCGTGTTCGTGGTGCGCGCCTTCGTGAAGCTGCGTGAACTGGCCCTGGCCCACAAAGAGATCGGCCAGAAGCTGAACGAACTCGAACGCAAGGTCACCGGGCACGACCAGGCCATCGCCGGCCTGATCAACGCCATCCGCGAGTTGATGACGCCGCCGGCACCGAAACGCAAACGCCCCATCGGCTTCGCGCCGTGGGAAGAAAAATAAATGTAGGGTGGGTTAG
>JAJJPM010000119.1:0-3081 GCA_032907525.1 Gammaproteobacteria bacterium
AATCCCGAATCCCGAATCCCGAATCCCGAATCCCGAATCCCGAATCCCGAATCCCGAATCCCGAATCCCGAATCCCGAATCCCGAATCCCGAATCCCGAATCCCGAATCCCGAATCCCGAATCCCGAATCCCAGCGTCCGTGTCTTCCGCGCCTTGGTGTTGAAGGCTTTTACAGCCGCGCGGCGCGTTCCGGGTAGTTGAGCTGCAGTACGCGCTCGGCGTCGGCGGCGAGGTCCTCGAGGCCGAGTCTGCGGTAGGCCCGTACGAGGATTTCCAGCGCCTCCGGTACGGCGGGCGTTCCCTGGTAGCTCTCGATGACCTGCTTGGCGCGGTTGGCGGCGGCCACGTAGGCACCACGGCGCATGTAGTAGTCGGCCACGTGCATTTCGTAGCGCGCCAGGTTCCCGCGCAGGAACACCATGCGCTGGCCGGCATCCTGGGCATAGCGGCTATCCGGGAACTGCTTGACCAGTTCGCCGAAATCGAAAAAGGCCTGGCGGGCCGCGCCGGCGTCGCGTTCGGCCGGATCGCGTGGCAGGAAGCGGTCGACGAGGGTGTCGCCGCGATTGAAATTCACCAGGCCGCGCAGATAGTAGGCATAATCCGTATGCGGATGCCGCGGATAGGTCTTCAGGAAGCGGTCGACGGCGGCGGTGGCCGATTCCGGCTCGTCGAACTTGTAGTAGGCGTAGGCCGATTCCAGCAGCGCCTGCTGGGCGTAACGGCCGAAGGGATAGCGCGCCTCGAGCTTCTCGAACAGGTCGATCGCCTTTTCCCAGTCGGCGTCGTTCATGGCCTCTTTGGCCTCGGAATAGAGCCGCTGGGCGGACCAGTCCTTGGTTTCGTCGATCTGCTCGGGAAGCAGTCCGCAGCCGCCGAGCAGGCCGGCCAGGATCAACACAATCGTAGCGAGACGCATGCAGTTGCCTTGTGATGCCATGACAGTCGTATGTGCCGCCGCCGGAACGGGCGGGCGCGGGCAGTATACCTCAAACCGCCGGACGGGCCGATGAGCCGCCGCATCGAGCTGCAGGCCCGCGTGCCCGCGGACGCCGCCGGCCAGCGCTTGGACCAGGTGCTGGCCGAGCTGTTCCCGGATTATTCCCGCAGCCGGCTGCAGCAGTGGATACGCGACGGCGGCGTGCGGGTCGACGGGCAGACGCGCAAGCCCAAGGACCGGATGCTCGGCGGCGAGCAGGTGACGGTCGAGGCCGAGCTGGAGGAGGACACGCGCTGCGAGCCGCAGGCCATCGCGCTGCGGATCGTCCACGAGGACGACGACCTGCTGGTCATCGACAAGCCGGCCGGTCTGGTGGTGCATCCGGCCGCCGGCAACCGGGACGGCACACTGCAGAACGCGCTGCTGTATCACGACCCCGCGCTCGCCACCGTGCCGCGCGCCGGCATCGTGCACCGGCTGGACAAGGACACCAGCGGGCTGCTGGTGGTGGCGCGCAATCTGACGGCGCACCAGGCGCTGGTGGCGCAGCTGCAGGCGCGCAGCGTCAGCCGCGAGTACCTCGCCATCGTCTGGGGCCTGCTGGTCGCCGGCGGCACGGTCGACGCCCCCATCGGCCGGCATGCCACCGACCGCAAGCGCATGGCCGTGACCAGTTTCGGCAAGCCGGCCGTCACCCACTACCGGATCGAGGCGCGCTATCGCGCCCATACGCTGGTGCGCGTCAATCTGGAGACCGGCCGTACCCATCAGATCCGCGTACACATGGCGCATATCCGCCATCCCCTGCTGGGCGATCCGGTGTACGGCGGCCGACCCCGTCCGCCGGCCGGCATGTCCGCGGCCGCGCGCGCCGCCGTCCTGGCCTTTCCGCGCCAGGCGCTGCACGCCACGCGGCTGGCGCTGCGCCACCCGGCGAGCGGCGAGGTGCTCGAGTGGCATTCGCCCCTGCCCGGGGACATGGTGGAACTGATCCGCGTCCTGGAGTCGGATCTGGAAGCGGCGGAATGAGACAGGTCACGGGCAAAATCCTTTATAGCCACGAAACCCACGAAATCCACGAAAGATTTTTTGTTCTGAAAACCTCATTGCTGCCACGGAAGCACACAGGAAAATACGCAAGGCGAAGATGCGGCGGGTTTTGCATTCCGTGTACTTCTGTGTGCTTCCATGGCCGAAAGGGGTTATCCGTGCTTTCTGTATTCCGTGGCTGATGGGTTTTCCCAAAGAATATTTCGTGGATTTCGTGGGTTTCGTGGCTATAAAAGGCGTTGCCTCGCCCTGGGCGCTTTCCATGACGCTGCGGGTTAAACTACGGCCGCTATGAACGCGAACGACTGGATCATTCCCGACTGGCCGGCACCTTCCTGGGTGCGGGCGGTGACGACGACGCGCACCGGCGGTGTGAGCGAGGGGCCGTATGCGTCGCTCAATCTCGCCGCGCACGTGGAGGACGATCCGGCGGCGGTGGTCGAGAACCGGCGCCTGCTGCGCACCGCCCTGGCCTTGCCGGCCGAACCCCTGTGGCTGACCCAGGTGCACGGCAGCGGTATCGTCGAGGCGGGCGGGGCGTCGCCGGACGCCGAGGGGGACGGGGCGGTCGGCCGCGCGCCCGGGCAGGTGTGCGCGGTGCTGACGGCGGACTGCCTGCCGGTGCTGCTCTGCGACCGCGCCGGCACCTGCGTGGCCGCCGTACACGCCGGCTGGCGCGGTCTGGCCGGCGGCGTGGTCGAGGCCGCGGTACAGGCGATGGGTCTGCCCGGCAGCAGCCTCATCGCGTGGCTGGGACCAGCCATCGGTCCGCACGCCTTCGAGGTCGGCGACGATGTTCGCGACGCCTTCGTCGCCCGCGATCCGATGGCCGCCGAGGCGTTCCAGCCGCACGGCGGGCGCTGGCATGCCGACATCTATCAACTCGCGCGCCGCCAGCTGGCCTGCCTGGATGTCGCGGCCGTGTCCGGCGGCGAGTGGTGCACCCACACCGATGCCGAACGCTTTTATTCCTACCGCCGCGACGGCCGCACCGGCCGCATGGCGACCCTGATCTGGCTGGATTAGGGGCTAGGGACTAGGGACTAGGGGCTAGGGACTAGGGGCTAGGGACTAGGGGCTAGGGACTAGGG
>JAJJPM010000120.1:0-3069 GCA_032907525.1 Gammaproteobacteria bacterium
CATTTTTTGTTTTGACACAAATGCTTGTCACGGTTATGATGCGCGGCTTATGCGAGATCGGCTGCCGGAATTGCTGGACCCCGCATCCCTGACGCCCGCGGGCCGCGAGTATCGCGGCGCCCTGGCGACAGCAGGGATGGAACGGCTGGCTGCGCTGGTGCATGACAGCGACGTACCGGATCTCGACGTGCGGCTGTTCGCCGGACGCGATGCGGGCGGACGCAGGTTCGTCACCGGTCACGTCGACGGCCTTCTGCATCTGTGCTGTCAGCGCTGTCTGGCGGCCATGGATTTCCCGCTGGCGCTGGACTTCAGATTGGCGCTGGTCGAGAGCGAAGCCGAAGCCGATCGTCTCGGCGGCGAGTACGAGCCGCTGCTGATCGGTGCCGAGCGCATCTCGGTACGCGAGCTGGTCGAGGACGAACTGCTGCTGACGCTGCCGGATTTCCCGCAGCACGCGGACGCACAGTGTGCTGCGCCGGCCTACCGGGAAGAGGATGCCGGAGCGCGCGCGGAAGACAGGCCCAGCCCGTTCGCGGTGCTGGGCGATTTGAAACGTAAATAGTTTTTGTGTCAGGAGTCTAGGCCATGGCCGTTCAACAGAACCGTAAATCCCCCTCCAAGCGCGGCATGCGCCGGGCGCACGACCGTCTGGAGAATCCCGCGCTGTCCATCGAGCCCACCACGGGCGAGACGCACCTGCGCCACCACATCAGCCCGGATGGCTACTACCGCGGCCGCAAGGTCCTGTCCCGCAGCGAGGACTGAGACCGGCGCGTGATACCCACCGCTGCGGCGGGCCGGCTCCACAGGCCCGGCGCAGCGGTGTTTGTTTTGTGCTCACCTCACTCGATGACAGCGGCTGCCGAAGGCGGCGGCTTCTGAACGGACCCCCAAAACGTACCCCAAATGAGTTCGGACATAACGATCGCTTTGGATGCGATGGGTGGTGACCAGGGCGCCGACACCGTCGTCCCCGCGGCGCTGAACACCCTCGAGCGCCGGCCCGATCTCCGGCTGATTCTCGTCGGCGATCAGGAAACACTTCGGCAGCGTCTGCACCAGGCCGGCTACCGCGACGGCAGCGACAGGCTGCACATTCACCATGCGTCGGAAGTCGTGGGCATGGACGAGTCGCCTTCGCGCGCCCTGCGGCTGAAGAAGGATTCTTCCATGCGCGTGGCCATCGATCTGGTCAAGGGCGGCGCGGCCCAGGCCTGCGTCAGCGCGGGCAACACCGGCGCCCTCATGGCCACCGCCCGTTACGTGCTAAAGACCCTTCCGGGCATCGACCGCCCGGCGATCTCGACCTCCATCCCCAGCATCGAAGGCCACACCCTCGTGCTCGATCTCGGCGCCAACGTCGACTGCAGCGCCGAGCACCTGTTCCAGTTCGCCGTGATGGGTTCCGTGCTGGCGAATGCCGTGCACGGCCTCGAACGCCCGCGCGTCGGCCTGCTCAACATCGGCGAAGAGGAGATCAAGGGCAACGACCAGGTCAAGGAGGCGGCACGGCTGCTGGCGGAAAGTTCGCTGAACTACATCGGCTTCGTGGAAGGCGACGACGTTTACAAAGGCGGGGTCGATGTCGTGGTCTGCGACGGCTTCGTCGGCAACGTCGCCCTGAAGACCAGCGAGGGTGTCGCGAAAATGATCGGCCATTTCATGCGCGAGGAATTCAGGCGCAATCTTCTCACCCGGCTGGCCGGCCTGATAGCCATGCCCGTGCTGAGAGCATTCCGCCGCCGTATCGATCCCCGCCGGTATAATGGGGCGAGCCTGCTGGGGCTGCGCGGCATCGTCATCAAGAGCCACGGCGGCGCCGATGCGCTGGCGTTCGAAAACGCGATCGATGTGGCCGCCCTCGAAGTTCAGAAGGCGGTTCCGGACCGCATCGATCATCTTCTGGAAGCTGTGCTGACCGAAAGGCGCGCCGACTGATGCATGCACGAATCACGGGGACCGGCAGCTATCTGCCCGACAAGGTCCTGACCAATCACGATCTGGAACGCATGGTCGACACCAGCGACGCCTGGATCCGGGAGCGCACCGGCATCGAGAAGCGCCATATCGCGGCCGACAACCAGACGACCTGCGACCTCGCCGAACAGGCCTCGCGCCGCGCACTGGAGGCCGCCGGCCGCAGACCCGACGAGGTCGATCTGATCATCGTCGCCACGACGACGCCGGACCGTATCTTTCCCAGCACTGCCTGCCTGCTGCAGCAGCGTCTCGACATCCACGGCTGTGCCGCGTTCGACGTGCAGGCGGTATGCACCGGTTTCGTCTACGCCCTGGGCGTCGCCGACAAGTTCATCCGCACGGGCTCGGCGAAATGTGCGTTGGTGGTGGGCGCGGAGACGCTGTCGCGTATCGTCGACTGGAACGACCGCACCACCTGTGTGCTGTTCGGCGACGGCGCCGGCGCGGTGGTGCTGGAAGCCAGCGAGGAACCCGGCATCCTCTCCACCCATCTGCATGCCGACGGCAGCTACGAGAGCCTCCTGACGGTGAATGCGGGCGTGTCCCAGGGCTACGACCGCCTGGCGAGCAGCGGCGGCTTCATCGAAATGAAAGGCAACGAGGTGTTCAAAATGGCCGTGAACACCCTGGGACGCATCGTCGACGAGACGCTCGCGGCCAACCACATGAAGAAATCCGACGTCGACTGGCTCATCCCGCACCAGGCCAACATCCGCATCATCCAGGCAACCGCCAGGAAGCTGAAGCTGCCGACCGACCGCGTCGTCATCACCGTCGACCAGCACGGCAACACCTCGGCCGCCTCCGTGCCGCTGGCACTCGATGCCGCGGTGCGCGACGGCCGCATCAAGCGCGGCGAGACCCTGCTGATGGAAGCCTTCGGCGGCGGCTTCACCTGGGGCTCGGCTTTATTGAAGTTTTGATTTTTTGCTAAAGGCACTTTTACCGCGAAGGACGCAAAGGCGCGCGAAGGAAAACCTAATATAGCCACGAAATCCACGAAACCCACGAAAGCTAATGGGTGTAAACATAAATCCTTTTCGTGGGTTTCGTGGATTTCGTGGCCATCATGTTTTCGATGTTCTT
>JAJJPM010000121.1:0-44026 GCA_032907525.1 Gammaproteobacteria bacterium
CAAGGGCGTGAAGCAGGTGGTCTCCAAGCTCACGGTCGGCGGGTGAGGCGTGAGGCGTGAGGCGTGAGGAGTGAGGAGTGAGGAGTGAGGAGTGAGGGGAAAAGACAGGCATACAGTAAGATGGTTGTGTAAGACCCCGGGGGATGGGGCTCTCGAGCCGCCGCGAAGGCGGTGCCATCCTGTTCGGGATTTTCAGCACAAGATCCTTTCCGTGTTATTCCGTGTGCTCCCGTGGCCATCATCGGGTTTCACTCCTCACACCTCACTCCTCACTCCTCACTCCTCACTCAAACCCTGCGGAACACCAGAGTGGCGTTCGCGCCGCCGAAGCCGAAGCTGTTGGACATGACCGTGTCCAGTCTGGCATCGTCGATGCGTTCGCGCGCGATGGGCATGCCGGCCGCCTCCGGGTCGAGTTCCTCGATGTTGGCGCTGGCGGCGATGAAGCCGGCTTCCTGCATGAGCAGCGAGTAGATCGCCTCGCACACGCCGGCGGCACCCAGGGCATGTCCGGTGAGTGACTTGGTCGAGGTGATGACGGGAATCCTGTCGCCGAACACCGCGCGCACGGCCTCGAGCTCCTTGGTGTCGCCGACCGGCGTGCTGGTGCCGTGGGCGTTGATGTAGTCGATGGGCGTGTCGACCGTGGCGAGCGCCTGCTGCATGCAGCGCACCGCGCCTTCGCCGGAGGGCGCGACCATGTCGTAGCCGTCGGAAGTCGCGCCGTAGCCGACCAGCTCGGCGTAGATCTTCGCGCCGCGTGCGCGGGCGTGTTCCAGTTCCTCCAGCACCACCAGCCCGCCGCCGCCGGAAATGACGAAGCCGTCGCGGTTGACGTCGTAGGGGCGCGAGGCCCTCTCGGGGGTCTCGTTGTACTTGGAGGACAGCGCGCCCATGGCGTCGAACAGGCAGCTCATGGACCAGTGCACTTCCTCGCCGCCGCCGGCGAAGACGATATCCTGCTTGCCCCACTGGATGAGTTCCGCGCCGTGGCCGATGCAGTGCGCGCTGGTCGAGCAGGCCGAGCTGAGGGAATAGCCCACGCCCTTGATGCCGAAGGCCGTGCCGAGGATGGCCGAGGTGGTCGACGACATGGTCTTGGTCACGCCGTAGGGGCCGATCTTCTTCACGCCCTTCTCGCGCAGGGTGTCGGCGGCGATGACGACATTGGCGGTGGAGGCACCGCCGGAACCGACGATCAGGCCGGTGCGCGGGTTGGAGATCATCTCCGACGTCAGGCCGGAATCGTTCAGTGCCTCCTGCATGGCGATGTAGTTGAACGCCGCGGCATCGCCCATGAAGCGCCTGAGCTTGCGGTCGATCAGCGCCTCCTGGTCCAGGCCGACGATCGGCCCGCAGACCTGGCTGCGGAAACCCATGTCCCGGTATTCCTCGCTGAAGCGGATACCGGAGCGCCCGCGCTTCAGACTCTCCAGCACTTCCTGCCTGTTGTTGCCGATGGAGGAGACGATGCCGATGCCCGTGACCACTACCCTGCGCATTGCCCTGAACCTCAGAAATTCTCGGTGGAAGTGAACAGACCGACGCGCAGATCCTTGGCGACGTAGATCTCGCGTCCGTCCACGGACATGATGCCGTCGGCGATGCCCATGAAGAGCTTGCGCTTGATGACGCGCTTCATGTCGATCTGATAGGTGACCAGACCGTTCTTCGGCGTGACCTGGCCGGAAAACTTGATCTCGCCGCCGCCCAGCGCGCGGCCGCGGCCCGGGCCGCCGGCCCAGCCGAGGAAGAAGCCGATCAGCTGCCACATCGCGTCCAACCCCAGGCAGCCGGGCATGACCGGGTCGCCCTCGAAATGGCAGCCGAAGAACCACAGGTCCGGTCTGATGTCGAGTTCGGCGCGGATCTCGCCCTTGCCGTGCGCGCCGCCTTCCTCGCTGATGTGGGTGATGCGGTCGAACATCAGCATCGGCGGCAGCGGCAGCTGGGCGTTGCCGGGGCCGAACATCTCGCCGCGGCCGCAGGTGAGGAGCTCCTCGAAGGAGAACTGGCTGGGGCGCTGTACGGGGCTGGTGTCAGACATCTGCGGACTCTTCTGCGGGATCGTCGGATTCATGGGTGGACTCGTGCCGGGCCGTGAACGGCGGATCGAAGGGCCGTATTCTAGCCCAGGCCGGGGCAGGAGATAAAACCGCGGCCCGGCGGCGGGACCAAAGCCCGTCGGTTGCGCCGGCGGCGCCAGTCATCCATCATTCCCGGCCCCGGCGCCTTGACTTCATGCAGACCGCCCCTCTCAACCACCAGGTACGCCCGCATGGCAGAGATCTCCTTTTCGGTTCACGCCAGCCAGACGCTGGAAGCGATCCTCGAGCAGCTCGAGGCCGAGTCGGCCTGCGACGACCTCGACATGGACATCGTCGACGGCGTGTTGCAGATCGGCTTCGAGGACGGCGGCCAGATCATCGTCAACCGTCAGGAACCCGTGCGGCAGATCTGGGTCGCCTCGCCGCTCGGCCCGGCGCATTTCTCCTTCGACAGCGGACGCGGCGTGTGGGTGGACGACAAGACCGGCGCGACGCTGATGGACACCCTGGGCCGTGCCCTCACCCGGAAACTGGGCGTCGCGGTGACACTGCGGGACTGATCGTTGTCAACCGCACTTTAACCACGAAGGACACGAAGGACACAAAGGGAAGATCCGATCGAATGTAAAACCACGAAATATCGTAGGGGCAGGCATTGAACTGGATTCCTGGATTCCGCTGCGCTTCATCCGAGCTACGATATTTGGCGGTTTTACATGAAACAGATTTTCCTTTGTGTCCTTCGTGTCCTTCGTGTCCTTCGTGGTTAACGAAAGATTTCAATCCCGGAAGTTCTGGTACTGCAGCGGCAGCCCGATGTCCGACTTCTTCAGCAGGGCGATGGCCTCCTGCAGGTCGTCGCGCTTCTTGCCGGTGATGCGCACCTGGTCGCCCTGAATGCTCGCCTGGACCTTGAGCTTGCTGTCCTTGACGAGCTTGACGATCCTGCGCGCGGTATCCTGGTCGATGCCCTGGCGGACCTGGATCTTCTGGCGGGCGCGCTGGCCGCTCACTTCGACCTTCTCGATCTTCAGCGCGCCGATGTCGACGCCGCGCTTGGCGAGCTTCTTTTCCAGTATGTCGCGCATCTGATCGATCTGGAATTCGCTCTGCGCATCCAGGGTGAGGGTGTCGTCGGCGATTTCCACCCGGGCGTCGCTGCCCTTGAAATCGAAGCGCGTGCCGATCTCGCGGTTGGCCTGATCGGCGGCGTTGTTCACTTCGTGCAGGTTGACTTCGGATACGACGTCGAATGAAGGCATGGCGGCACTCCGCAATCCGGTTGCGGGGCATCCTACCACAGGTGGGGAATGTGGACCGTGGACGGCCTTGCCGCCATCGCCCGGTACGGTCACGCCGTTTTCGACGGGATCGCGGTGTCGAGAGCGGCGCGGATCCGGGCCAGGGCATCGGCCAGACCGTGCTTTCCGGCCGCGTCCCACTGCTCCAGCAGCGGCAGCAGCCGCAACGCCAGCGTGCGGAGATGGGGCTCGAGCAGCGCGTGTTCGCCGCGCTGCAGCAGGGCCAATGCCTCTTCGAGATTCGGCGCGGATTCTTCGGGGGACCGGGCGCCGATGAATTCGGGATGGTCGGCAGCGGCGGGTTCGGGAATCGGTGCCGTGCCGGCCGCGGTGCGCGTAACGGCGGGTGCTTCGATCGGGGCGGGCGCGGGGGGGCGATCCTGCGCCGGAGCGGCTTCCGCGGTCGGCTGTGGAGCCTTCGCCGCAGGAGCCGGCGGCGCGGCGGTGTCGACGATCTCGCCGCCCCGCTTCAGGGCCCGGTCCAGCCGGGCGGTGAGCTCCGCGAACAGGTCCTCGAAACGGGTGTCGCGCTGCACCGCCGGCGTCAGCACGCCGGCGCTCAGCGTGACGGTGAACCGGCCCGCCTTGCCGTCGATGGGCATCTCGGCGAGGCGTGCGGCGAGGCGCTGCACCAGATGGCGCGCGCCCATCGCATTGGTGGAGGGCATGACCAGTCCGAAGCGCGCCATGCTCAGCCGCGCGGTCATGTCTTCGCGACGGACCTCGGCCTGGAGGGCGGCGGTGACGGTCTTGAGGATCGCGCCGCCGACGGCCTTGCCCTGGCGCACGAACAGGTCGTCGAAGCCGTCGACCTGGAACAGCAGCAGCGTGAATTCCGTGCGGTGACGGAGCGCGTGTGCGAGCGCCTGCTGTCCGCCCTGCTGAAAGGCGTGGGCATTGCCCAGCCCGGTGAACGGATCGGTCGCCGGCTTCTCGTTGAGCGTCGTCGCCGCCTGCTTGAGCTCGACGGTGGTCTTCTGCAGACGGACGTGCGAGCGGGTGTGCGCCAGCAGCTGCACGGAGTCGAAGGGTTTGCTGATGAAGTCGGTCGCGCCGGCGGCGAAGGCGCGCGTCTTGGCGCCGTCGTCGTCCTCGGCGCCGGTGACGATGATCATGGGGAGGGTGCGCAGCGCTTCGTTTTCGGCGGAGCGGAGCCGCTGCAGCAGTCCCATGCCATCGAGGTAGGGCATGGACAGATCGGAGATGACGAGGGCGATATCGTCGTGCGCCGTCAGCAGCTCCCAGGCCTCTTCGCCGTCGCCGGCCTCCAGGGCGTCGAACTCATCCTTGAGGATCTTGCGGGCGGCGACGCGGATCACGCGCGAGTCGTCCACGACCAGGACGCGGGGTTTGCTGGGGGACTCTTCGCTCGACACGGTGGTTCTCCCGGAGCTCGCTCGGGCGCAACGGCTGGTTTGGGGCGGAAGTGACGGCGCGTCCCTGCGCCGTGCGGACGGGTGCTTCCATGTCGGCCCGCTCCGCGGTGAGTCATTGATGCGCCTGTTGATCTTCGGCCGCGGGCCACCGATCTTTAGGCCACTGTCCGGGAGGTCGAGGGCTCAGGCGTCGCTCGCGCAGGGGCGGTGGATGGCGACCTCGCTGACGGAATCCATTTCGAGCAGGGCGGCGCGGATGCGCGCCTCGATTTCGCCGGCGAAGGGACAGTGCGGCGTGGTCAGTTGCAGTTCGATCTGCACGCGGCCTTCGTCGATGTCGACGTCGCGGATCATGCCCAGTTCCACCAGGCTGTGGTTCAGCTCGGGGTCCATCACGTGATCGAGGATCGCGTAGATCTGGTTCTGGGTCGGTTGCAGGGCCATGGAAATACTCCTTTACGTCCGGTTGGTGATGTCGATGTCCAGTATCGCAGGCCCCGCCGATGCAGGAATTGCGCCAGATCAACTGTGGCGCCCCGTATGGCCGGTCGGTGCGGCGGCCCCGGAGCACACCGAGAAGACCGCGCCGGCTTGTCCGGGTTCCTCGCGGGCGGCCGGCATCGCGGCGGTGCGTCGCCTGCACCGATCCGGGTCGCAGACGGACGACATGCCCTCTCCATATAATAGGGCGCCAGGGCGCATGCCCCGCTATGCCGGAACGACCACCGGTCGGAGAGACGGAACGTGAACGAAACTCAGTGGCATTTTCTGCGGGAGCTGTTGGCCGTCCCCACCGCACCTTTCCGTGAGCAGCAGGTGCGCACCTTCGCGGAGCGTGCGCTGGATGCCTGGGGGGTGCCGCACTGCCGCGATCCGCACGGCAATCTGCTGGTCGGTGTCGCGAGCCCCGCTGCCTACCGCCAGCTGCTGGGGACGCGCAGCGAGGTGCCGGTGCGACTGTTCATCGCGCACATGGACCATCCCGGGTTCCACGGCGTACGCTGGCTGGATGCGCGCAGGCTCGCGATCGCCTGGCACGGCGGCTCGCCGGTGAAGCACCTCGCCGGCGCCGACGTCTGGCTGTCGGCGGGGGCCGGTTATGCCGCCAGAGGCGAACTGCACGACGTCGAGCTGCACCCCAAGGGCTACGCCATCGGACGCGCGGAGGTGCGGCTGCCGGACACGCGACTGCGCACGGCCGTGCCGCAGGCGCGACGGTTGTTCGGTGGTTTCGCGTTCCGCGCACCCGTCTGGCGCAGCGGGTCGCGCATCTACACCAAGGCCGCCGACGACCTCGTCGGCGTGTTCGCCATTCTGCAGACGGCGCGCGCACTGTTCCGGCGCCGCACGGCCGCGCCGCCGCCCTTCATCGGGCTGCTGACGCGTGCCGAGGAGGTCGGCTTCGTGGGGGCGATCGCGCACTTCGAACTCGACTGGATGCGCCGCCGCCGGCGGCCGCTGGTCGCCGTCAGTCTCGAGGCATCGCGCACCCTGCCGGGCGCGGAGATCGGCAAAGGGCCGGTGGTGCGTCTCGGCGACCGCCGCACGGTTTTCGATGCCAACGGCATGCAGCTGCTGTCCGAACTCGCCGGGAAGGTGCTGCCGCAACGGCATCAGCGACGCATCATGGACGGCGGCGCCTGCGAGGCGACGGCCGCGACCGCCTTCGGCATTCCGACCGTCGGCCTGACCGTGCCGCTCGGCAATTATCACAACCAGGGGCTGGAGGGCGGCGCGGACTGTCCGCGGCTATCCGGCCCGGCGCCGGAGTTCGTGCATGTGGACGATGTGCAGGGGCTGCTGAAACTGTGTCGCGCGCTGGTCGACCGGCCGTTGCGCTGGGACGATCCCTGGGGCGCGGTGCGTGCCCGGTTGCAGCGGAACCGGCGCGCCTATGCGCGCCACCTCGATCGAGAGGAGGAGGCGGTGCATGAAGATTGACGGCTTCGGACGCATGCTCGTGGGATTGGCGGCCGTCTTCGCCGCCGGCTGCAGCGGGTTCTGGCAGCCGCGGCCGGTGCCCTTCGTGTCATCGGACAGCGTGGTGATGGTGCACCGCCCCATCGCGTTTCCCGCCGGCACGACCCGCATCTATTTCCAGCACGGCGGGCCGGTCACCGATCGCCAGCTGACCGTATGGGAACATCATTGCGCGCTCGCCATCGATCACGCGCTCGACACTGCCGTCATCATAGAGCCCGGCCCGCGATCTGTTGCGCAGACGCAACGACGCCGCACCATCGGCGAGTGGGGCTACAGCGTCATGACCTACGAGAGCAGCTTCATGTTCGCAACCGATGCACGTCCGCTGTACGCGCTCTACTGCGAACTCTGGACGACGGGCGGCGGTCACGATCAGCGCGCGCACGTCACGCCCGCGGAGCTCGCCGAGGTGCTCGGCGAGTGGCTGTCACTGACCACCATGACGGAAGTTAACTCGTTGAAATAAAAAAGGCCCGCAGAGCGGGCCTGGAGATCAACAGGGGGCTTTCAGGCTGCCTGAAGCCGCTCATTATTGGTTTGAGCGGTCTACTTCTCAGGCGGCCTTTTTCTTCGCGGTCTTCTTCTTTGCGGTTTTCTTTTTGGCGGTCTTCTTCTTGGCAGCCTTCTTCTTCGCTGCCTTCTTCTTGCCGCCCTTCTTGGCTACGCGCTTCTTCGCAGCCTTCTTCTTGGCAACCTTCTTCTTGGCCGCCTTCTTCTTCGCAGCGCCCTTCTTCGCAACGCGCTTCTTGGCGACCTTCTTGCCGGCGACCTTGCGCTTGGTGGCGACCTTCTTCTTGGTCGCGACCTTCTTCTTGGACGCCGTCTTCTTCTTCACAGTCTTCTTCTTCACTGCCATGAGGTAACCCTCCTAGTTAATGGTTCGCGCAGACTAACGGCACCCGATTATAGAAACTTTAACGAAAAAGGAAAGATACAACCGCAAAATAACGTCGCGCGAGATCTTTCGGGGGTAACTTAGGCGGGGCGGTAGAGGATGAAGCTGAGGTCGTCCGGTTTGCTCGGCATGCCCGACGCGATGCCGGTCATGCGTGCGAGCGAATCCAGCCGCAGCGCGTTCGCCCCTTTATTTATAGGGCCGCAGCGCATGCGTTCGACGATCTCGTCCAGGTGCAGATTGTCGAACAGGCCATCACTGGCGAGCAGCGCGGTATCGCGTCGGGCGAGTTCGACCGCCGTGCCGATCTCGATGCGCATGTCGGGCGTGCCGATCATGTTGGAGATCAGATGGCGCTCCTCGTGGTGCATGGCCTCCTGCTCGTCCAGGAAACCGGCCTCGACGGCGTAGCCGACGGGGGAGTGCGACACCGTCTGCAGCTTGATGCGGCCGCGCTGGCCGCTGACCAGGATCATCGAGTCGCCGACGTGGTAGGGCCTGACCAGAGCGCCCTGGATCTCCAGCAGCACGAGCGTCGTCGCGGCGCCGACGCCGAGACCGGCGACGCGTCGGTTGGCCTTCTCGATGCCGTCGAGGATCGCCTCGCGCAGGCCGCCGTTGCCGGGTGGCGTGGCGGCGATGCTGTCGGCGAGGCACCTCACCGCGGTGCGCGACGCGTCGGCGCCGGACGGCTGTCCGCCCAGGCCGTCGCAGACCACGAGGACGCCGCCGTTGCCGCCCCAGGGGATCAGGCCGAGGGAATCCTCGTTGGGGGTCTCCTTGTCGGGTGCGCGCGCGGTGAAGTAGCAGATCTCCCCGCCGGCGAAGCGCAGAACGGCCGGCTCCGGCATGTCGGTGGCGGCGATGATCGTCACGCGGTCCAGTTCCGCGGCGGTTGGCTTCAATCCCATGTGATGTTTTCCAGGTACTCCCTCAGCTGGCCGGCGCTGCGGAACTTCTTGAGGATCAGGCTGCGTTTCAATCCGCAGCAGATGGCCTTGATCTGCGGCGGCTGGCGGGCATAGTGCCGCTTGCCGCCGATGGCGTCGTAGAAGATGCGGACCAGGTCCACGACGTCGTCATGAATGTTCTCTTTCCTGGGCGCACCCCAGTGAAACAGGTCCAGGAGCTTCAGATCGAAGCCGATGCCGTAGCGCTGGACGATGATGTTCTCGGCATGCAGGTCGCCGTGGTACTCGCGCATCTGGTGGATGCACTCGATGCCGGAGGCCAGGGCGTGCAGCAGATGCAGTCCCTGGAAGGCGTTCAGGCGCTTGCCGGGCTGCTTGTTCAGGAATTCGCTGAGCAGGTCGCCCTCGACGAAATCCGAGACCAGGAAGCTGATCTGCACACCGCGGTAGAGAATCGTCTCCTGGGTGTGGTACTGGATGACGATCGGGCAGTGGCGCAGTTTGTGCAGCTTGCGGGCATAGAAGGTCGCGGTGCGGTCGCCGGGATTGCGGTGCGGGAAGAAGAACTTGGCGGCCCGGTCGATGCCGGTGGCGCGCTCGCGGACCATGTAGACCTCACCCTCCCAGCCGCGGCCGAGGTGCGAGACGACTTCGTACTTGCGGGCCAGGATGCGGCCCGGCTGGAAGTCGAAGCGGTCGATCTGCGGCGGTCGGGCGCGTGGCGGCATGCGGTGGGTGCGGGACGGTTATTTTTTGCCTGATTGCTTTATAGTGATGCCGGCAGGCAAAGGCAAGCGACGAGAGAGCGGGAGTCATGACCAACTTCTTGGCGACGGTGCGCGATGCCGTCATGGGATTCGTCTGGGGCGGCGAGCTGCGCGACCTGCCGTGGCCGCGCCGCCAGGTGGTGCGGGCGCTGCGCATGCTCTATGTGATCGCGCGCGACGTCGCCGCCGGCGACCTCAATCTGCGCGCCATGAGCATGGTGTATACCACCCTGCTGTCGGTGGTGCCGTTGCTGGCCTTCAGCTTCTCCGTACTCAAGGGCTTCGGCGTCTACAATCAGCTGGAGCCGCTGCTGTACCGCTTCATGGAGCCGCTCGGGCCGAAGGGCGCGGAGGTCGCGGGCCATGTCATCGATTTCGTGGCCAACGTGAAGGTCGGGGTGCTGGGCAGCGTCGGTCTGGCGCTGCTGATCTACACCGTGCTGTCGCTGCTGCAGAAGATCGAGTCGTCCTTCAACCATGTCTGGCGCATCGAACGCCTGCGCAGCCTCGGGCAGCGCTTCAGCAACTATCTCAGCGTCATCCTGGTCGGGCCGGTGCTGCTGTTCAGCGCCCTCGGCATCACCGCCACGGTGATGAACAACGCGCTGGTGCAGCGGCTGATGGAGGTCGAGCCGCTGGGCACCCTGGTCCTGGAGTTCTCGCGGCTGGTGCCCTACCTGCTGGTGGTCGCCGCCTTCACGTTCATTTACATGTTCATCCCGAATACCCGGGTCAGGCCGGGAGCGGCGCTGGTGGGCGGTCTGGTCGCCGGCGTGCTGTGGCAGAGCACCGGCTGGGCGTTCGCGGCCTTCATCGCCTCCTCGACCCAGTACGCCGCTATCTATTCCAGCTTCGCAATCCTGGTGCTGCTGCTGATCTGGCTGTACGTCAACTGGCTGGTGCTGCTGCTCGGCGCCCAGATCGCCTTCTACGTGCAGCATCCGCAGTACCTGGTGCAGACGCGCGTGCGCCTGACGCTGAGCAACCGGCTGAAGGAGCGGCTGAGTCTGATGCTCATGTATATGATCGCCGACCACCACCACCGCGACCGCCCGCCCTGGGGTGCCGAGGCGCTGGCCAGGCGCCTGGACCTGCCCATCGCGCCGCTGCAGCGGCTGATCGACAGCCTGGTGGAACAGGGCTATCTGGTCGAGCTCAACAGCGAGCCCGTGACCTACGTACCGGCGCGTGACATCGCCACCATCCACGTCGCCGATCTCATCGAGGACGTGCGGGCCGCGGACGAGAGCCGTTTCCTGAGGAAGGACCGGCTGATGCCGCTGCCGGCGGTGGATGCCGTCATCGAACGCGCCAATCGCGCCCGTGCCGAGAGCTTCGGCGCGCTGACCTTGCGGGATCTGCTGGAGGAGAAGGCGGACTGAGAGGCGTCAGCCGGAGACGGTGCTTGGTCAAACCCTTCCCGGCCACGAAATCCACGAAACGGCACGGACAAAACCCTTTGATGGCCACGAAATCCACGAAACCCACGAAAGGTATCGGGGCACCGCTCCCAAGAGCCCAAACACGTATGCGCCACGGAAGCACACGGAAACACACGGACAAGATCAAAGACTTCACACAATAGTCCACATCACCTGTCAGCTGCTCGCGCAGAGCTTCGTGAGCAGTTCCAGTTTCAGTGTCTTCCGTGTGTTTCCGTGTGCTTCCGTGGCTGGATTTCGCCTTTAAAGCTTTTCGTGGGTTTCGTGGATTTCGTGGCGATTTTTCAGCTTACTATCCACGTCATCCGCGTCAGTCGGTGTTGTTCAGCGCGAGGGCGTAGCGGGATGCCGCATCCTGATGGTAGAGGGCCGTGCCGCGGTGGAACAGCGCCAGCGGCTGGCCGGACTGGGTCATCATCCACTCGGGCAGGTGCTCGCTCACGGCGAGTGCATAGCGCTGGGCGCTGACGCCGCATTCGGCGAGGCGCGGTTCCCAGCGGATGCGCACTTCCCAGCCCGTGAAGCCGCCGAGCGACTCGGGGGCCGCGGTGAGCACGGCGCGGCCGTCCTGATCGAGCGTACCGGAGAACAGCCAGGTTCCGCCGCACAGCTCCGCCTCGGCGATCTTCTTGGCCTTGGCCAGCGCGATATGCGCGACCGCTTCCGCGACGGCCCCGGTCTGGGCGCGTTCGCGGGGCACCCAGGCGAGGACCAGATCGTGGCCGGGACTCAAATGGGGCAGGTCGGCACGCTGCCCGCCCGTGCCGAGGCTGGCGCAGCCGGCGCAGAGGCCGACGATCGCGGCGAGCGGCAGGAGACCGATCGATGCAGGTGCAGGAAAGCGGGTGCGGCGCGGCGTCATCGGTCGGCTCGGCTGTGGTCGGGGGATGGCTGCAGGTTAAAATAGTATCGAGGTAGTGACCGGAACAGCGTCAACATATCGCCATTCCGACGGGCGGACGCCGCCGGATTCTGTGAACGAACGCACATTGGGTGATGCTCCGACCTTGGACACGCAGACCGATGCCAGGGCCAGATGGCCGCGCTACCGGCGCTGGCTGCTCGAAGCGCTGTTGCTGGCGGCCGTGCTGTTCGCCGTGCATCTCTATCAGACGCGGGACGCGGTCGTCGGCCGCGCGCCGCCGCTTGAGGGCGTGGACCTCGACGGCGCACCGCGCTCGCTCGCGGAATTCCGCGGCCGGCCGGTGCTGGTCTACTTCTGGGCGACCTGGTGTCCGGTGTGCCGGGCCGAGCGCGGGACCGTCCGTGCCATCGCCGAGGACTACCCCGTGCTGAGCGTGGCGCTGGAGGACACCGCACCGGCCGCCCTGCGCGCCTACGTCGAGGAGCACGGGCTGGACTTCCCGGTCCTGCGCGATGCCGACGGCGGGCTCGCGCACCGCTACGGCGTGCGCGGCGTGCCGGCGTTCTTCGTCATCGACGGCGCCGGGATGATCCGGTCCGCCGCCGTCGGCTATACCACCGGGCCCGGCCTGCGGCTGCGGCTGTGGTGGGCCGGCCGGTCGGCTGCCCGTGCCGCGGCCGCCGGGGCGAAGGCGCAATGACGACCGGCGACGCCAGCGTCGATCGGCGCGTCGAAGAGCTCTGCGAGCACGGCTGCGGCGCCGTGCGCGAGTACATCCAGGCTTTGCGGGACGGACGGCCGCTGCCGCAGTTCGACGGGCTGGACGCCCTGCAACGGCGGCGGCTGCAGCAGGAGCTCGAGGCCATCATGGCGGTCTACGGCGGGCCGCCCGCGGGTGCCTGAGAGCCGGGCGGACGTCCTCGCCCGACGCGGCCGGGCAATCCGCGCCCCGATGTGAGACAATGCCGCCCTCGCACGATCCGTCCCCCTCCGCAGTACGCACTCCGTAACCGGCATTTCAGGGACCCCCACCCGGCGCGGACCCCGGTCCCTGCGCCTGTTAAACACCACGATTCTGGAAGCAGCACCTTGATCATCACCGCCAACATCACCATGCAGTTCGGGCCCAAGCCCCTGTTCGAGAACATCTCGGTCAAATTCGGCAACGGCAACCGCTACGGCCTCATCGGCGCCAACGGCTGCGGCAAGTCGACGTTCATGAAGATCCTCGGCGGCGATCTGCAGCCGACCTCCGGCAACGTCAGCGTCGACGCCGGCGAGCGCGTCGGCAAGCTGCGCCAGGACCAGTTCGCGTTCGAGGAGTTCACGGTGCTCGACACCGTCATCATGGGGCACGCCGAGCTCTGGGACGTGAAGCAGGAACGCGACCGTATCTACGCGCTGCCGGAGATGAGCGAGGAGGACGGCATGCGCGTCGCCGACCTCGAGGTGCGCTTCGCGGAGCTGGACGGCTACACCGCCGAGGCGCGCGCGGGCGAGCTGCTGCTCGGCCTGGATATCCCGCTGGAGCTGCACGCCGGACCGATGAGCGCCGTGGCGCCCGGCTGGAAGCTGCGCGTGCTGCTGGCGCAGGCGCTGTTCGCCGACCCGGACATCATGCTGCTCGACGAGCCCACCAACAATCTGGACATCAACACCATCCGCTGGCTGGAAGGCGTGCTCAACGCCCGCAACAGCACCATGGTGATCATTTCCCACGACCGCCACTTCCTGAACAGCGTGTGCACCCACATGGCCGATCTGGACTACGGCGAGCTGCGCGTCTATCCGGGCAACTACGACGACTACATGATCGCCTCGACCCAGGCGCGCGAGCGGCTGTACGCCGACAACGCCAAGAAGAAGGCGCAGATCGCCGATCTGCAGGCCTTCGTCAGCCGCTTCTCCGCGAATGCCTCCAAGGCGAAGCAGGCGACCTCGCGCGCCCGGCAGATCGAGAAGATCAAGCTCGAGGAGATCAAGCCGTCGAGCCGCGTGAACCCCTTCATCCGCTTCGATCAGGCCAAGAAGCTCTATCGCCTCGCGCTGGAGGTCGAAGGCCTGAGCAAGGGCTATGGCGGCGAGCCGCTGTTCCGCAACCTCGATCTGATGGTCGAGGTCGGTGAGCGCGTCGCGGTGATCGGCCCGAACGGCATCGGCAAGAGCACGCTGCTGCGTACCCTGGTCGGTGAGCTGGCGCCCGACGGCGGCACGGTGAAGTGGTCCGAGAATGCCGACATCGGCTATTTCGCCCAGGACCACGCGGCCGACTTCGCGACCGACATGACGCTGTTCGACTGGATGAGCCAGTGGAAGAAACCCGGCGACGACGAGCAGGCGGTCCGCGGCACGCTGGGCCGGATGCTGTTCTCGTCCGACGAGACCGGCAAATCCGTGAAGGTCCTGTCCGGCGGCGAGCAGGGGCGCATGCTGTTCGGCAGGCTCATGCTCGCGCGCCCGAACATCCTGGTGATGGACGAACCGACCAACCACCTGGACATGGAGTCCATCGAGTCGCTCAACACCGCCCTGGAGAATTATCCCGGTACGCTGATCTTCGTCAGCCACGACCGCGAGTTCGTCTCCTCGCTGGCGACGCGCATCATCGAACTGACACCGACCGGTATCGTCGACTTCAGCGGCAGTTACGACGACTATCTGCGCAGCCAGGGCGTCGAGCTCGCGAACCGTACCGGGACCTGACCGCCTCCGGTCTCTCCGGGCGGTGCGCGATCCGCGCCGGGAACCCCCATGCTATGCTCAGAGCGCGATCGCCCCGCCAGGCGCGGCGTGTGTCCGATCGCGACACCCTCTTCGGCATACGCGGGCAGGTGCGGCATGTTTCCCTGGGAATTGCTATTCATCCTGGCGTTGATCCTCATGAACGGGTTCTTCGCCATGTCGGAACTGGCAGTGATCTCCGCACGGCGTGCGCGGCTGCAATCCATGGCGGAGCAGGGCAGCCGCACGGCGCGCAGTGCCCTGCATCTGTTGGAGACGCGCGGGCGCTTCCTGTCGACGGTGCAGGTCGGAATCACCCTGATCGGCATCTTCGCAGGCGCCTACGGCGAGCGCAGCCTGGCTGCGCCGCTGTCGGCATGGCTGTCGGAGATCCCGCCGCTGGCGCCCTACAGCGACGCCCTGGCGCTCGCGATCGTGGTCGCCGTCATCACCTATCTCTCGCTGATCCTCGGCGAACTGGTGCCGAAGCAGCTCGCGCTCGCCAACGCCGAGCGCGTGGCCGTCCTCGTCGCCCGCCCGATGCAGCTGCTGTCGGTTGCGTTCACGCCGCTGGTGGTGCTGCTGGATGTCTCATCCCGGGTGGTGCTGCGGCTGATGGGCCGGCATGCCGAGCGTCGTCAGAAGGTCACCGACGAGGAGATCAGGATGCTGCTCGCCGAAGCCGCGGAGACCGGGGTGGTCGAGCACGCCGAGCGCGACATGATCGGCGCCGTGATGCGTCTCGCCGACCGCCGCATCGAGGCGCTGATGACGCCGCGTGTCGACATGGTGTGGCTGGACATCGATACGGCGGAGACGGAGCTGCGCGAACGGCTGCGCGACCATCCGCACAGCCGCTTCGTGGTCAGCCGCGGCGAGCTGGACGAGGTGCAGGGGCTGGTGCAGTGCCGCGATCTGCTCGCCCAGCTCCTCGACGGTCGTCCGCTGGACGTGCGTGCCGCCCTGCGCCAGCCCGTGTTCGTGCACGAAGGCACCGGTGCCCTGGCGGCGCTCGAGCAGTTGCGCCGGGCGCCGATCCCCGTCGCCGTCGTGGTGGACGAGTACGGCGGTGTACAGGGGCTGGTGACCCCCGTCGACATACTCGCGGCGATCGCCGGCGAGCTCGCCGAGACGCAGGAGGCCGGCGAGCCGGCCGCAACGCGGCGCGAGGACGGTTCCTGGCTGCTGGACGGCGGGCTGCCCATCGACGAGCTGCGCGAGCTGCTGGAACTGCGCGGCGAGGCGGAGGCGCCGGGCTTCCATACCCTGGCCGGCCTGGTGCTGCAGGAGCTCGGGCACGTCCCGCACAGCGGTGAGCACTTCGAGCTGGAGGACTATCGCTTCGAGGTGATGGACATGGACGGCCATCGCGTCGACAAGGTGCTGGTCACGCCGAAGGCGGAGCCGGAGCCGCCGGACGCGCCGGCGGCCTGAGCCCTGATGAAGCGGTCAGAGTGCTTGAGATGTCATCTGCCGGCTCAGGCCACTCCAACATGCAATGTCCTGGACCGGATAACGACAATATGATCCGGATTACTCCGCCGCCCTCGCCATCCGCTTCCGATCCTGCTCCTTCAACTGCTTCTTGCGCAGCCGGATGTGGTTCGGCGTCACTTCCACGAGTTCGTCGTCGTCGATGAACTCCAGCGCCTGTTCCAGCGACATGCGGATCGGCGGGGTGAGAATGATGTTCTCGTCGGAGCCGGCGGCGCGGATGTTGGTGAGCTGCTTGGCCTTGAGCGGGTTCACCACCAGGTCGTTGTCGCGCGAGTGGATGCCGATGACCATGCCCTCGTATACCTCCTCGCCGTGACCGATGAACAGGCGGCCGCGCTCCTGCAGGTTGAACAGGGCATAGGCCAGCGCCTTGCCGGGGCCGTTGGCGATCAGCACACCGTTGTTGCGGGTGCCGTATTCGCCCTTCTTCACCGGGCCGTAGTGGTCGAACACGCTGTACAGCAGGCCGGTGCCCTGGGTGGCGGTGAGGAACTCGGTGCGGAAGCCGATCAGGCCGCGCGAGGGGATGATGTAGTCGAGGCGCACACGGCCCTTGCCGTCGGGCAGCATATCCTTGAGCTCGCCGCCGCGCTGACCGAGCTTCTCCATCACCGTGCCCTGGTGCTGCTCCTCCACGTCGACGGTGAGCTGTTCGTAGGGTTCCTGCCGCTCGCCATCCTGTTCGCGGAAGATGACCTCCGGGCGCGACACGCCGAGCTCGTAGCCCTCGCGGCGCATGTTCTCGATGAGGATCGACAGGTGCAGCTCGCCGCGGCCGGAGACGCGGAACTTGTCGGGGTCGTCGGTCTCCTGCACGCGCAGCGCGACGTTGTGCAGCAGCTCGCGCTCCAGGCGCTCCTTGATCTGGCGGGAGGTGACGTACTTGCCGTCCTTGCCGGCGAACGGCGAGGTGTTGACCTGGAAGGTCATGCTGACGGTGGGCTCGTCCACCGACAGCGGCGCCAGCGCCTCGACGGCGTTCGGATCGCACAGGGTGTCGGAGATGTACAGTTCCTCGATGCCGGTGAAGGCGATGATGTCGCCGGCGGTGGCCTCGGGGACCTCGACGCGCTGCAGGCCCAGGAAGCCGAAGATCGACAGCATGCGGCCGTTGCGGCGGTTGCCGTCGGTATCGACGATGGCGACCTGGGTGTTGCTCTTGATGCGCCCGCGGGCGATGCGGCCGATGCCGATCACGCCGACGTAGCTGTTGTAGTCGAGCTGCGAGATCTGCATCTGGAACGGACCTTCGATGTCGACCTGCGGCGGATGCACCTTGTCGACGATGGTCTTGAACAGATAGGTCATGTCGCCGCCGCGCACGTCGGGGTTGTCGCCGGCGTAGCCGTTCAGGCCGGAGGCGTAGACGACGGGGAAGTCGAGCTGTTCCTCGGTCGCGCCCAGGCGGTCGAACAGGTCGAAGGTCTGGTCGAGCACCCAGTCGGCACGCGCGCCGGGGCGGTCGATCTTGTTGATGACGACGATGGGCTTGAGGCCGCGCGCCAGTGCCTTCTGGGTGACGAAGCGCGTCTGCGGCATGGGGCCGTCCACGGCGTCGACCAGCAGCAGCACGGAGTCGACCATGGACAGCACGCGCTCGACCTCGCCGCCGAAGTCGGCGTGGCCGGGGGTGTCGACGATGTTGATGCGGTATTCCGCGCCCGCGTGGCGCCAGCGGATGGCGGTGTTCTTGGCCAGAATGGTGATGCCGCGTTCCTTCTCCAGCGCGTTGGAGTCCATCGCGCGCTCCTCGAGCTGGGTGCGTTCGTCGAGGGTGTCGGACTGTTTGAGGAGCTGGTCGACCAGGGTGGTCTTGCCATGGTCGACATGGGCGATAATGGCGATGTTGCGGAGGTGTTCAATCACGGCGGCACTACCTGAGCGAAAAAGAGGGCGGATTATACAGTAGCGGCGTTCCGCATGATGGAATTTCTGCGGCCGCCGTGCGGAGGACGGTATCCATGGTGTTCCAGAAGGGTTTCGAGGTCGCGACCCGCGGCCGCGGCAGTTACCTGATAACTGAGGAAATTCAGCGCTACGTGGCGGCTGCGGGGGTGGCCGCCGGGGTGGCGCACCTGTTCCTGCACCATACCAGTGCCTCGCTGCTGCTGTGCGAGAATGCCGATCCGGCGGTGCGCGCCGATCTGGAGCGCTTCATGGCGCGGCTGGTGCCGGACGGCGATCCCCTGTTCGAGCACAGCGACGAGGGCCCGGACGACATGCCCGCCCATGTGCGGACGCTGCTGGCCGGGTCGGCGCTGAGCATCCCGGTGACGGCGGGGCGCTGCGCGCTGGGCACCTGGCAGGGCATCTACCTGTGGGAGCACCGCCACGCCGGGCATCGCCGCCGGCTGACCCTGACGGTCCTGGGTGAATGAACCTGAAAAACCCGTTTCCGCCACGGAAGCACACGGAGGGCACTGAAATGAAACGTTACCGTGAACCACAGGCTCATTGCCCGGCGGGAGGCAAGGCCGGCGGCGTGAAGCGTGTGATCTCGTCAGTGATTTTCCGTGCGGTTCCGTGGCGGATGCGGTTGCCGGGATAACGGAAGGAGGCGCAGGTGCAGTCATCGCGACGCATAGAAATGATCGCAGGCGTAAGCCTGCTCGCCCTGCTGGTGGTGGGCACGGTGATGGTGCTGCAGCCCTTCATCGCCTCGCTGATCTGGGCTGCGGTGCTGGCCTATGCATCCTGGCCGGTCTACGAGTGGGTGCTGGTCCGGCTCGATGGCCGTACCGGTGCGGCCGCCGTGGTGATGACCCTGCTGCTGTTGCTGGCCATCGTCGTGCCCTTCACCGTCATGGGCATGAGTCTGGCGGACAATACGGCGGTGCTGGTGCGGCTGGTGCGCGAGGGCATGGACCGCCCCTTGCCGCAGCCGCCCGGCTGGCTGGAATCGGTGCCGCTGGTCGGTGCCTATCTGAAGGCCAAGTGGCTGGCGCTGATGCAGGAGGACGTGGGCGCGCTGCTGCTGGATGCGCGGCGCTACCTGCTGACGCTGCCGCTCAAGGACTGGGCCATCCAGGCCGCCGCCGTCGTCGGCCAGGGCGTGGTGCTGATCACCTTCAGCGTGTTCATCTGCTTCTTTTTCTATCGTGACGGCGAGGCCATCACCGCGCGCGTCCATGCCGTCATGGAACGGCTCGCCGGCCATCGTGCGAAGAACCTTATCGAGGTGACTGCCGGCACGGTGTCGCGGGTGGTGAACGGCATCCTCGGCACGGCGCTGGCGCAGTCGGTGCTGGCGGTGATCGGCTTCTGGATCGCCGGTGTGCCCGGCGTCATGCTGCTCGGCCTGCTGACCTTCTTCCTGTCCATCGTGCCGATGGGGCCGCCGCTGGTGTGGGGGCCGGCAGCTCTGTGGCTGTTCTCACAAGGCGAGTACGGCTGGGGCACTTTCCTGCTGATCTACGGGCTGACGGCGATCAGCAGCATCGACAACATCGTCAAGCCCTATCTGATCAGCCGCGGCGGATCGCTGCCGCTGCTGCTGGTGTTCATGGGCGTGCTCGGCGGGGTGCTGGCCTTCGGCTTCATCGGCGTGTTCCTCGGGCCGGTGATCCTCGCCGTGGCCTACGCCCTGCTGTCCGAGTGGGTGCGGCCGGTGACGTCGGAATCCCCGTGAGTCACGTACGCGCCGCGCCGCGTTCCTCGTCGTCCAGGTTTGGCACCTGCGGGGCGTCGCCCAGATAATCATCCTCGTCGTCGCGCGGCCTGGCGGGTACCGCATCCGCCGGCGGGATGTCGGCGTGCAGGTCGATCTCGGCATCGGCATCGGCATCCGCGCTCGCCGGCGCGCGCGCCACCGGGCGGGGCGCCTCGGCAGCGGCGGCCGCCGCGGCGGTCGTCAGACGGCCGCGGTCGACGATCTCCAGCTGCAGCGCCGGCGGCTGCTCCTCGCACAGCGTCTGGGCGCTCTGCGCCATGTGCCGATAGACGGCGCGGTAGCGGTCCGTCATGTCCTCGAAGAGCTCCGCGGTCTTCTGGAAATGCCGGCTCACCTGGCCGCGGTAGTCCTCGAGCGCTGCGCGGGCGGCCGCCAGCTCCTGCTCGAGCTCGCGGATGCGCTGGCCGCGCGGGATGAGCGCGTAGGCCGCCGCGAAGCCGATGCCCAGGCCGAAGGCGAAGGTGATGATGCCGATTCCCCAGTTCCAGGCCATGCCGATCCACCGCTGCGCTGTGTTGATGCAGGGCCAGTATATCGACCCTGCGCCGGCTTGGGCAGGGCCATTCCGCCCGGGCCGATCCCGCGCGGCTGACGGGGTTGGCGACCGGCGCGGGGTGTATGGGCGAGGTCGGTGCGTTATGATACGCGCCCAGCATCGTCCATGCGCACGGTCCGGCCGGGCGCCACCAGTATCGAGGTTGTTCCCAAACGCCAGGCGCGGGCTGCAGTTCCCGCGGATCCGACGCACCCCGTTCACATCGACTCACGCACCCATTCACTATGCTTCAGACTTGGTTCGACTATCTCGGCATCGAGCCGGATACCACCGGCTATGGCGAAAAGATTATCTCGGGGATTGGCGGTTTCTTGGGGGTATTCGCGGTTTTCCTGGCCAGCGCCGCCGTGCTCGGCGACAGCAGCGTGCCTTATGTCGTCGCCTCCATGGGGGCCTCCGCGGTGCTGCTGTTCGCCGCGCCGCACGGCAAGCTCTCCCAGCCCTGGAACCTGATCGGGGGGCATCTGATCTCCGCCGCCATCGGCGTCGCCTGCGCCCAGTGGATCCCGGACATTCATCTGGCGGGCGCGACCGCCGTCGGCGCCGCGATCGCGGCGATGTATTTCCTCGGCTGTATCCATCCGCCCGGCGGCGCGAGCGCGCTGGTGGCGGTGATCGGCGGCGCGGAGATCCAGTCGCTCGGATACGAGTATCTGCTGCTGCCGGTCGGGCTCAACGTGCTGGTCATCCTCGCGGCGGCCATCGTGGTGAACTCCGTCTTCTCCTGGCGCCGCTACCCGGCGCATCTGCATCGCGTGCTGCAGCCGGTACAGCCCTCCGAACCGGCGCCGCCGGTGCTGTCGACCAAGGATCTCGACTTCGCCCTGCGCCAGGTCGGCACTTACGTCGATGTCTCCGGCGACGATCTCTCCAGCATCTACCGGCTGGCGGAGCATCACGCCCAGAGCGCGCACGTGCCGGTCGAGGCGCTGCGCGTCGGGCACTGCTACTCGAACGGCAAGTACGGCACCGAGTGGTCGGTGCGGCAGATCACCGCGGAGAGTGCCGGGGAGGAATCGGAGACGCTGATCGACTACCGGGTCATCGCCGGTGCCGGCCGCCGCCGGACCGGGACCTGCAGCCGCATCGATTTCGCCCGCTGGGCGAAGCACGAGGTATGCCGCAACGAGACCACCTGGCAGCGCGTGGAACCCCCGCCGCAGAACTGATACGCCGCCTCAGCAGACGCGGTTGCGCTGCTCGCCCGCGCGGAAGGCACGGATGTTGGCCGCGACGCCGTCGACCAGGCGCTGCCGCGCCTCGCGGCTCGCCCAGGCGATGTGCGGGGTCACGATCAGGTTGGGCAGATCCGCCTCCAGCAGAGGATTGCCGTGGCGGGGCGGTTCCTCCACCAGCACGTCCAGGCCCGCACCGCCGAGTCGACCTGCGCGCAGGGCGGCGAGCAGCGCGGCCTCGTCGACGATGCCGCCGCGGGCGGTGTTGATCAGCAGGGCGTCGGGTTTCATCAGCGCCAGTTCGGCGGCACCGATGAGATTGCGTGTCGCCGCCGTGAGCGGGCAGTGCAGGCTGACCACGTCCGCCGCGCGCAGCAGCTCGTCCAGCGGCAGCCGGCCGCTGCGGTCATCCCCGCCCGGACGCCGGGCGATGACGATCTCCATGCCGAAGGCGCGGCCGACGGCCGCCGTGGCCTGCCCCAGTTCCCCGTAGCCGACGATGCCCAGGACCTTGCCCGCCAGCTCGGCGGTGGGATAGTCGAGCACGCAGAAATCCGGCTGATGCCGCCAGCGGTCCGTGGCGGCCTGACGGTGTTCGGCCAGGCGGCGCCTGAGCGCCAGGATCAGCGCGAAGGTGTGTTCGACCACGGACGGCGTCCCGTAGCCCGTGACGTTGGCGACGGCGATGCCGCGTGCCGCCGCGGCGGCGAGATCGACGTTGTTGGTGCCGGTGGCGGCGATGCAGATCAGGCGCAGCGACCGGGCCTGCGCCAGCGCCTGCGCATCGATGACCGCCTTGTTGGTGACAGCCACCTGCGCGCTTTGCAGGCGGACGGGCATTTCCGCCGGTGCGGTACGCGCGTGCGTGGTCCAGTCCGCCAGGGCCGAGTACAGGCCCGACAGGTCCAGATCGTCGGGGTGCAGCGTGTCCAGATCGAGGATCACACCGCGTTGCAGATCGACCGGTCCGTTACTCACCGCCGCCCCAGCAGGCCTTTTTTCAGGCCCTCGTCGGCAGGGTGTTCGCCCAGCCACACCCGCAGCAGTGCACGGGCGAAATCCTCGCCCTGCACCCGGCCGCGCCGCGTGCCGTTGATCCAGACTTCCACGCCGCCGGCTGCCGGGAAATCCACATCCACCCGATCGCCCTTGCGCAGCGTTGGGAAGAGGCCGTTGAAGTTGGCGATGCGGGCGCGCAGCGCGCGGAATTCTTCAGGCGTGGAATTCCGCTCGAAGCCTTCCGTCCAGGCCTGCACGAGCTTGTCGGCACCCACTTCGGAATGCACGAAGTGCATGGCCATGCGCTTGGCGCCGGGCATGGTCTCGATCGCCGCGAGGGAATCCGCTCGCCGCGGCAGGTACAGCGCGCCGACGTACACGTTGACGAAGAACCTGCGCCGGATACCCGCGCCGTTCAGCGTGAGTGCCGCACCATCCGAATGCAGCCGGATGTCCTCGGGCACCATGATCCCGGCGACTTCCAAAGCCTGGACCGGAAACGCTGCCGTGATGAGCGCGGCGCAGATCAGAAAGGCATATCGCATGGCGGGACACCCGGCTAAGATGGTGGCGACAGTGTAGCAGTTCGCCCGTCATGCATAGAACAGCGGAGGGATCCATGAGCGATGCCTTGCGGAACGCCATCGAGCGCCAGTACCGCAGCGACGAAACGGCGAGCGCGCGGCCGCTGCTGGCGGTAGCGCGGCTCGATGCGGACGCTGCCGCCGCGGTGCGATCCCATGCATTGGCCCTGGCGCGGCGCGTGCGGGAACACCGGCCGTCGGGCGGCATCGACGCGCTGCTGCGGGAGTACGACTTGTCCACGCAGGAAGGTGTGCTGCTCATGTGTCTGGCGGAGGCGCTGCTGCGCATTCCCGACGAAGCGACCGCCGAACGGCTGATCCGCGATACCCTCGCGCGGGGGCATTGGGACCGGCACCTGGGACACAGCGAGTCGCTGCTGGTGAATGCCTCCACCTGGGGTCTGGTCATCGGCGGGCGCGTGCTCGGCGGGGCCGGGGCGTCGAACGAGCCGGTCCACGATCTGCTGCGCCGGCTCGCCGGCCGCCTCGGCGAGGGCGCGCTGCGCGTGGCACTCGGTCGGGCCATGCGCCTGCTCGCCGACGAATTCGTGCTGGGCACCGATCTGCCGACGGCGCTGGCGCGTGTGCATCCCGACGCGCTCACGCGTTATTCGTTCGACTGTCTGGGAGAGGCGGCGCAGACGGCGGCGGATGCGCGGGCCTATCTCGACTCCTATCACGCGGCCATCGCCGCACTCGCACCCCAGGGCGATGCCGGCGCACCGCTGCGCGCGCCCGGCATTTCGGTCAAGCTCTCCGCCCTGCATCCGCGCTACGAGTTCGCCCAGGCCGCGCGCGTGCGCGCCGAGCTCGGCCCGCGCCTGCTGGAGCTGGCGCAGGCGGCGCGCCGTGCCGGCATCGGCCTGACGCTGGACGCCGAGGAGGCTGACCGGCTGGATCTGATGCTGGATCTGTTCGAGCAGGTATACCGCGCGCCCGAGCTCGACGGCTGGCCCGGACTGGGGCTTGCGGTGCAGGCCTATCAGAAGCGTGCCCGCGCCGTGATCGCCTGGCTGATCGAACTCGCACGGCAGCAGGAACGCCGCATCCCCGTCCGGCTGGTGAAAGGCGCCTACTGGGACAGCGAGATCAAGCGGGCCCAGGAGCGCGGGCTCGACGGCTACCCCGTTTATACCCGCAAGGCCGCCACCGACGTCTGCTATCTCGCCTGCGCCCGCGACCTGCTGGCGGCGCGGGATATCGTCTATCCCCAGTTCGCGACCCACAACGCCTATACGCTCGCCTACCTGCTGCACAGCGCCGGGCGGCGGCGCGACTTCGAGTTCCAGCGCCTGCACGGCATGGGCGAAGACATCTACGCGGCCGTCAACGCCGGGCTGGAGCAGCCCGTCGTCTGCCGCGTCTACGCCCCCGTCGGTCCGCACGACCGGCTGCTGCCTTATCTGGTGCGCCGGCTGCTGGAGAACGGCGCCAACACATCGTTCGTCAACCGCCTCGCCAGGCCGGACGTACCGTTGGACGCGCTGGTCCAGGACCCGGTCACGGCGCTGGAGGCCGTCGACTGCACGCCCCATCCGAAGATCCCGCTGCCGGCGGCGCTGTATGGCACGGAACGCCGCAACTCGCGGGGTACGGATCTGAGCGACCGGCGCAGCTGGTCCGAACTGCAGCAGCGCCTGGAACGGGCTGCGGCGCGTTCGGTCGCCGCCGCGCCCCTGATCGATGGCGAGCCGGTGGTCGCGGATCGCCCGTCGGTCTGCTTCAGTCCGGCCGACCGCAATCAGCGCATCGGCTCCGTCGTCCATGCCGATGCCGACACCGTGTCGCGGGCGCTGGAACGTGCCGCGGCGCAGGCGCCGGCCTGGGATGCCACGCCCGCCGGCGAGCGCGCCGCCATGCTGGAGCGCGCGGCGGACCTGCTGGAGGAGCGCGCGCCCGAATTCGCGGCGCTGTGCGTCCGCGAAGGCGGCCGCTGCATCCCCGATGCCCTCAACGAGGTACGCGAGGCGGTGGACTGCTGCCGCTACTACGCCCGGCGGGCGCGTGTGGATTTCGCCGAACCGCGCCGGCTTGCCGGGCCGACCGGCGAGGACAATCGCCTCGGCCTGCACGGACGTGGCGTGTTCCTGTGCATCAGCCCCTGGAACTTCCCGCTCGCCATCTTCACGGGTCAGGTGGCCGCGGCGCTGGCGGCCGGCAACGCGGTGCTGGCCAAGCCCGCGCGCCAGACGCCGCTGGTTGCCTTCGAGGCCGTGCGTCTGTTGCACGAAGCGGGCGTGCCGCCGGGCGTGCTGCAGTTCCTGCCGGGGAGTGGCGCGGACATCGGCCGGCTGCTGCTCGGCGATGCACGCATCGCCGGTGTCGCCTTCACCGGCTCGACCGAGACCGCCTGGACCCTGCAGCAACGCCTGGCCGAGCGGCGTGGATCGATCGTGCCGCTGATCGCCGAGACCGGTGGGCAGAACGCCATGATCGTCGACAGCAGCGCATTGGTGGAGCAGGTCATCGCCGATGTCATCGCTTCGGCCTTCAACAGCACCGGTCAGCGCTGTTCGGCGCTGCGCGTGCTGTTCCTGCAGGAGGAGATCGCCGAGCGCACGCTCGAGCGTCTGACGGGGGCCATGGATGAACTGCGCATCGGCGACCCGCTGCAGCTGTCGACCGATATCGGTCCGCTGATCGACGAATTGGCCTGCGGCGATCTGGTCGCCCACGCCGCGCGCATGCACGAGGAGGCGCGGCTCATCAAGCGTCTGACGCTGCCCGATGACGGCGATGACGGCTGCTTCTTCGCGCCGCACGTGTTCGAGATCGAACGCCTGGACCAGCTGGACCGCGAGATCTTCGGTCCCATCCTGCACGTGATCCGCTACCCGGCCGGCGGCCTGGACCGGGTGATCGATGCCATCAACGCCACCGGCTACGGTCTTACGCTGGGCGTGCACAGCCGCATCGCCGCGACCTGGGAACGGGTGTGCGAACGCGCGCGCGTCGGCAACATCTACGTCAACCGCAACATGATCGGCGCGGTCGTCGGGGTGCAGCCCTTCGGTGGAGAAGGGTTGAGCGGCACCGGACCGAAGGCCGGCGGTCCCTTCTACCTGCACCGCTTCGCGACCGAACGCACGGTCAGTATCAACACGGCGGCCATCGGCGGCAACGCGGATCTGCTGGGCGATCCAGGCTGAAGGGAATGGCAGTTACTTGAACCGTTTCTGGCCACGGAACCCACGGAATGACACGGAAAAAGGCTTATTGTAAAAACCCGGAAACCCGACCGCGGGGGATGATGCCGGGCTTACGCAATGAATGCTTTCCATGTCGTTCCGTGGGGTCCGTGGCCATATGTTTTTCAAGGCATGGGCTTAAGTAAGCGCCATTCGGGCTAAAGAGGGAGGCGCGCCGCATGGAACAGGCCCAGCAGCGTCTTCGCATCGCGGATCTCGCCGCGATCGGCCATGGCGAGCGCTTCTTCGAGCGGTTGCCAATGGACCTCGATGCATTCGTGCGCTTCGTGCCGGACCTGCACGGCGCGCAGATCCCGGGCGAGAAACAGATGGATGACCTCGTCGCAGAAACCGGGGGTGGTGAGCACCCGCGCCAGCGGCCGCCAGTCGCGGGCCTCGATCCCGGCTTCCTCGGCGAGTTCGCGCTGCGCCGTCTGCAGAGCCGTTTCGTCCGGCTCGAGCTTGCCCGCCGGCAGTTCCCACAGCCAGCCGCCCGCCGCATGGCGGTACTGCCGCAGCAGGCAGACCGCTCCGTGCGCATCGAGCGCGCAGACCGCCGCGCCGCCCGGGTGCCGCACGACCTCCAGTTCGATGTCGCGGCCGTCCGGCAGGGTGGCGGACTCGATGCCGAGATCGACGACGGCGCCACGGTAGATGGATCGGCGGGTGTGCAAGGCGGATCTCCGGGGAAAGACTGTTAATATACGGAATGCAGGAATGGCTTCAACCGCGGGCTTCATCGCCACCGGCCGAAGGATCATCGATGTTTTTCGAGAATGAGCCGTTGCGTTTCCAGTGTACGGAATGCGGCCGCTGCTGCAGCGGCGGCGGGGATTATCACGTCTTCCTCAAGCGGGACGAGGCGGAAGCGATTCGCGCGCTGTTGGGGCTGAGTCGCGACTGGTTCCGGAGGCGGTATCTCCGCCGGCTGGGTGGCGGTGAGTTGACCGTCGCTCTGCGCGCCGACGGACGCTGCAGTTTCCTTGACGCCAAGGGACGCTGCCGCGTCTACGCCGCGCGGCCGACCCAGTGTCGTACCTATCCGTTCTGGCCCGAGGTGCTGCGCAGCCGCGGCACATGGCGCGCCGAGGCCGGCCGCTGCGAAGGCATCGATCGCGGTGCCGCCGTGCCGCTGGCGAAAGTACGCGCGGCGTTGCTGGCTCAGCGCGCGTATGAAAGCGGCTCCGGATGAGCGGAAGCAGGCCGGTACGCGGGCGCGACGCTAGAACCTGTCTCAAAATGCAGATCGGTTGTCCAGGCAAGGCGCAGGGGCTGCGAGGAGCGGAGTTTGTAGGAATAAATGAGCACCGGAGCAGCCCCTGCAACGCCGCATGGGCGACCGAGATGCATTTTGAGATAGGTTCTACGCACTAGCCGGCCGCCAGGTCATAGCAGCTCAGCAGCTGACCGGCATCCTCGGGCGCGTGGGCATCGTAGAACAGCGAGCGCAACCGGAGTTTCGGCGCGGGTACCAGTTCCGATCCCCAGGTGATGGTGTCGAAGTCTTCGCCACCCAGCAGACGGTGTGCGAAGGTGAGATACAGCCGGTCGACGACGCCGGCGCGTACCAGCGTATAGAACACGGAAGGCCCGGCGACCGCGTAGATGCGCCGGTAGCCCACGGCCTTCAGGGCATCGATGGCGGGGCCGCCGTCGGCCGTGCTGCCGATCCCCACCTGATGGACCTCGACGCCCGCATCCTTCAGTGCCTCGACACGCTCCGGCACGGCACCAGTACCGGTCATGACGTGCAGCCGCCGTCCGGCGTAGGCCGCGATCGCCTCCGGCGGGATCTCCAGGCTGGCGCTGAAGATCGCGATGTCGGGCTGGGCGCTCAGACCGTTGGCGCGCCGCCATTCGTGCAGGTCGCCGAACCGGTCCGCCGGTCCCACCGGCAGCAGATCCTGGGCCTCGCCCCGCGACAGCTGGCGGAAATAGCGCGCGCTGGTGATCAGCAGATCGGCCTGCGCACCGAGTTCCTGGTAGAGCCGCCAGTCGCGCGCATTGCCGATGGCCGGCGGAACGCCGTGGGACTCGCGCCCGGGACTGGGCAGGGCGATGCGGCCGTCGAGGCTGCTGACGAAATTGCTGTAGACCAGCGGCGCATCCGTCTCAGCGAGGCGGTGCAGAGGGTGCCGCAAGTAAAGCCCCCTCAGCCGCAGGTGATCGCTCGACGGGGGATAGAGCTGCAGAAGATCGCCGGGCATGAGTGATATCCGCGGGAATGGCCGTGGCCAGTGTAACCGAATTGCCCTGCGGGGTCGTCGGCAGCAGCAGGCCCGCACCGGTCAGGGCGAGCAGGGCGAAGGCGAAGCGGCGCATGGGCAGCGGGCCGATGCGCGGCGCGAGCCGCGCGCCCCACTGGGCGGCGAGCACTACGGGCAGGGCGCAGTACAGCGCCGTCTCCACCATCGTCAACCGGAGTTCGCCACGGGTGGACTGCAGGCCGATGCGCACCAGCGTGCTCAGCACGAATACCGTCAGCAGCGTCGAGCGGATGCGGATGGAGGTCCAGGGCTGCCGGTAGAGGTGAAAGACGACGGGCGGACCGGCGGTGCTGAACAGGCCACCGAGCAGTCCGCCGAGGGCGCCGCTGACCATGTTGGCGATGCGGCCGGCCGGTCGGGTGCGCGGGTGCGGACGCAGCATCAGCACCACGCCGGCGCCGAGGATCACGGCGCCGGCGAGTCTGCGGAGCAGCGTGGGCGTGCTGGCGTCGAGCTGCGCGAGCCAGGCCAGTCCCAGTGCCACCGCCGGCACCAGCGCGGCCGTGATCCAGGCCACGCTCGGCCAGTGGATGTCGCGCGGGTGTCGCGCCAGCACCCAGCCGCCGTTGACCAGCGAGACGATGCTGATGACCGCCGCCGTAAAAGGGATGGGCGCAAGCTGCAGCAGGGTCACACTGCCCAGCACGATCAGGCCCAGGGCGAAGCCGCTGAGCGCCTGGACGAAGCTGCCCAGGGCGGCGATCAGGATGAATACCGTCAGATCGGTTGGAGACATGCCGCTGTATCGTGTCCGCAAAGGTGGGGCAGTGTACGGAGGCCGTGCCGGAAAATACAGCGGGGCCGCGAACGGCGGTCCCGATCGCAGCTCAGGCCGTGCGCAGATCCAGGAAACGCCGCATCAGTCCGCTGTTGTGGTGCACGAGGGTGCGCAACTGCTTGGGCAGGTCCAGCCGGAGGCGATGCTCCAGTTCGTGCGCGCGCGGCCGCAGCGCCTGCAGGTCCCGGCGTGTGTAGCTCCGGTCCAGTGCCAGGGTGATGATATTGGCGCGTTCTGCCACCGGCAGTCGCAGGATCTGACCTTCGAACCCCGCTGCCATGTTCGCCAGGATCGTTCTCAGCGCCGCATCCGGGGATGCCCAGAGATTCGTGGATGCCACGCCGCCGGGTGCCAGGGCGCGGCGGGTGGCGGAGAAGAAGACCGGCGAACAGACACCCGGGTTGATCCCATCGCCGCCGAAGGCGTCTATCAGGATCAGGTCGTAATATGCGGTGGGGCAGGCTCCCATGAAGTCCGCGCCATCGCCCACGTGAATGTCGAGGCGGTCGTGCATCGGCAGCTGGAAAAAGCGCCGGGCGAGGTCGACGACGGCAGGCCTGGATTCGATGCAGTCGATGAACGATTCTGGAAAGTATCCGAGCAGGAAGCGCGCCAGCGAACCGCCGCCCAGTCCGATGAGCAGGATGCGGCACGGCCGCGGCTGGAACAGCAATGCCGCGAGCATGTTGCGCGTGTAGGCGAGCGGCAGGGCCAGCGGATCGGCGAGCCGCATGCTGCTCTGCCGGGCACGGGTTCCGAAATACAGCGAGCGTGTGCCGGCGTCGTCGATCACTTCGATCAGCCCGTCGGCGTCACGTGTCGCGTGCACCAGAATTCCGCGGTCGGTAAGCATGGCGACATTCTATCAGCGTTCGCCGCGCACCAGCCCGAGTCCGCCGCACAAAAAAGCCGGGGCGGAGCCCCGGCGTTTCGGTGCCTGGCCGCGCGTCCGGACGTCAGGCGGCCGCGATACGTTGGGCGGAACCGCCGGCGGCCTTGTCGGAAGGGGCGCTGATCGCTTCTTTCTGCGTGATCGCCTGAGCCAGGCTGATGCTGTCCAGATAATCGTAGATCTGGTGACTCAGCTGATCCCACAGCACCAGGCTCGGGCCGCGGGTCTCGGACACCGTCGCAGGCTCGGCATGGGCAGCGGCTTCCACGCTTTCGTCGACCGCCCGCAGGATGTCGGCGATGCTGATCTCGCTGGCGGGGCGGCGCAGGCAGTAACCGCCACCCGGGCCGCGCAGGCCGGTGACCAGGCCATGCTTGCGCAACAATGCGAACAGCTGTTCGAGATAAGACACCGAGATGGACTGCTCGACGGAAATGTCTGCCAATGTCACCGGCCCCTGCTTGTGGCGCAGGGCGAGTTCCATCATGGCGGTGATTGCATAACGTCCTTTGGTCGAAAGTTTCATGGCTAACCTCGCTTGGCAAATGGCTTCCGGGACTTGAGTCAATCAGAGCGGAAAACCTGACTCGTATGATCAGAAATTCTAGCTATTGTTGACCAAAACAGTCAAGTTTATTTGCGAGGCAAATCAGAGGATGCGGCGCCCTTGGTCCGGGGGTTGTGAGCCCAATTGGCTGTTTTAAAAAGGATTAAATACTGCGTACGGGCTACGGGTATATCCCGTAAGGGATAAATCCCGGCTGCCGGGAGCGGCTATTCGCCGATATCGGCCACGGGGTTTTTATTCAGGCGACCATCCGGGCGAGGTCGTCGAGTTCGGTGCTGCCGGCCCACAGCGCTTCCGCCGCCGCGGTTACCTCGCGGGCATCCAGGCCCAGCATTTCCAGGGCGAAGCCCGGCAGATCCGTGCTGTTGCCCGTGCCGATGCCGTAGCGGGCGAGCAGGCGGTTGGCGATCAGCACCAGCTGCGAATAGATCGCGTGATCTCCCCAATAGGCTTCATCATGGTGACGGCGGGCGGCCGTGACCAGCTCCGGCGGCAGTCCCCAGGCGGCCAGCAGCCAGGCGCCGATCTGGTCGTGGCCGACGCCCAGAACATATTTCTCCACCGTTTCCAGCGGAACGTCGGGGTTGGCCGAGAGGTACCGGTTGAGCAGGAAGAACTCGGTCTGGAAGGCGTGGCCGAGCAGCAGGATGCCCATGTTGTGCAGGAGCCCGGCGAGATAGGCCGTGCCGCGGCTCGGGCGGATATCGGCCGGCATCAGTGTCGCCAGGCGCTCCACCAGGGATGCGGCGTAGACCGAGTGCCGCCAGAAGGCGTCCAGACCCAACGGGCCGTCGGCGGAAATGTGCAGCGACTTGCCGATGGTGATGCCGAGTGCGAGATTGAGAACGAAATCGAACCCCAGCACACGCGCAATCGCCCCTTTCAGATCCTTGATCTTCCCCGGATAGCCATAGAGCGGTGAATTCGCATAGCGCAGGATGCGCGCCGCCAGAGGAGCGTCCTGCTCGATGACGCGGGCGAGGTCCTGGGCATCGGCACGCGGGTCGCGTGCGATTTCGAGTATCCGCAGGGCCGCACCCGGCAGGGCCGGTAGATCATGGAACTCCTCGACGCGCCGTTTGATCCTGGCGGGTGTGAACTGCTCGATGGTCGTGTTCAGCATCCGTGCCGCGTCCTGTCCCGCCAGTGTGGAGAGGGGGCGCGAAAATCGGCCGCAGCGGGCATCCGTGAGCAGGCGGCGGAATTCGTCGACGGAGAATTTCAGGAGCGTCGAGTGGCTGCCGGGCTCCACGTAGACGGTGTCGCCCTCGAACAAAGTCTCGTCGACCACCGTGTCCAGACCGTAGGCCGTGCCCAGGGGCGGGCAGCACCGGGACTCGCAATCGTCGAACAGGGCTGACAGGCGGTCCGCCGGCACCGGCTCGAGTTCGCGGTGGAGCCAGTCGCACAGCGACCGGAAATCCAGGAGATGGTCACTGGGCAATACCGCCAGCAGCGGCCCCCTGGCGTCGATCAGTACCAGCGCGCGGGCGATCCGCGAGGCCGGCACGCCGCACATCCTGGCAGTCTGCGCCAGGGTCTGTGTGGCCGGGTGCCGGATCTGCTCGAAGGCGGCCCTGCGATCGTTCAGAAACTGTCGGACGGTGGTCGGTAGCATGGCAGATCCCTCCAGCCGGGTGTTGTTGGTCATTTTTTGATCGACGACAGCAATAACCGGGCCATCCGCGCAAAAATCTATTTACATCATGCAATTGATACGTATCCTTGGAATCGGCGGTTCACTGGAAATGTGACGCACGACAAGTTTACGGCACGAACCGTATACTCGAGAATGCGTACAGCCATATAACAAACAGACGGGAAACACGTCGGGGAGACACGGCCCATGGCACTCGATCAACCTGCCGGAACCGATCGTCGCGCCCGCTCCAAAGAGCGTGTCGCGACCTTGGTCAATTCGCGCAACGAAACACTCGCCCTGTATTCCGATCTGGCGAACAACCGGCCTTATCAGCCGGGCGACCAGACGGAGGAAATGCTGCGGCGCTTCTGCCAGGCGTTGGTCGACTACGCGGCCAGCGCCCACTTCCAGCTCTACCGCTACATCGTCGAGAACAAGGAGCGTCGCCAGGCGGTGGTCGCCCTCGCCGAGCACATCTATCCGCAGATCGCGGCGAGCACCGATGCCATCCTGGATTTCAACGACCGCTACGATGTCGCCCCGCTGGATTCACGGTTGTCGGCCCTGGCCAGCGACCTGTCCGAGCTGGGGGAGATGCTCGCGGATCGCATCCAGCTCGAAGACCAGGTGATCGCTGCGCTCGACGGCACCCTGCCGCGGGCCGCCAGGCGCTAGGAGTCCTCTCCCGCCCCGGCCCGGCGCAGGCGGTCATACTCATCGCGGGACAGGTAGCGCCACGGACGGGGGAGCAGCCCCGGGACCTGCCGGCGATAGCGCCGGTAGGGCTCGCCGTGCGTCTGCTCGAGTTTCCGGTCTTCCAGGTATGAGCCGATCACGACGTACAAGGTGATCACGGCGGCCGCCATCAGGCGTGCACCGTCCATGTCGCGCGTCCACAACCATACCAGTCCCAGAAAATACCAGGGGTGGCGCACGAACCGGTGCGCAGCAGAAAGCCCCAGTACCTGCAGCGGCCGTTGCGCACCCACTCCCAGGAATTCCCTCAGATCGTAGGCCCGGCTGCTCCAGACGATGCCTGCCAGCGCCAGTGCGCCGAGCGCATTGGATACCCAGGACCAGATTCCGTCCCACGACCACAACGGCCGGGCGTCCAGCCATTCGGTGGCGGCGACGAGCGGCAGGATCAGGACGGTCGCGACGAGGTTGTAGAGCAGCCGGTAGCGTCGTCCGAGTGCCGGCCAGCGGGCGGCGACGTGTGCCTTGACGGCCGACGCGGCCAGCAGCGAATGGAGGGCCAGGTACGCCGCCCAGGCCAGGCCCAGCCAGACGACGTTTGCTGTAAAGATTTCTGAAATCATACTGTTGTGAACCCTCTCAGGGCTCGAGTTTATTGAATAAGAATATTCTGATAGACTCCGCAACCCTTTGAATCAGAGCGCCTCCCGCCCCGGCGGGTGCCCACCCATCCGCTGACATCGAGGATTCGACCATGGATCACGGTACCACCTTAACCCAGTTCATCATCGAGGAGCAGCGCCGCATCCCGGGTGCGACCGGCGATTTCACCTCGCTGCTCAACGATGTCCTGACCGCCTGCAAGAAGATCGCCTGCGCGGTGAACCGCGGCGGCCTGATCGGCATCCTCGGCTCCGCCGACACCGAGAACGTGCAGGGCGAGACCCAGAAGAAGCTCGACGTCATCTCCAACGATGTGATGGTCAACTCGCTGGAGTGGACCGGGCATCTGGCCGGCATGGCCTCCGAGGAGATGGACGATCCGCTGCCCATCCCTGCGATGTATCCGAAGGGCAAGTACCTCATCCTGTTCGATCCTCTGGACGGTTCGTCGAACATCGACGTGAACGTATCGGTCGGTACCATCTTCTCCATCCTGCGCTGCCCCGATTGCGTGAAGGAGCCGAAGGTCGAGGATGTCCTGCAACCCGGCACCAGGCAGGTCTGCGCCGGCTATGCCATCTACGGGCCGACCACCATGCTGGTGCTGACCTCCGGTCACGGCGTCAACGGCTTCACGCTGGACCGTTCCATCGGCGAGTTCATCCTGACCCATTCCGACATGAAGATCCCGGCGGACACCCAGGAGTTCGCGATCAACATGTCCAACCAGCGCTTCTGGGACGCGCCGATCAGGCGCTACGTCGACGAATGCATCGCCGGCAAGGAAGGCCCGCGCAAGAAGGATTTCAACATGCGCTGGGTCGCGTCGATGGTCGCCGAGGTGCACCGCATCCTGACCCGCGGCGGCATCTTCATGTACCCGATGGACGGCAAGCTCAAGGCCAAGGGCCAGACCGGCAAGCTGCGCCTGATGTACGAGGCCAACCCGATGAGCTTCATCGTCGAGCAGGCCGGCGGCGCCAGCAGCACCGGTACCGAGCGCATCATGGAGATGCAGCCGAACGATCTGCACCAGCGCGTGCCGGTCATCCTCGGTTCGAAGAACGAGGTCGAGCGTGTGGTCTCCTATCACCACGAGGCCGCTGCCGCCGCCTGACGATACCGCATGCGGCGGATCCATGCGGGCCGTCCCCGGCGGGACGGCCCGTTTTTTTTGCCCGCAGGATGCCATGCCGCGGTGGGATGGCCGGCATCTTGCTTGTCTTTCGGCGCATGGACAGTCGCGGGGAAAAGGTTATGGGCACGGCATTCGGGATCGTTCCGGAATCCGACGGGCTGCACAGCGCCGAGACCAGCTTCCGGGCGGGGCGCTTCGTCGAGGCGTCGGCACGTTTTCTGGCGCTGGCGGATCAGGCGCCCGACGACGCCCGGGTGCTGGTGCGCATGGGACAGTTGCGGCTGCTGGAGAACCGCGTCGATGAGGCCATCGAGTGGCTGGGGCGCTGTGCATCCGCCGGTCCCGCGACGCCGATGCTGGCCGAGGCCTGCTACAGAGCGGGGCGCTTTCCAGACGCGGCGGGCCACTATGCGCAATGCGGGAGCGGATCCCTCGCCCGCCACCTGGAGTCGTTCGGGAATGCCGAACCGTATCGGCTGTCCGAAGGGCCGGCGGCCACCCGCATAGCCTTTCTCGCGCACGACCCGTTGCCGCTGGTGCCGGTGCGCATCAACGGTCTGGAGGATGCGCTGTTCCTGCTCGACACGGGCGCCTGGGACACCGTGCTGGATCACAGGCTGGCGCGCCGCGCCCGCGTACCGCGCGGATGGACCGACGAGGCGAGCTTCGCCGGCGGCCGGGCCGCCTGCATCGAATATTGCCGGCTCGACGGTCTGCAGATCGGCGGCGTGGAGATCGCCGACCTGCCCGTGCAGGTCATGGCGCTGGATGCCGCGCTCGCGGGCTTCTTCGATCCCCACGGCGTGGACGGTGTGCTCGGTCTCGGCGTGCTCCGGCATTTTGCCGTCGAGGTGGACATGGCGGCGGGCGAGCTGCGGCTGTCCCGCCGTGCCGGTGCCGCCAGCGCGGAAACGCCCTGCTGGTTCGGCACCGGTCGCCAACTGCTCGCATGGGGCGACATCCATCATCAGCCGAATCTCTGGTTCATCGACACCGGCATGATGGGCTTCGATTGCCTCCTGCCGCAGTCCACCGCGGCCGCCGTCGGCCTCGGTACCGCAGGCGTGCCGGTGCAGGGCTATGGCGGTGGTGGCCGCCTGGCGCTGAGCGCGACGCAGGTCCCGGCCCTGGGTCTCGGCGGCTTCTGCAAGCCGCAGGCGCGCGGTGTGATCAGTGAAGGTTTCGGTCTGGAACACTGCTACGGATTCCGCATCGGCGGACTGCTCTCCGCGGAATTTCTTCGTCATACCGTACTGTGCCTGGATTTCCCGCGCATGCGGCTGGGCGTGCAAGCCGCTCCCGCCGCGTGACCGGTGTGTCGCCGCGCGGCACGCACCGCCGGCCGGCGCTTCCATCTATGGCATACTCCGTATGCCCGGATGGACGAGGGACATGGATATGAACGAACCCGAACACCCTGCGGCCGCGCCGGCCATCACCCGTTTGCTGACCATCATGCGGCGCTTGCGCGATCCGCACGGCGGTTGCCCCTGGGATCAGGCGCAGGATTTCCACAGCATCGCGCCCTATACGCTGGAGGAGGCGTATGAGGTGGTCGATGCCATCGAGCACGGCAGTCCCGAGGAACTCCGCGATGAGCTGGGCGACCTGCTGTTCCAGGTGGTATTCCATGCGCGCCTGGCGGAGGAACGGGGCTGGTTCGATTTCGGCGACGTGGCGGCCGCCATCGGCGACAAGCTCGAGCGCCGCCATCCGCACGTCTTCGGCGATGTGGAGATCAACGATGCCGAGGCGCAGACGGCCGCCTGGGAGACCCACAAGCGCGGCGAGCGTGCCGCCCGCGGCCGCCATGGTGTGCTGGACGGCATTCCCCTGGCGCTGCCGGCCTTGAGCCGGGCGGCGAAACTGCAGCGTCGCGCGGCGCGCATCGGCCTGGACTGGGGCAATGCGGACGGCGTCATCGCGAAGCTGCACGAGGAAATCACCGAACTCCAGGCGGCGCAGGCCGCCGGCAGCGAGGAGAGCGTCCGTGCCGAGATCGGCGATCTCCTGTTCACCTGCGTGAATCTGGCCCGCCACCTGGATGTCGATGCGGAGCGCGCCCTGCGCGAGGCCAATGGACGCTTCGAGCAACGCGTGCGCTTCGTCGAATCGAACGGCGGGCCGGATGCCGCGCGACTCGATGCCGGGGCACTGGATGCCTTATGGCGGCGCGCCAAACAGGCGGGCTTGTAGGTGTTCGTCTGATATCGCCTTTTTTGTGCGCCAGTACACGGACTGGCGCGTGAAAATCCGGATAGTTGTTCCCGCTTGTTCATTTTCTCCGGCAGGGAGCGCCGGCTTTCCGGACTCCCTTTCCTCCGGTGGACACCCCCCGTCCACCGGTTTTTTTTTGCCCGCGGACGCCGATCGTTGTCGGTGCTTCGTGTGTGGTCCGGTCGTTCCCGCCGGCTTTCCCCCCAGCCCTGTTTCGGAAGGCATAGGTCTTGCAGATCTGACGACCCGACGGCGTCGATGCCAAGGCATTGACGTCATTCCACGACCTTGACGACCGCCTGGGAGGCCGCGTGAGACTCGCACCGTATTGCGTGATCGCAAGGATCTGGTGGTGCTGCGTGCTGATCGCGCTGTCCGGCGGCGTCGGGGCGGCATCACCCTGGTCCGAGTTGGAAAAGGAGTTGCAGCGGCGGGATTACCCGGCCGCCTGGGCAGCGGCGGAGCGTCTTGCGCCGGACCATGCGGGAGAACCGGACTTCGATTTTCTTTATGCGCTCGCGGCCCTGGAGACCGGCCATCCTCAGCACGCGGCGTTCGCGCTCGAACGCATCCTGCTGGTGAGGCCGGATCAGCACCGTGCGCGCGTCGAGCTTGCCCGCGCGTATTTCCTGCTCGGCGACCACGCCGGTGCACGGCGTGAGTTCCTCGCCGTCCGCAATGCCGGTCCCCCGCCCAACGTGCGCTCGCGGATCGAACTGTTTCTCGCCGAAATAGAACGCCGCGAGTCGGCGTTGCGCACCCAGGTCGCGGGCTATGTGGAATTGCGTCCCGGCTGGGACAGCAATGTCGGAAGCGCGACTGCCGACAGCAGCATCGAGATCCCGGCGCTCGGCATCGTCAACCTGGGAGACGGCGAAATCAGCGACCGCTATCTGGACAAGAATGCCGGCGTGACCGTCGTGCATCCTCTGAGCAGGCGGCGCGCGCTGTTCGCCGATTTCGCCTATCGCGACCGCGAAAATGTCGATACGCAGGCCTATGACACGCGCAGCGTCGGCCTGAGTACCGGCCTCGCCTGGAACGGTGAAGGCCAGCGCCTGCGCCTGCCCCTTCAGTATCAGGTTCTGTATCTTGCCAACGAGGAGTTCCGTCGCCTGGCAAGCCTGGGTATCGAGTGGACGCGCGACATGAATGCCGGCAATCAGCTGCTGCTCTTCGGACAGCTCGGCACCCTGCGCTATCCCGAAGACGGCCTGCGCGACGTGGATCTGGTGCTTGCCGGCGCCGGCTGGAATCACCGCTACGCCGGGCTGCCGCTGCTGGCGTCGGCGAGCGCCTACATCGGCGATGAATCCGCGCGCCGCGCCGCCGGCGATCCCAACGGTCGCCTCTACTACGGGGCGCGCCTGGGCGCGCAGTGGAGCGGCATCCGCAGACACACGCCCTATGTCAGTCTGGCCTGGCAGCGCTCCGATTACGATGCGGACAATCCGGTGTTCCTGCGCACGCGCAGCGAGGAATTCGCGGAGCTGCGGCTCGGCTGGAGCTGGCAGCCGCAGCGGCGCTGGAATGTGACCGCGGAGGCGAGCCTGGTGGACAATCAGGCCAATATCTCCCTGTACGAGTACACGCGGCACCAGTTCAGCGTCGGTGTGCGTTATCAGTTCAATTAGTGCGAGGTGCAACGTGCCATTCGCGAAATTCGCCCTTCTATTGATCGTCGTGCTGGCCAACTGGCTGCCGGGCACGCCGGCGCACGCCGGGACGGAGCCTGCCGGTCAGGTCATCGTTGCCAGCGGCACGGTGAAGGCGCTCGCGCCCGGCGGCGAGGTGCGGGCGTTGCGCCGTCGCTCGCCGTTCTACAGCGGCGAGACGATCCGTACCGCGGCCGCCTCCGAGGTGCAGCTGCGGTTCGCCGACGGCGCACTGCTGTCGTTGCGCGCCGACAGCGAATTCCGCGTCGACGATTATCGCTATGAGAACGGCGGCGGTGCCGGCGACCGCAGCGTGTCCACCCTCATCAAAGGCGGGCTGCGCACCATCACCGGCGTGATCGGCAAGCAGGATCCGCACGCCTATCAGGTCAAGACACCGGTGGCCACCATCGGTGTGCGCGGGACACATTACGAGGCCGTGCTGGAGTCGCCCGAGAGCCTGGTGCTGGCGGCCTGGCAGGGCGGCATCCGCGTACAGAACGAGGCCGGTACGGTGGATCTGGGTGCGGGTGCCGATTACGCCTTCGGTCGCGCCGAGGCGGCGCGCCCGCCGCGCGGCCTGCTGGTGCCGCCGCCGGCCCTCGATATCGCAACACCGGTCGGACAGGCGCAGCCGGAGAAGTCGACGGAAGCGGCCACCGGTGACGACAACGATGGCCAGGCGCCCGGCGAAGCGGGCGAGGCGTCCATCACAGCCTCCGGCGACGGAACCACCGAGGCATCCGCGGAGACCTCCGCCGAGCAGCCGGTGACGACCGGCGACGACGGCGCCGATACGCTCACGGCCGGCGGAACCGCTGCGGACGGCACCTCGGGTTCATTGACGTCCACCGTGTTGACCGCCGACTGTGCAACCTGCACTCCGCCGCAGCAGATCGTCGTCGATCAGCCGGCCGATCTGCCGGCGTCGGCCGATCTGCGCTTCACGTCGGCGGAATGGAGCGCGCTGCAGACGACACCCTATCTCGGCATCGGCGTGGAGGCGGGCGGCGACGCGTTCCTTGGGTTCGACGGCGGACGTGTCCTGAACCACGGTACCGATTCGCCGGTGATCACCGACAACGGCTACGGCCCGCACGAGCCGGAGTATGCGACCGCCCCCATTCTCGACGTGATACGGCGCGGCAACGCCGCAGTGGATGCCTTTGGCAGCCATGTCGTGGACGCCGGGCATACGGTCTATTGGGGAACCTGGAACGGCAACGTCGGACCGTTCGAGATCCAGACCGATGCCGGCGACCCGCTGGTGAAGGAGCTGATCTACGCTCCGTATCACTGGATGACCCTGCTGCCGACAGACCCGTCCGTGCTGGCCGCGCGCACCGGCAGTGTGAGCTACAACAGTGTCGTCGTGGCCCATGGCGGCGGCAGCGGCGGCGGTCCCCTGACGCCGTCGAACGTCTTCTTCAATGCGGACGTCAACTTCGATACCGGCGCGATCAGCAACGCCTACATGAACATCTACAACGGATCGGAGATCTGGAACCTCAACTTCAACGGCCAGGTGCGCGGCAGCGTACTGGACATCAGAGTCGATACGGTGTCGAGCACGGTGACAGCGGCGCCCGGCCCGACACAGGCCGTGGACGGCGATATCGGCATGGTCTTCACGGGCAGCAACGGTCAGAGCGTGGGCGGCGGATACATGTTTCAGTCCATCGCCGATCCGGCCACGCATGTCGAAGGCGTTCTGCTGGTGCAGTGATCCGGTTCATTTCTCGCGCCTTTCGTAGACGCCGTCCCAGTCGTCAGGCAGGGTGCGCTCCCGGAGTCGTTCGATGCGTTCGAGATAGAGCGCATAGAGCGCCGTCTGCGGATGGGCCGCGTGCAGCGTCCTGAACAGCGTGCGGGCCGGTTCCCAGTCGCGTGCCCAGAAGTGCCGCAGCGCCTGTTCATGGGTGTCGAGCTCCTGCTGCAGAACGTCGCCGAGTTCCGCGCGCCTGCACAGGGGCTCGAAGACTTCGACCGCCTCGCGCTTGCCCTTGACGCGCACGCGGTCCAGGCGCCGGTAGACGAAGTCCGGCGCCAGTTCCCGTGTGCGCGGGCCGACCACCAGGTTCACGCCGTAGTATTTCGTCAGCCCTTCGAGACGCGAGGCCAGATTCACCGCATCGCCGATCACCGTGTAGGCGCGGCGGTACTGCGAGCCCATGTCGCCGACATTCATCACGCCGCTGTTGATGCCGATGCCGATCACGATCTCGGGCAGCCCTTCCCGGACAAGGGCTGTGCGCAGGCCCTGCAGTGCGTGCAGCATGCCCAGCGCCGCGTCGATGGCGTGCCCGGCATGGCGGGCATCGCGCACCGGCGCCCCCCAGAACGCCATGATCATGTCACCGACATACTTGTCGATGGTGCCGCGGTGGTCGAATATCACGCGCGTCATCGGTGTGAAGAAGCGGTGCAGCAGATCTTTCAGCGCATGTGCGGGCAGGGATTCCGAGAGCGTCGTAAAACCGCGGATGTCGGCGAACAGCACGGTCATCTCGCGGCTCTGGCCCTCGAAACCGAAATGTTCCGGCTGCTGGCTCATCTCTTCGACCAGCTCGGGCGGGACGTATTGGCCGAACATGCTCTTGAGCTGTTGCCGGCTGCGGGTCTCGAACAGAAAACCGTAGACCATGTTCAGGACGGCGAGCGCGATCACCAGTGCCAGTGGCATGGCGAGCGCCAGCACGAGTCCGGACTTCCATAGCCAGAGGTTGCCGAGCGTCACCAGCACGATGGCCAGAGTCGCGGCGACCAGCATCAGTCCCGCCTTCAGATGCGGCAGTGCGAATGCCAGCAGGCAACCGATGGCGAGCATCAGCGTGAAGTTGGCGCCTTTGGCCCAGGCCGGCTCGGACAGGAATGCGCCTTCCAGCAGCCCGGTCAGCAGCGTTGCCTGTATCTCCACGCCCGGGAACACGCCCGCGACCGGCGTGGCCTTCAGGTCCGCCAGCGCCAGCGCCGAAGCGCCGACGAGCGCGATGCGATTCCGCAGCAGTTCGGGGTCGGCGCGTCCCTGCAGCACATCGGTCGCCGACAGCGAGGGGAGCGTGGCCGGCGGCCCGCGGTAGGGCACGAGGACCTGTCCTGCCGCATCGACCGGGATGCGCCGCTCCCCGAGCGCCACGTAGTCCACGGCATCGATGGCGCCGATCGGTGCCAGATGTATCTGCGGTGCGTCGACCAGCAGGTAGGCGCTGGCGGCCGCGAGCGCGAGCGAAGGGTATACGGCATCGCCGTGGCGCAGCAGCAGGGGCGAACGGCGGATCGCGCCATCACGATCGGGGAGCGTGGTCAGGAATCCTCCGCCGAGGGCCGCATCCTGGAGCAGCGGCAGATTGCCCGTGGCGGACCGCATACGGGGTATGGCGGTGCGGGCGTCCGGAGGCAGTATCGCGATGGGCTTTGGCAGCGTGCCGCTGGCGGGCACCGGTTCGTTGTGCAGAACGAAGCCCAGCAGGGTGTCGACGCTTCCCAGGCTCGCGGCGAGCCGGCGGTCGGCATCGGCACGTTCGGCGTAGGGTGCCAGTGCCTGCGCGAGCGCGGCGTCGTCGCGTTCGAGGCCGGCCACGACCTGTTGCACCGGATTGCGTTCCGGCTCGGCGAACAGGATGTCGAAGGCGATCACGACGACGCCCGCATCCGTCAGCCGATCGACCAGATCGGCGATACGCGTGCGGGACCACGGCCACTGGCCTTCGGCCTGCAGGCTGGCCTCGTCGATATCGATGATGACGGTCCGGGTCGGAGACGCCGGTCTGTCCGGCAGCGCGGCGTTCAGGCGCAGGTCGTAGGCGAGGAACTCCAGCCGTTCCCGCAAGGCGCCGATGGCCGCCAGTCCGGTGTTCTGCGCCCAGATCATCAGGGCGACCAGCAGCAGGCCGGCGACGACGGGCACGCGTTTGGCGCTGCTGCGCGATCGGGTCATGGGCGGGCCGTGGGCGTGATGCGCATTGTGGAGGTTGTGGTGCGAGTGCGAGGTGGCCGGTTCCGTGTGATTGTGCCTGAGCATACTGGCGCTGACAAAATCCGCGCCGGAACAAAAAAGGCCCGGGCGGATGGCCCGGGCCTCAATGCCTGCCGTCGGTTGGCGTCGAAGGCCGTCCGTTATTGTTTTGGTTCGGTTCTAGTTCAGCGGACAGCCCTGCTCGTTGAACTGCGCGAAGCGGTCCTTCATGTCCTCCAGTTCGCCATCCGGATAGTTCGCCTGGAACTGCGCGATGACGTCGGCGGCGCCGAGATCGTAGTCCACGTCAGAAGAGGCTGCGTTCAGATAGGCCGCGACGGTATGGCGCGCAGCGGCGTTCACGCTGCCGCCCTGAGCCTGCAGGGCCTGCAGCAGCGTCGGGTCGGTCACCATATCCTTGCCGATCTTCACGGTGATCTCGCGGCCGAAGACCGTGGAGAATGCCGTGTCGGTCGTCACGCCATAGGGCCAGGAATCGAAATGCTGATCCTGTTTCCAGTAGCCCGGCGTGCAGCCTTCGCCGCCCTTGGGCGGCTCGGTGCCACAGTTCACCCAGGCGACATCGCTGGCTTCCACGATCTTGGCGGAGATCTCGCCGGTGCCCGAAATGTAGGCGACGTTCTCAACCAGGCCGTAACGATCCTTGCAGACGTCGGCCGCCGGGAATTCGAGAACGGTGTCGTTGCCGGGACGCATGCCGCCGAGATAGGTGTCGACGTTCAGGAGCGGGTCGCTGATCTGGACATTCACCAGTTTCTCTTCGCCGCAGTTGTAGGGGCGCAGACGGAACTTGGAGGCGGCCGTGATCTCGATGGCCTCCTGAGGGGTGTTGGCGTCGTACCAGGGCCGCAGGCCGTCGGGACTGACCTCTTTCAGCAGGGTGACGCAGGTGGTGGGCGGCGGTGGCGGCGGCGGGTCGCAGGGTTCGGTGCCGCAGGCGGCGGCCAGGCCGGGGGCCAGCAGCGCCCCGCACAGACTGAACTTCAGCAGCAGATGGTGCTCGGTACTCATTTGGAATGCTCCTCGGAGGCTCATAAACGAAAAGGCCGGAAAGGCCCGAAACAGGCGTTCATTTACCTGGCGCGCGGGGTGCATGGCACAGGGCGTCGAGGAGTGGCATGTGTGCGGGGGAGGGCGATCGACATGCCGACCATACGCGATAAACGGACCGTCCGCAGGGGCGGAGCGGCGGCATCCCCAAGGCTTCGCAACCTAGTGAGTCAGCAAGCCTCGTACCACTTCAGAAATAATGAGCGGATACATCGGCTTAACCTGATTATGCCAACCCCGTCACAGAATTTGTGTCAGCGAATCCGACAGGGGTAAGGGGGTGGTGCAGACAGACTGCGTCTGATGGATTGAATTTACGGGAGATTATTTGGAATTGCCGGGAGACGGCGCAAAGAAGTGTTTGTCGGAAAATCTGACCTGAAACCCACCGCCGAACCATGTCGGCGGATGGGGCGGGATCAGGTCGGTTGCCGGGAACCGGCGGAGAAATTGGTCGGGGTGATAGGATTTGAACCTACGGCCCCTGCCTCCCGAAAGCAGTGCTC
>JAJJPM010000122.1:0-13250 GCA_032907525.1 Gammaproteobacteria bacterium
GGCCATCATGTTTTCGATGTTCTTTGCGCGCCTTTGCGTCCTTTGCGGTAAAAGTTCGGTTTTTGGATTTCTATGCGGTCTCCGGTTTCGGTTCGCGCGCGAGCAGAGCGTGCACGGCTTCTTTCGGGGCGACGCCCTCGTACAGCACCCGGTAGACCTGTTCGCTGATGGGCAGTTCGACGCCGTGCCGCCGGCCGAGTTTGTGGATCTCGCGCGCGGTGTCGACGCCCTCGACGACCTGATCGATGGCCTTGTGCGCCGCCTCGCGGGACTGGCCGCGGCCGAGGGCGAGGCCCATGCGCCGGTTGCGCGACTGGTCGTCCGTGCAGGTCAGCACCAGATCGCCGACGCCGGCGAGCCCTTCGAAGGTTTCGCGGTGGCCGCCCAGGGCTGCGCCGAGGCGCATCATCTCGGCCAGGCCGCGCGTGATCAGCGCAGCGCGGCTGTTGGCGCCGAAGCCCAGGCCGTCGGAGATGCCGGCGGCGATGGCGAGGACGTTCTTCAGTGCGCCGCCGAGTTCGACGCCGATGCGGTCGGTGCTGGTATAGGCGCGGAAAGTCGCGCCATGCAGCAGGGAGGCGAAGCGCTCGGCCGCCGCCGCGTCGCTGCCGGCGACCGTGGCGGCCGTCGGCAGGCCGGCGGCGACCTCGCGTGCGAAGGTCGGGCCGGAGACCACCGCCTGCGGCGTGCCGGCAGGCAGAATCTCGTCGGCCACCTGATGCAGCAGCTTGCCGCTGCTCATCTCGAGACCCTTGGTCGCCCAGGCGACCGGCGTTCCGGGCGCGAGCCGCGGGGCGACGGCGGTCAGCACGGCCCGGAAGGCATGGCTGGGCACCGCGATCAGCACGTCGGCGCGGTCCGCCAGGGCGGCCGCCAGATCATCGTGGACGGCCAGGCCGGCGGGAAACGGCGCGTCCGGCAGATACCGGGTATTGCGGCGCTCGCGCGCCATGCGCGCCATCGCCTCCGGTTCGTTTCCCCACAGGCGCACGGCGTGGCCGTTGCGGGCGAGCAGAATGGCCAGCGCCGTGCCCCACGAGCCGGCGCCGAGGACTGCGATCGGGGCTTGGGCCGACATGCCGGGCGATGCGCTCAGTGCTGCGCCTGGGCGGGATCGACCACCTGTGCCTGGACCTTCTGGATCTGCTGGGCGTAGAGCGCGTCGAAGTTGATCGGGGCCAGCACCAGCTGGGGAAAGCCGCCGCGCGCGACCAGATCCGACACCGCCTCGCGGGCGTAGGGGTATAGCGTGCCGGGGCAGAACGCGCCCAGCATCGGTGCCGTCTCCTCCTGGGAGAAACCGATCATGGCGAAGATGCCGGCCTGCTGGACCTCGGCGAGATAGGCCGTGGTGTCGCCCAGCTTGGCGGTGACGGTCAGCGACAGCACGACTTCGTGCATCCCCTCCGCGACGCTGGTCGCCTTGCTGTTCAGCTCGAGGTTGATCTCGGGCTTCCAGTCCTGGGTGAAGACGGCGGGCGAGTTGGGCGTCTCGAAGGACATGTCCTTCACGTAGATCTTCTGGATGCTGAACTGCTTCTGGCCGGTGGGATTGCTTTGCTCTGCCATGATCGGGTACCTGGTGGATGGGTGTCTGATGTCCGGGATGGACGCCGTGGGCGGCGGTCCGCTGTCGATTATGGGGCGTTAGTATGACAGAACTTCAGCCTGCCAGGCTGCGTTCGGTCCAGTTCAGCAGGCTGGCGAGGTCCATGGCGCCGGATATGCGCGCGGCTTCCTGGCCGCGGCTGAACAGGATGAGCGTGGGAATGCCGCGGATGCCCAGCGCGCCGGCCAGGGCCTGATCGCTTTCGGTATCCAGCTTGGCCAGGCGGACGCGCGGTTCGAGTCGCGTGGCGGCCTGCTCGAACACCGGCGCCATGGCCCGGCAGGGGCCGCACCAGGCGGCCCAGAAGTCCACCAGCACCGGGATGTCGCTGCGGGCGATGTGGCGCTGCAGGCGTGCGCCGTCCAGGGCCAGCGGATGGCCGGTGAACAGCGGCCGATGGCATTTGCCGCAGTTCGGGCCGGCGCCGAGGCGATCCCGGGGTACGCGGTTGATGCTGTCGCAATGCGGGCAGACGATGTGCAGGGGCGTCGTCATGGCATGAACCTCCGAGTCCAGTGGTCCGATCTCCGCCGGCCGGCCCGCGCACCGGACCGAATCCCCGCCGGAACGGCCATGGATCAGCCGGCCGGGACCAGCAGCGGGTCGAGTCGGCCTTCGCGTTCCAGGGCGAACATGTCGTCGCAGCCGCCGACGTGGAAATCGCCGATGAAGATCTGCGGGACGCTGGTGCGGCCGCTGCGCGTTTCCATTTCGCTGCGCCGGTGCGGCTCCAGATCGACCCGGATCTCGGTAAAGGCCACGCCTTTGCGCTCCAGCAGCATGCGCGCCCGGACACAGTACGGGCAGAAGGCTGTGCAATACATCACGACGTCCGGCATGGCGGCTATTTCTTGGTGACGGGGAGATTGGCATTCTGCCAGGCGACGATGCCGCCGGCGAGATTGTAGACGTTGACGAATCCCTGCTTGCGCAACAGTGCGGCCGCGGAATTGGAGCGCTGTCCGGTGCGGCAGTAGGCGATCAGGGTGCGGTCGCGGTACTTGTCCAGCTCCTTGATGCGTCCGCCGAGCTGGCCCAGCGGGATGTGCAGGGCGTTCGCGAGGTGGCCCTGCTTCCACTCGCCGTCCTCGCGCACGTCCAGCACGACGGTGCCGGCGTCGTTCATCAGCCGGGTCGCCGCATGCGGGCCGATCTGCGGCGCACCATACAGTCGCCGCCGGATCTCGCTGACGATGAGCATGGCCAGGATGACCACGAAGGCGAGCGACAGGGCCCAATGATTGACGACGAATTCGGCGAAGCGGTTTGCGCTATCCATGGATGATCGAGGTAACCCGTTGTTGGTCGGTGTGCGGCCGCACCCGTTTTGCCGGCAGGTCCCCGTGTCGCGACACAAGCATTTCCGCAACGGCGCGGGGCCGGTCGTGGGTCGCTGGACGGTCGGCGGTACGAATCGCCGGCAGAACGGGGCGGCTTCGCTTACTGCCGTGAGCAGAACACCTCGCGCATCATGCCGATCAGGCGCAGGGTGCGGGAATCACCGACCCGGTAATATACGCGGTTGGCGTCCTTGCGGGAGGCGAGGATGCCCTTGTCGCGGAGTATGGCCAGGTGCTGGGAGATGTTGCTCTGCGAGGTGCCGACGTGCTCGACGATGTCCTGCACGCTGACCTCCTGGTCGCCCAGGGTGCAGAGGATCTTCAGGCGCAGCGGATGGGACATGGCCTTCAACGAGCGCGATGCGCGATCGATGTCCTCGTCCTGGGTGATCAGGTCATCATGGATCGCTTCTACACTCATGTTTTCCACCTCAAGCGGGACTCGACAGAGATTGCCGGGATACTGCGTCGGGAACATCATTTCGATCTGCGCTGCCCTTCATTATTAAAACGCTATACAATAATAAACGTTTTAAGGAACCTGACAACGTCGGGGTTGTCATCGTTTTCCAAGCGAGGCTCCGCCCCGGCCGGAAGCAGGGGCCACGTGCGCGCCTTGGAGGCGCGTGGCGGTTCGGGTTAGAATGATTCTAAATTCCCCGGGAGCAATTGAGCAACACCATGCCTGCCAATCCTAAGCCCATGGTCCTTCTCATTCTGGACGGATGGGGTTATTCGGAAGACACCCATTTCAACGCGATCGCCGCGGCCCGCAAGCCCGTCTGGGACCGCCTCTGGGCACGCTATCCGCACACCCTCATCCGCACCTCGGGCGCGGCCGTGGGGTTGCCGGGCGATCAGATGGGCAATTCGGAGGTCGGCCATCTGAACCTCGGCGCGGGGCGGGTGGTGTACCAGGAATTCACCCGGGTCAGCCGCTCCATCAAGACCGGCTCGTTCTTCAACAACAAGACCCTCACCGATGCCGTGGACCTCGCCGTGGCCAACGGGCGCGCGGTGCACATCCTCGGCCTGTTGTCGCCGGGCGGGGTCCACAGTCACGAATGCCATATCCACGCCATGGTGGAGCTCGCCGTGAAGCGCGGCGCGTCCAAGGTCTATCTCCACGCCTTCCTCGATGGCAGGGACACCCCGCCGCGCAGCGCGACCGGCTCCATCCAACTGATGGAGGAGAAGTTCGCCGAATACGGCGGCGGCCGCTTCGCCTCGATCATCGGCCGCTTCTACGCCATGGACCGCGATCACCGCTGGCCGCGCATCCAGGCCGCCTACGATCTGATCACCCAGGGCCGGGGCGTCTTCCGGGCGGAGACGGCATTCGCCGGCCTGGAGATGGCATACGGCCGCGACGAGGGTGACGAGTTCGTCCAGGCGACGGCAATCGTGCCGCCCGGCACCGAGCCGGTGCGCGTCGAGGACGGCGACGTCATCGTCTTCATGAACTACCGTTCCGACCGGGCCCGCCAGATCACCCGCCCCTTCATCGAACCGGGCTTCGATGGTTTCGAGCGTGCCGTAGTGCCGCGGCTGGGACGTTTCGTCAGTCTCACGGAGTACAACGAGGAATTCGAGATTCCCGTGGCCTTCCCGCCGGAGCGCCTGCAGAACGTCCTGGGCGCCTATCTGTCGGGTCTCGGCCTGCGCCAGCTGCGCCTGGCCGAAACCGAGAAGTACGCCCATGTCACATTCTTCTTCAACGGCGGTGTCGAAGAGCCGTTCGTCGGCGAGGACCGCATCCTGGTGCCGTCGCCGCAGGTCGCGACGTACGACCAGAAACCCGAGATGAGCGCCGTCGAGGTCACCGACCGGCTGGTGGAGGCCATCGACAGCGGCAAGTACGACGTCATCATCTGCAACTACGCCAACCCCGACATGGTCGGCCACACCGGCAGCTTCGAGGCCGCCGTCAAGGCCATCGAGGCGCTCGACGGCTGCCTGGGCCGCATCGACGAGGCGCTGCAGCGCGCCGGCGGCGAAATGCTGATCACCGCCGACCATGGCAACGCGGAGAAGATGCAGGGCGACGACACGGGCCAGGCCCACACCGCCCATACCACCAACCTCGTACCTCTGGTGTATGTCGGCCGTCCCGCGCTGTTGAATCCCAACGGGTCGCTGTGCGACGTCGCGCCTACCCTCCTCGCCCTCATGGGCCTGCCGCAGCCACCGGAAATGACCGGCACCTCCCTGGCCGAACTGCAGCCCGAGGCTGCTGCGCCGGCAGGCGCCGTGCTGGAGACCAGTGGTTCCTGAGGCCATGCGGCCGACGCCGGCCCGGGTCCGCGTCGTCGCCCGCCTCGCGGCCGCGTGTGCCGGCCTGCTCTTCGCGGCATCCATCGGTGCCGGGACGCCGACCGACCCCGACAGGGCCAGCGCCGAACTGGCCGAGCTGCGCGCGCGCATCGGCGAGGTGCAGAGGCGCCTCGAGGCGGCGCGTGCCGAGGAATCCGCCGCCGCCCGGGCCGTGCGCGAAGTGGAGCAGCGCATCGGGCGCGCCTCCCGCGGTCTGCGCGACACCCGTTCCCGCCTCCGCGACGAAGAGCGCCGGTTGGCGGAATCGCAACGCAAATACGCGGAGGTGAGCGCCGAACTCGAAGCCGAGCGCCGGGAGCTCGCCCGCCAGATCCGGGCCGCCTATCTCCTGGGTCGCCAGGAACAGATCAAACTTCTGCTGAATCAGGAAGATCCGGCGCGGGTCGGCCGTACCCTCACGTATTACCGCTACCTCAACCACACCCGGCTCGGCCGCATCGACCGGGTCTCGGTGGCGTTGGAGCGGGTGGCACAGCTGCAGGCGCAGATCGCCGTCCAGCGCGAGGCCCTGGCGGCGACCCAGGCGCAGCAGGCGTCCGAGATGCAGGCGCTGGCGGAGGAACGCCTGGCTCGCGAAGGCCTGTTACGCAAGCTGCAGGCCGAGATTAGCGAGCAGGGCGATCGTCTGGCGGGACTGCAGAAGGACGAGCGGCGCCTGGAGCAGCTGGTGAAGGATCTGCAGCGCGCGCTGGCCGACGTCGAGCAGGTCGCCTCCACCCGCCAGCCGTTCGCCAAACTCAAGCGCAAGCTGCCGTGGCCGGTGTCCGGTGAGCTGGCGGCGAAATTCGGCGAGCGCCGCGACGTCGGCAGATTGCGCTGGCGCGGGACCTTCATCGCCGCGGCCGCCAATCAGGATGTGCGCGCCGTCGCCAGCGGGCGCGTCGCCTTCGCGGACTGGCTGCGTGGCTTCGGGCTGCTGATCATCATCGATCACGGCAATGACTACATGACCCTGTACGGGCACAACCAGTCGCTCTACAAAGAAGTCGGCGACTGGGTCGAGGGCGGGGACGTGATCGCCGCGGTCGGGGATACCGGCGGCATGGCGCGCCCCGGGCTGTACTTCGAACTGCGTCACAGGGGCGAGCCGCTGGACCCGCAGGTCTGGTGCGCAGGCCGGCCCGATTCGGCGCGCGCGAGCCGCTGAACGCGTTTCGCTCCCGGGCCCCTCTGTGCTATGGTCTTGTCCTACTTACACAAGTTCAGACGGACCAAATCCGGCCGGGTAGCGGCCGATACAGCCACCGTCTTATGCAGCGAGGCCGGCGCCGGCCGGTAAATGGATCTTTTCATGAATTCCCAAACGCAGAAGTTGGCCCTGATTGGTACCGGACTGGTGCTGGGCGTGTCGCTCAGCATCGGCCACGGTGTGTTCGCGGAGCGCGAGGCGCCGCAGTCGGTACTGCCTCTGGAGGAGCTGCGCAGCTTCAGCGACGTGTTCGCGCGCATCAAGGCCGACTATGTCGAGCCCGTCGAGGACAAGGTGCTGCTGGAGAATGCCATCCGCGGCATGCTCACGGGGCTCGATCCGCACTCGGCGTATCTCGATCAGGAGCAGTTCAAGGAACTGCAGGTCGGCACCTCCGGCGAGTTCGGCGGCCTGGGGATCGAGGTCGGCATGGAGGACGGTTTCGTCAAGGTCATCGCGCCGATCGACGACACGCCCGCGCAGCGCGCCGGCGTGCAGGCCGGCGATCTGATCATCCGCCTCGACGAGACGCCGGTGAAGGGCATGACCCTGAACGAGGCGGTGAAGCTCATGCGCGGCAAGCCCGGCACGGACATCACCCTGACCATCGTGCGCGAGGGCCAGGAGAAGCCGCTGAAGATCACCCTGACGCGCGATGTCATCAAGGTGAAGAGCGTCAAGCAGCGCATGCTGCAGGACGGCTTCGGCTACGTGCGCATTTCGCAGTTCCAGGCCACCACGGCCGACAATCTCGCGCAGGCCGTCGACGAGCTGAAGAAGACCGGCAAGCTGCGCGGTCTGGTACTGGATCTGCGCAACAATCCCGGCGGCGTGCTCAACGGCGCGGTGGCGGTGTCGGACGCCTTCCTGGACAAGGGCCTGATCGTGTATACGGAGGGCCGCATCGCCGATTCGCGCCTGCGCTTCAACGCCACGCCGGACGACGTGATCGACGGCGCGCCGCTGGTGGTGCTGGTGAATCAGGGCTCCGCCTCGGCCTCCGAGATCGTCGCCGGCGCGCTGCAGGATCACAAGCGCGCGATCATCCTCGGCACGCCCACCTTCGGCAAGGGTTCGGTGCAGACCATCGTGCCGCTGAACAACGGCACCGCCGTGAAGCTCACCACCGCCCGCTACTACACGCCCAACGGCCGTTCCATCCAGGCCGAGGGCATCGTGCCGGACATCGAGCTGGAAGACGTGCAGGTCGCCGCGGTCGAGCAGCCGTTCGAGACCATCAAGGAGGCCGATCTCTCGCGCCACCTCGAGAACGGCACTAAAAAGAAGGCAGACGACGCGGCCAAGAAGCCTCAGGCCGGCAAGAAGGACGGCGAGGCCGGCGAGGAATCGCTCGCCCGCAGCGACTACCAGCTCTACGAGGCCCTGAATCTGCTCAAGGGTCTCGCCATTCAGCAGGAACGCGCGCGGTGACAGCAGGCCACGGGCGCCGCGTGCGACGCCCATGGCTCGCCGGCGTCGTGGCCGGCCTGGTCGCACTGATGCCGCCCTCCTGGGCGGGGGCCGCCGGCCGCATGCCGGCCGAGCCCGGGGAGCGGCCCGCCGCGGCCCCCGAAATCGCCATCATCATCGACGACATGGGGACCCGCCTCGATGCGGGCCGCCGTGTCATCGGGCTGGCCGGCCCGGTCGCCTGCGCCTTCCTGCCCTACGCACCCCACACCGAGGCGCTTGCGCGCCAGGCCCACGGCCGCGGCAAGGAGGTCATGCTGCACCTGCCGATGGCGACCGTCGAGGGCCGGCCGCTGGATCGGGGCGCCCTGACCCTCGATATGACCGAGGAGGAGCTGGTCGCGACGCTGGCCGCCGACCTCGCCCGGGTCCCGCATGCCGCGGGCGTCAACAACCACATGGGCAGCCTGCTGACCCGCCACCCCGGCCACATGCTGTGGCTGATGCGCGAGCTGCGCCGCCGCGAGGGCATGTTCTTCGTCGACAGCCGCACCACCAGGCACACCGTCGCCCAGCTGCTGGCCCATGAAAACGCCATCCCGAGCGTGTCGCGCGACGTGTTCCTCGACGACGAGCCGACGGCCGAGGGCGTCGCCCGCGAGTTCCGGCGGCTCCTGGGCCTGGCGCGGCGCAACGGCAGCGCGCTGGCCATCGGCCATCCGCACCCCGCCACCCTGGACCTGCTGGAACGGGAGCTCCCGCGGCTGGCGGGCCAGGGTGTTAAACTCGTTCCCATCTCACGACTGGTTGAACGTCAGCACGAGAGGGAACACCTATGGCGAGCGTCCTTGTCCCCCTAGCCCAGGGCTGCGAAGAACTCGAGGCCGTCACCATCGTCGATCTGCTGCGGCGGGCCGGCATCGAGGTCGTCACCGCCGGCCTCGATGACCAGCCGGTACGCGCCTCGCGCGGCACGGTCCTGATCCCCGACACCACCCTGGACGCGGTCGCCGACCGCGACTTCGACATGGTCGTCCTGCCGGGCGGCCTGCCCGGCGCCGATCACCTCGACCGCGATCCGCGCATCCGCGCCCTGCTCACCCGCATGGCCGGCGCCGGCCGCTACGTCGCCGCCATCTGCGCCGCGCCCAAGGTCCTGGCCAGCGCCGGCCTGCTCGCCAACCGCAGGGCGACGAGCTTCCCCGGCGTGCTGGACGCGCGGGCGGTGACGGGGCTGGAGTATCGCGAGGAGCCGGTGGTCCAGGACGGCCGCATCATCACCTCGCGCGGTCCTGGAACGGCGATGGATTTCGCGCTGGCCCTGATCGAGACGCTGGCGGGCCGGGAGAAGCGCGATCAGGTGGAGGCGGCGCTGCAGCGTCCCGGTTACAGCAAGACCGCCTAGGGCGATGCGGCGCGGGCGCGTCAGTCGTCCCGGCCCAGCGCCAGCAGGATGAGCGCGAAGCCGGCCGCACCCAGCAGCCAGGTCAGCAGCGGCGCGCCGCCGAGCATGGCGGGGGCGAAGCCGTCCAGGCCGTAGACCACCGCCGCCGCGATCACCAGGCCGGTGCCGACCATGGCCGACACGCTGCGGCGGTTGGCGGCGCGCAGCTCGCGGCGCAATTCGCGCAGTTCCTGCGAATGCCATTCCACGCGCAGGCGGCCGTTGGCGGCCTGGTGCAGCGCCTGGTGCAGGAGCTGCGGCATCTCCGGCAGCGTCTCGGTCCATTGCGGCAGGCTGCGGCGCAGATTGCCCAGGAAGGCGCGCGCGCCGACCTGCTCGCTCATCCAGCGCTCCAGGAAGGGCTTCGCGGTCTGCCACAGATCGAGATCGGGATAGAGCTGGCGGCCGAGGCCTTCGATGTTGAGCAGCGTCTTCTGCAGCAGCACCAGCTGCGGCTGGACCTCCATGTTGAAGCGCCGCGCCGTCTGGAACAGCCGCAGCAGCAGATGGCCGAAGGAGATGTCCTTCAGGGGGCGCTCGAAGATCGGCTCGCACACCGTGCGGATCGCCGCTTCGAATTCGTCGACGCGCGTGTTGGCCGGCACCCATTCGGATTCCACGTGCAGCTCGGCGACGCGCCGGTAGTCGCGCCGGAAGAAGGCCAGGAAATTCTCCGCCAGATAGCGCTGGTCGACCGGGCTCAGCGTGCCCATGATGCCGAAATCGACCGCCAGATACTGCCCGTCGGGCGCGACGAAGATATTGCCCGGGTGCATGTCGGCGTGGAAGAAATTGTGCCGGAACACCTGGGTGAAGAAGATCTCCACGCCGCGTTCGGCGAGCTGCTTGAGGTCGATCCCCTGGGCGCGCAGTTCGGTGACGTTGCTGATGGGCGTGCCGCTGATGCGCTCCATCACCATGACCTCGCGGCGGCACTGCGGCCAGTACACCTCGGGCACGTACAGCATCGTCGAGCCGGCGAAATTGCGGCGCAGCTGCGAGGCGTTGGCGGCCTCGCGCAGCAGGTCGAGCTCGTCGAGGATGGTGGTCTCGAATTCCTGGACGACTTCGACGGGCCGCAGGCGCCGTCCTTCGCGCCAATAGCGTTCCGCCAGCCCCGCGACGTAATACAGCAGCGCCACGTCGCGGCGGATGACGCGGCGGATGTTCGGCCGTACCACCTTCACCACCACATCGGTGCCGTCCGGCAGGCGTGCCGTGTGCACCTGGGCGATGGAGGCCGAGGCCAGCGGGCTTTCGTCGAAGGCGGCGAACACCTGCGCCAGCGGTTGGCCGTAGGCCTTCTCGATGAGTGCACGCGCTTGCGTGCCCGGGAAGGGCTGCACGCGATCCTGCAGCCTGGCGAGCTCTTCGGCGATGTCGTCCGGCAGCAGGTCGCGGCGCGTCGACAGGATCTGGCCGAATTTCACGAAGATCGGTCCGAGCTGCTCCAGCGCGCGGCGGATGCGCACGCCGCGCGGCGGGTGCTCGCGCCGCAGCCAGTTCCAGGGTGCCAGGTGGTACAGGAAGCGCAGCGGCCGGAACAGATGGGTGGCGAAGACGATCTCGTCCAGGCCGTTACGGACCAGGATCCAGTTGATGTGCAGCACACGCCAGAGCTGACCCGGCCTGATCATCGTATTCCGCCCTTGTTCGATAAACCCGAAAACCGCATTCGCCACGGAAGTACACGGAAGGCAGTGAAATCACTGCTGTCCCAAAAACGCCGCAACATGGTTTCGGGCGGGTGGCGACGAGACCGTCGGCCGCAGGGATGCGGCCGTCGCGCCTACAGGGAAGTATTCACGGTGTGTCTCGTCGCCACCCGCCCGAAACCATGTCCCCACAGCCGCCAACCATGCCGATAACAGCGCCGACACTTGCCGGCTTTCACGTATGTATGACGTTTATGGCATAGCAGTGACTTCACTGCCTTCCGAATGCTTGCGCGGCCGACGCGTTCTTTTTCCTACCTGCGCCCCGCCAACGCCGCCTCCAGGCGCCGCAGACGCGCCTCCAGCCGGTCGGCGTCGCTGCGCAGGCCGTCGACCGCCTCCATGAAGGATTCGATCTCGGGCCGCGTGGCCAGCACGCCGGCCTCTTCATGCAGGTATTCACCGAGGTCGAGCGCGAGTGTGTCCGCCATCCTGCGCGCCTGTCGGCCCGCGGCGCGCGCGGCGCGGCCGGTCTGATGGGCGATGTCATCACCGGTGACGCGCGCGAGCAGTTCCTCCCAGTCGATCCGCAGCGCGCGCAGGACATCCTGGAAGGCCTGGCCGGCGGCGGTGTCGCCGCGCAGCTCCACGCCGCCGGCGAACAGCTCGTCGGCGGGCCTGTCGCTCAGGCCCAGGCGCAGCAGCGAAAAGGGCGCGCCGCGCAGCGTGGTGTCCGGTTCGCCGTCGTAGTGGCCGAGCACCTGCACGCCCTGCGCATGGGGGAAGAAATACAGCCGCAGCCCCAGGCCCGACAGTTCCAGGGCGATGACCTTGCCGTCGAGCGCGCCCAGGCGGGCGCGCACCTCGGGATCGAGCCCGAGCGCGGCGTTGCAGGCGGTCTCGACCGCGCCGGCGAACCAGGTCGGCGCGTTCATCCCAGTTCCGTCCGAAGTTCGTCGAGGGATTTGCGGGCATCGTCGTCGACGATCACCGCAGTGCGGGAGAGCTTGTCGTGCCAGCCCTGCCGCCGCCGATCCCACAGCACCCAGGCGAGGCCGAGCCCTGCCGGTGCCAGCGCGACGGCGTAGCCGGCCAGACGCAGCATCAGTTGCCAGGGGCGCGGCCGGCCGCCGCTGCGGGCATCGGCGATGCGCGCCCCCAGCAGCAGCTTGCCGGGCGTGCCTTGAAAGGCGTACCAGCACAGCAGGATCACCGGCAGCGCGAACGGCGCCGCAGTGGCCGCGTCCAGCAGTACGGTCGGCTCGGCGGCCTCGGCACCGCCGCTGTGTCGGGCATGCAGCATCCAGTTCACCGCCGCCAGTGCGAAAGCGGCCAGAGCCACGTCCAGCGCCACGGCGGCCAGCCGCCGTCCGGGACCGACGAAGGGCGTGGCGGATGCGGGCCCCGGCATCAGTACTTGAACCCGCGGTGCAGGGCGACGATGCCGCCGGTCAGGTTGTGGTAGCTGCAGTCCTCGAAGCCGGCCTGTTCCATCATGGCGCGCAGGCTGTCCTGATCGGGGTGCATGCGGATCGACTCCGCGAGGTACTGATAGCTGGCGGCATCGTTGGCGATGAGCCTGCCCATCACCGGCAGGATCTTGAAGGAATAGAAGTCGTACAGCGGCGCCAGCCCCGGCGCGCGCGGTTTGGAGAACTCCAGGATCAGCAGCCGCCCGCCCGGCTTGAGCACGCGGTACATGGAGGCCAGCGCGGCGTCCTTGTCGGTGACGTTGCGCAGGCCGAAGGCGATAGTGATGCAATCGAAGTGATTGTCGGGGAACGGCAGGCGTTCCGCGTTCGCCTGCACGAAGCGGACGTTGCCGGCGATGCCCTGATCCAGCAGCCGCGCCCGGCCCACTTCCAGCATGGATGCGTTGATGTCGGCCAGCACCACCTCGCCCTCGGGGCCGGCCATGCGCGCCAGCCGCGCCGCCAGATCACCGGTGCCGCCGGCCAGATCCAGCACCCGCTGCCCCTTGCGCACGCCGGACAGCTCGATGGCAATGCGCTTCCAGAGGCGATGGATGCCGAACGACATCACGTCGTTCATGACGTCGTACTTGTGCGCGACCGAGTCGAACACCGCACCGACCCGGCGCGCCTTCTCCTCCCAGCCGACCTGTTCGAAACCGAAGTGGGTGGTCTTGTCGGTCATGTCGTTTATCCCCTGAAAACTTCTACCGCAAAGGACGCCAAGGCGCGCAAAGAAAAACCTGTATGGCCACGAAATCCACGAAACCCACGAAAGCTAATGGGTGTAAACATAA
>JAJJPM010000123.1:0-13249 GCA_032907525.1 Gammaproteobacteria bacterium
GCCGCATCGTGTTCGGGGTGCATTTCCATAGTGTGCCTGCAGGTTCTCGTGCGCCCGCCGGTGCCGCGTGCGGAAACTGCGAACCGCGGTGCGCCGCCCGGCGCGTGAGCGCCTACAATTCAATCGAGCCGGAGCGCGCCGCGGGCCTCCCGCGCGGTCCCGGCGCCGGGTCCCGCCATCGCCAGGAAGGTGCGACATGGATCTGTCTGATACATCCGCGGGCACGCACGTGTCCGACCGGAACGGATCGATCATCGACGAGTTCCGGCGCGTGCGCGCGGAATCGGAGGCGCTGTGCGCGCCGCTCGAGATCGAGGATTACGGCATCCAGACCATGCCGGACGTCAGCCCGCCGAAATGGCACCTGGCGCATGTGTCCTGGTTCTTCGAGACCTTCGTGCTCAAGCCGTTCGCGCGCGACTATGCGGAGTTCCGGCCGAAGTTCGCGCAGCTGTTCAATTCCTATTACGAGACCGTGGGCAGCTATCATCCGCGTCCGGAACGCGGGCTGCTGGCGCGGCCGACCGTCGCCGAGGTGTTCGCCTACCGCAGGCACGTCGACGAGGCGGTGATGCGGCTGCTGACCGATCCGCCCGCGCCGTGCGCCGAGGAGATCCGCCGGCGCGTACGGCTGGGGCTGAATCACGAGCAGCAGCATCAGGAGCTGCTGGTCACCGACATCAAGCACATCTTCGCCTACAATCCGCTGCGCCCCGTCTATCACGCCGGCCGCGCGCCGCGCCGCGCCGCGCCGAAGCCGGACTGGATCGGCTTCCCGTCCGGTCTCTACGAGATCGGGCATGCCGGTGACGGCTTCGGCTTCGACAACGAGTTTCCGCGGCACCGGGTATTCGTGCAGGCCTTCCTGCTCGCGTCCCGTCCCGTGAGCAACGCCGAGTACCTGGCCTTCATGGAGGCCGGCGGCTACCGGCGCGCCGAACTCTGGCTGTCCGCGGGCTGGAAGCAGGTGCGCGACGCGGGCTGGGACCGGCCGCTCTATTGGGAACACGCGGCCGGGGGCTGGGAACACATGACGCTCGCGGGCTGGACGCCGCTCGATCCGGATGCGCCGGTCTGCCATCTGAGCTACTTCGAGGCGGACGCCTACGCACGCTGGTGCGGCAAGCGGCTGCCCACCGAAATGGAATGGGAAGTGGCGGCGGCGCGGCTGCCGGTGCAGGGCAACTTCGCCGCGAGCGGCTGGCTGCAGCCGGCCGCCGCCGCGCGGAGCGGGCTGGCGCAGATGTACGGCGATGTCTGGGAATGGACGTCGTCGGCCTACGCGGCCTATCCGGGCTACCGGCCGCCGGGCGGCGCCCTGGGCGAATACAACGGCAAGTTCATGTGCGGCCAGTTCGTGCTGCGCGGCGGTTCGTGCGCGACGCCGGACGGCCATGTGCGGGCCAGCTACCGCAATTTCTTCTATCCCCACGACCGCTGGCAGTTCAGCGGCCTGCGCCTCGCGGACGATTTCTGAATGCAGCGCGATGCGGCCTTCTCGTTTCACGACCGCCGGCCGCGGCCCGCGGATTTCCGTCAGGAGGTGCTCGACGGGCTGTCGCGGCGGCCGCCCTCCGTGCCGCCCAAGTTCTTCTACGACGAAACCGGCTCGCGTCTGTTCGACCGCATCTGCGCCTCGCCCGAGTACTATCCGACGCGCACCGAGATCGGCATCCTCCGCGACAACGCCGCCGCCATCGCCGCGCGCGTCGGCCGCGACTGCCTGCTGATCGAGCCCGGCAGCGGCAACAGCGCCAAGGTGCGCGAGCTGCTGGAACCGCTGGCGCCGCGGCTGTACATGCCCGTCGACATCTCCCGGCAGTATCTGCGCGAGTCCGCGGCGCGGCTGGCGCGTGAATTTCCCTGGCTGGAGGTGCGCGCCGCCTGCGCGGACTTCACCGACGGACGGCCGCTGCCCGCGCTGCCGCGCGACGGACGGCGCGTGGTCTTCTTTCCGGGATCGAGCGTGGGCAACTTCGAGCCGGACGACGCCCGCGATTTCCTGGCCTTCATGGCCGCGACGGTGGGCGAGGGCGGCGGGCTGCTGATCGGTGTCGACCTGAAAAAGGACATCGGCGTGCTGGAGGCCGCCTACAACGATGCCGGCGGCGCCACGGCCGCGTTCAACCTCAATCTCCTCGTCCGCATCAACCGCGAGCTGGGTGCGGACTTCGATCCCGGCGGCTTCGCGCACCGCGCCTTCTACGACCCCGGCCGCGGCCGCATCGAGATGCATCTGGTCAGCCGGCGCGCGCAGCGCGTGAGCGTCGGCGGGCGCCGCTTCGTGTTCGGCGAAGGGGAATCCATCCACACCGAGAATTCGTACAAGTACACGGTGGACGGGTTCGCCGCGCTGGCCGCCTCGGCCGGCTTCCGTCTGGAGGATGTGTGGACCGACGCGCGTTCGCTGTTCAGCGTGCAGTGCTACTCGGCGGTGGGCGGCGGTGCGTGAGTCCCGGCCGCCTCAGTCGCGTCCTTCGGCCTTCCAGTACCGGTACACCGACTCCGCCGCGCCGGGCACGGCATCGCACAGACGCGCGTAGGCCGCGTCCGGCTGGCTGCGGGTCCGCGCCAGGCGCAGGATGAGATCCAGCGGCGCGTTCAGAATGGCGCGCGCGTCCTGTGTCCAGCGCTCGCTGAACAGCGCGAATCCCGAGGCGAAGCCGCGGCACCAGCGCTGCGCGTCGACGTGCGTGCGACCGCCACCGTCGCGCACGTAATCGAACACGGGGCGGAAGCCGCCGTCCTCCGCGAGGCCGCGTTCGATCTCACCGAACAGCCGCAGCGCCAGGCCGAGCATCTCGCGGGCCTCGTCACCGCTGCCGAATACCGGTTCGTCGAACATCAGCCGCAGCCACTCCGCCGGCTCGAGGCGCTCCGGCCCGCTGGCCACGGCGGTGAGGAAGCCGTGGGCATAGGACAGGCCCATGGCGTCGCCGCCGCAGGCCGTGGTGTGCAGAAAACGGTCGAGGCGGGCGAGATCGGTCTGGCCGAGCGGGCGTGTGTGGTCGGGGAGCATGCCGCATGCTCGCGCACCGCCACCGCGCGGGTCAAGCGCCGTGCCGCGACATGTGAAGATCTGCGTTGACAAAGGTTCGCCTTGGGCTCTGCAGGCCGGACGACGCCAGGCGTAATCCGGGATAGCCGTGGGGCTCGCCGGTGCACGGCGGACGGTTCTGCTGCATCATGGCCGAAACCGCGACCGAGGACATCGCCATGATGCGCGCCATCAGCAGGAACATCCTTACCGGCCTGATCACGATTCTGCCGGTCGTACTGACGATCTATCTGTTCTACTGGCTGGTGGTGTCCACCGAGGCGGCGCTGGGCGGGATGCTCGAGGCGGTGCTCCCGACGGGCGCCTACCGGCCCGGCATGGGCGTGGGCGTCGGGCTGGCCGCGGCGTTCGTGGTGGGGCTGCTGATGCGCGCCCTGGCGGTGCGCCGGCTGTTCGCGCTGGGCGAGCGCATCTTCACGCGCCTGCCGCTGATCAAGTCGGTGTACTCCGCGATCCGCGATCTGCTGGACTATTTCTCGCCCGAACGGAAGCGGGACTTCGGCCAGGTCGTGGCGGTGACTTTCGGCGAGATGCAGCTGATCGGCTTCGTCACCCAGGCCGACGCGGCGCGCCTGCCGGCGGAATTCCGCGGCCAGGACGCCGTGCTGGTGTACCTGCCCATGAGTTACATGATCGGCGGCTATGCCGTGCTCATGCCGCGCAGCGCGGTGCGTCCGCTGGACATGGGCATGGAGGAGGCCATGCGCTTCGTGCTCACCGCCGGCGTGACGGGCGAACCCAGGCGCGCGCCGTCGTCCTGAGCGGCGTTCCGCGCGTTCACCGTGCGCGGGGGATGCGCAGTTCCGCCACCAGCGGCAGATGATCGGAGGCGACGCGCGCGAGCTCCGAGTCGGGCACCTCGATGCCCGTCACCTCGATGTCGGGGCTGACGAAGATGTGGTCGATGCGCACCGTCGGGAAGCGCCCGGAGAAGGTGCTGCGCGGGCGGTGCTGCCGCGCCTCGATCTGGACGTCGTTGAGGCGTGTCGCGAGCTGCCGGCACACCGGCGACGACGGCAGCGCGTTGAAGTCCCCGCACAGGATCACCGGCGCGCGGCAGCGTTCGTTTCCCAGCCATTCCGCACCGAGCAGCGCTTCCGCCTGCGCCGTGCGTTCGCGCGCGATCAGTCCCAGATGGGTGTTGATGATCTGGATCTCGCGGCCGTGCAGATCGACGGTCACCCATAGCGCCCCGCGCGGCTCGAGCTGTGGTCTGTCGGCCAGCCCCGGCAGCGGCGCGGCCTTGACCAGAAAGCGCGGCAGGTGCGTCAGGATGGCATCGCCGTAGCGCTCCTCGTCCAGGTGCATGGCCGGATGGAAATGGAAGTCCATCTCCAGACAGCGGGCGATGAGCTGCGCCTGATCCAGACCCTGGGTGCGGCTGCGGCCCACGTCGAGTTCCTGCAGCGCCACCACGTCCGGCCGGGCGCGGGCGATGACGCGGGCGACACGTTCGGGATCGATCTTGCCGTCCATGCCGATGCAGCTGTGCACGTTGTAGGTCATGACCCGCAGGGTTTCCGTGCGCGCCGCGGCCCGGCGTCGGGCGGTCGCGCCGGGCGCACCGGCGGGCTGGCGGGCGGGACGGCCGAGGTGGCGCAGCGCCGCATCGCGCAGATCGAGGGCGCGCAGATAGGGGTGGCCACGCGCCGCCAGCGGCGCATCGTCGGGGAGCAGCGCGAAGCCGTTGGTCTCTTCCGGCGAGGCGCCGGCGTGGGCGCCGTTTTCGGTGGCGAAGGTCAGCGGGATCACGCCCGTGCGCCAGCCGAGCAGGATGAAATCGCCGGCGTCCGGATGTTCGCACAGGCGCAGCAGGTCGGGGCCGAGCGCGTCGCGGAACGGGTGGTCCGGGCCGAACAGCGTGGCCGCATCCTCCGGCACGCGGAATTGTCCGGCGTCGGTGTGCGCCCGCAGACGTCCCGCGGCATCGCGCGCGACGACGACCGGCACCCGGTGCGTCAGCGCCAGCTCCCGCGCGATGGCCTCGCGCACGCCGGCCTCCAGCTCCACGGGCGAATACACATGACCGACCGGTCCCAGCGCCGCCACGCTGGGCAGCGCCTCGTCGGCCTCGAAGCCGTTGATGCCGAGCACCGCGAACAGGCGCTGCACGTTCCGGCCGCCGAGAAAGCGCACGCGCTGCGTCTGGATGCCGGCCGCGCCGCCGGCGCCGACGGCCGGCGCATGCGCGCCCGCCGCCGTGAAGGCTGCCGCCACCGCCTCCTCGAGTGGATAGCCCTGCAGGTCCTCATAGGCGCGCGTCAGCGCCTGGCCGTGATCGGAATACACCCAGAGCTCGTAATGGCGCCATGGCGAGCGGTTGGCGGCACGCCACAGCCGCGCGATGGCGTCGTCGATGCCCTTCAGCGTCCAGTGCGCGAACAGCGAATGCGGGCCGCGGCGGTGCGACTGTTCGTCGTAGCCGAGAAAATTGATGTGCACGACGGGCAGGCCGCGGGCGATGTCGATCTTGCCGCCGATCACGCAGAGTTCGCGCAGCAGGATGGCGATGGCCACGCGCGTCGGGATGAATTTCAGCTCGCGCAGGAAATCGTGGCCGCGGTGGATGCCGCGCACGAAGTCGACCAGCGCCAGGCCGAACTCCAGTACCGTCAGCACCCCGACGCGCAGGAAGCTGTAGAGGTTCACGAGCAGGAACGCCGCCACCACCAGCGGATTGGCGGCGCGCAGCGTCGGTCCCCAGCCCATGGACGAAGGGCAGAAGTGCGACTCCGCCGCGCCGCCGGTGAAGTTGTCCGCATAGGCGCTGCCGCCCGCGAGCAGCGGCTCGTTGCCGTTGGCCGCATGCAGCGCCTCGACGCGCGCCGCCGCCTCGGGCTCGAACATGCGGACCACGCGCCCGGTCCCGCGGTCCATGAAGGAAAAGGCCGGCACCGCGCATTCGACGCCGTAGAACAGCTCCGCCTGGACGGCCGGCGTCGTCGCGGGCAGGCCGGCATAGAAGGCGTGAGTGCGGTAGTGCTCGCGCGCGACGAGCCGGCGCAGGAACGGCAGTTCGCCACGCGCCAGCGCGCGCTCGAATTCCGGCTGCGACAGCCCGTCGATCTGGATCATGACCAGACCCGGCCGCGTCGGCGCGCCTTCGGATACCGGCAGGCGCAGCAGGCGCGCCAGCCAGACGCTGCGGCTGAGACTGCGGCGCAGGCGCCGGAGAAAGACCTCGACCCGGCCGATCATGGGGCGGTCCGCCGCGGGTGCGCGGGCCGGAGACGCTGCGGCCGCATCAGTCCTCCTTGCCCGAGAACAGGCCGGTGCCGAGCGCCGCGTCGCCCGCGCCGGCCACGCTCTTCAGGATGTCCCACTCCGTCCTGATCGCAGTGATGACGTCCTCCCAGCCCTTGTCGTCCTCGCGGGCGTCGGCGGCCGTCCGCGGCCGGAGCGAGGCGTAGCAGGCGAGCGCCCTGTCGGCGCAGCGCGGCATGGAGAAGGCCTCGGCGGTGTCGAGCGCGGCCTGCCGCACGGTGCGCCGTGCCTCGGCGTCGAGCGCAGTGATCCAGCGCAGCGCCGCGCCGAACGCCGCCGGCGTCGCCCCGCGCAGCAGGCGGCCGTTCACGCCGTCCTCCACCACCTCGCGCGCACCGGGCGCGTCCAGCGCCACCACCGGCAGCCCGGCGGCCATGGCCTCGGTCAGCACCATGCCCTGGGTCTCGCTCAGTGACGCGAAGGCGAACACGTCCATCGCGTGCAGCGCATCCGCGAGCTGGCGCCCCTGGAGGATGCCGAGGACGTGCAGCCGCGCGGCGAGGCCGGCACGGGCGAAGGTGTCCCGTATGACCTTCTCCGACGGACCGGTGCCGATCACCAGGAAGTGCGCGCGTGCATCGCCGGCGACGAAATCCGCGACCGCGTGCGCCAGGAACTCCAGGTTCTTCTCCGGTGCGAGCCGTCCGAGATGGCCGACCACGAAGGCGTCGCCGGGAATGCCCAGCTGCCGGCGCACGGCGGCCCCGTCGCCCGTCGCGAAGCTCTCCAGCCGCACGCCGGTGGGCACCACCTCGATGGGCGCGACCACGCCGCGTTCGACCAGCAGGTCGCGGATGCTCTCGCTGGGCGCGAAGACCTGGTCGGAGAGATTGGCGTAGCGGGTGGCGAGTTCGATGGCGAAGCGCTTCATCGCCGGCGAGTCGCCGGGCACGTAGTGCGTGTACCGCTCATAGAGCGTGTGATGGGTGAACACCAGCGGCAGCTCGCGCCGGCGCGCGACGCGCACCGCGGTCATGCCGAGCAGAAAGGGGTGCTGGGAGTGGACGATCTCCGGGCCGAAGGCGTCGATGGCGTCGCTGAACTGCGGTCCCAGCGGCAGCGCCACGGAAAAATCGCTGGCGTTGAATTTCTGGATCGCCGGCACGCGGATCACGTCCGTTTCATGTCCGGGCATGTCGGGAAACTCCGGCGCCACGATCAGCACGCGATGGCCGCGCCGGCGGTATTCCTCGGCGAAGGCCGCCACCGAGCGGGCGACGCCGCCCACGTGCGGGGCGTAGGTGTTGGTGAGGATGAGGATGTTCATGCGTCATGCATCCTTTGCGATGAGGGTCGTCGAGTCCGTGTCGGCGGCGGCCCGCACCGGCACGAAGCCGGGCAGACGGATCTCGATGGGCGGCGCGGCACGGTGCCACTCGCCGCGCCAGCTCACGCGCGGCGTGCCCGGACTGTCCGGCAGGCCCGGCGCGATCTCGATCGTCACCGCGCCGAACGCCGTCGGCGCGGGTCCGAAGGCGATCGGCGCGGCCTGTCCGAGCCAGCGCGGCGGAATACCCGCGCACAGGATCAGGCCGTCGCCCTCCTCGCGCACGAAGCAGTTGCGCAGCATCAGTACCCATTCGGCCGCGGCCCACACGTGATGGCCGTCGCCCATGCAGCCGCCGCCGGTGCGCGGATGGATCGCCTCCGGCCACTGGCCGGTCGGCGAGGCCAGCGCGGCGACCGCGTCCATCAGTTCCAGGTGGCGCGGGTCGCCGGCGCGCAGCAGGACCTGTGCGACGTGCAGCGTGAGATAGGCGTTGAGTCCGGAATGGATCATGTCCTGATAGAAGGCGCCGTTGACGAAGCAGCGGCCGAGCAGGAACTCCACGCAATCGAGCAGGCGCGGATCGTCCGGCGCGCACAGTTGCGTCGGGTAGCCCAGCGCCAGCGAGCCGATGGCCCCGGCATCGAGCCGGCGGTAGGGTGAGGCCGGCATGGCCGGGCGCCCGAGCCGTCGCGCGCAGGCATCCAGGCTGCGGTCCACCGCCGCCGCGAAATCCGCGGCGCCCTGCGCGAAGTGTTCGCTGTGGCCCGGGTCCGGCTCGGCGAGCATCGCGGCGGCCGCGCGCAGGCCGGCGATGCCCCAGAAATCGTCCCAGTAGTAGTAGTCGTTGGGCCCGAGATGCTCGGCGCTGAAGCCGGCCGGCAGCAGGCCGGCATGCGGCGCGTCCAGATCGTCGGCCAGCCGCTTGCGCAGGATCCAGCGCGCCCCGCGCTGGATGGGTCCGTGCCATTCGGGCGGCACGGGCCTGCCGGTGAGGGCGAAGAAGCGCTGCAGTATCCACAGCACCTCGCCGTTGGCGTCCCATTCGCCTTCCTGGGAGCGGAAATAGCCGAGCGCCGTCTGCCGTTCCGGGAAGCGTGCCAGCGCGCGTTCGGCGCGCTCCGTCAGGCCGGCGCACAGCAGGGCGTGGATGATGAAGGCCGCGTCGCGGAACCAGAAGCGCTTGTAGGTGAAGGGCCCCGGGTAGACGTCGTCGGGGGAATGCAGGATCAGCGAGGTGATCGCGGCCTCGTAGAGGAACTGGTAGTGCGGCTCCGGACAGCTCAGGCGGCAGCGGTGGCGGCGCGCGGCGCTCCAGGCATCCGCGGCCAGCGCGCCCGTCGCCTTGTGCGCATCCGTCTCGAGCGGGATGCGCACGTCGATCTCCGCCGGCTCGCCGGCCCCGACCGGGAACAGTGCCGCCGCCGTGACCATGCCCACGTCGCAGCGGCCTTCGGTCTGATCGTCGAGGTCCGCCAGATGGATGTACACGTCGCCGTGCCGGTAATCCGAGACGTGATGCCGCGGCGCCGGCGCGCCGAACTCCACCCGCCGCACGTCGTCGACGGTCCAGGCCGTGCGGTCCGGCGACAGCCGCACCTCGTGGATGAAGCTGATGCCCTCGGGATTCTGCGGGCGCAGCGCCAGCACCAGTGTTGCCCGCGTGTCGGAGCGCGCCCGCAGGCGCAGCCGGCACACCGGGACCCCGGATTCCAGCGCCACCCAGGCCTCGCCGGTCAGCGCCAGGCCGTCCATCGCGGTGTCGGTGACGATGCGCACGCCGCTGTCCATCACCTGCCGCTGCCGGCACTCCGCCGCGCGCGAGGGCAGCAGGCAGCGCCCGTCGTCGGCCAGCAGCCAGCCGTCCAGCGACCAGCCGTCCAGGAACGGCGTGAGCAGGCCGCGCGGATCGACGATCGGCAGCTCCGCACAGTCCGGATGGCCGATCGCCGTCCAGTTGCGGTGGCTGAGATTGATGTGGGTGATGGAGAAGGCGCGCGGGATGAACGACGCGTCGTTCGGATCGAACTGACGCTCGATCCAGTACGGCCAGACCCAGTCGAGGTTGTGCTGCACGACGCGGCTGTTGATCAGGCCGCGGGCATGGAACACCACGCCGGCACGCAGCAGCTCGATGGGTTCGCCCACCTCGGACGGCTGCGCGAAGCTGTGCAGCCGCGACAGCAGCGCGATGGGATCGAGGAAGCCCTGCCGGCGCGCGACGTAGCGGATGACGAAACGCCAGGGCAGCCAGTTCATCCAGTTCATTGCCGATCCTCGTCGAGCGCGCCCCGGTCGACGTAGCGGTCCAGCGCGCGGCGCGCGAGCCGGTTGAGGTAGATCACGGCGACGACGGTGGCGACGAAGCCGGCGCCGTAGATGGCCCATTCCAGCGGCGTGCGGCCGACGCTGCGCTCGCCCAGGGTGCCGATGTCCGCTGCGATCGAGCCGAGGTAGACATTGTGGACCGAGAAGGGAATGAAGCCGAGCAGCGAGCCGCCGACATAGCCGCGCAGCGAGAAGGGCGTCAGGCCGAAGAAGTAGTTGGAGATCTTGCTGGGGAAGAACGGGATCAGCCGCGTCAGCAGCACGATCTTCCAGCCGTGCGGCGTCAGCTCGTCGCTCACCAGCCGCAACCTGGCGCGTGCCATGACGAAGCGCCGGGCGCGCTGCCCGAACAGATGGCGCGCGATCAGGAACGCCAGCGTGGCGCCGAGCGTGGTGCCGGTCACCACGTAGATGGAACCCTCGACCACGCCGAACACGAAGCCCGCCCCGGTGGTGAACAGCACGCCCGGCAGCACCAGCACCACGACCGCGGCCATGATCAGCACGAACAGCAGCGAGGCCCAGGCGCCCTGGTCGTCGAACCACTCCAGCAGCCGCAGGATCTGTTCGTGGGCGCCGAAATACACCAGCACCGCGAGGATCGCGGCGACGAACAGGATGCTGGCCGCGATGCCCCACAGCGGGGAGCGGAAGCGGCTCGCGGCGGACGGTTTCGCGGTCTGCGTCATCGGGTCGTGTCCGTCCGTGTCATGCGTGTTACCGTCGATGGCCACGGAAACACACGGAGCCACACGGAAGGCGGGTATGCGGCGTGCTTTTCATTCCGTGTCCTTCCGTATGTTTCCGCGGCCCCTTGCCGGGCGAGCCGGGTAGGGTGCGTCGAGGCGCAGCCTGACGCACCGTGGCGGCACACCCGCTGTGATGGACGCGCCCGCCCGCTCACAGCTCCGCCACCAGCTCGCGCATGCGCCGGCGTTGATCGGCGTCCGGCAGGCGCCCGCGGCCCGCGCCCATGTTGTCCAGCAGATGCTTCACCTTGCCGGTGGCCGGGATCACGCAGGTCACCGCCGGATGCGCCAGCACGTACTTGAGCGCGAACTGCGCCCACGACGCGCAGTCGAACTCCCGCGCCCAGTCCGGCAGCGGGCGGCCGCGCACCCGCCGGAACCAGGCGCCGTCCTCGAAGGCGCGGTTGATCAGCACCGCCTGGCCGCGTTCCTGCGCGAGCGGCAGCAGCCGCCGTTCGGCCTCGGGGGTGACCACCGAATAGTTGAACTGCACGAAATCCAGATCGTGCGCGCGCATCAGCCGTTCCAGCGTGTCGAAGGCCGCGACGCGGTAATGGGTGATGCCGATGTAGCGCACCCGGCCTTCCTCCTTCCAGCGGCGCAGGGTGGCGAGCTGCGTCTCCACGTCGATGAGGTTGTGCACCTGCAGCAGATCCAGCGGCCGGCCGCCGAGGCGCCGTTCGGACGCTTCCATGCGTGCGATGCCTTCCCGTTCGCCCTGGCGGTCGATCTTGCTCGCCATGAACGCGCGGTCGCGCAGACCGAGTTCGGCCGTCAGCCGCCCGACCACGGTCTCGGCGTTGCCGTAGGAGGGCGCGGTGTCGATCAGGCGGCCGCCGCGCTCGAAGAAGGCCCGCAGTACTCCGCGCAGGGGGTCGAGGTCGTCGCCCGGTGCGGTCTCGAAGGCCCCCGAGGTGCCCAGGCCGACGATCGGGATGGCCTCGCCGCCGCGGGGGATGGGGCGCGTGCCGATGTCGGCGCCGGCGGCGGAGCCTGGCGCCTCGGGCGTAGCGGCGGGGACGGCGAACGGCGCGCCGCCCCAGGCGCAGGCCGCGGCCAGGAGGGCCTTGAGAGTCGTGCGGCGGCGGTGGTCGGGGTCGGGTCTGTTCATGGATCGCTCCTTGCGGTATCTGATGCAAGTATGGGCGATGCCGGCGACGACGGGTTTCGCCGCAGCGCCTCCTGGCGCCGGCCCAGCCAGACGCCCAGTCCGGCCCACAGCAGGGCCAGCGGCACCGCCAGCCAGGCGATGGCCGACAGCCCCAGCCCGAGGCCGGCGAGTCCGGCGAAGGCCCAGGCGCTCAGCGCATCGCCGCCGCGGTACACCACGGTGTCGATGAAGTTCTTGGATTTGTACTTGTCCGTGCGCGGCAGGACCGTGAACAGGATCTCGCGTCCGGGCCGGGTGAAGGCGTAGTTGCCCGCGCGGCGCAGCACCTGCAGCGCGACCAGCACGCCCAGCGCCGGCTGCACCGCCAGCACGGCGAAGCCGGCCGCCAGCCCCAGCGGCACCAGCGCCAGCGTCGCGCCCAGGCCGAGGCGCGCGATCAGCCGCGCGGTGACGAACAGTTGCGCCAGCAGCGTGAGGGCGTTGACGGCGAGATCGATGCCGGCGAACAGCGCCGTGCGCCGCGCGGGATCGTCGAAGGCCGCACGCACGATGTGCGCCTGCTCGAAATACAGGAAGGTCGACAGGCCGGTGTAGAGCAGCACGAACAGGCAGATCGCCAGCAGGTAGGGCGAGCGCAGCACGCGCACCGCGCCCTCCAGCACGCCGCCGTGGATGGCCGCATCCGCATCGTCCGCACCCTGCGTGACGTTGCGCATATCCGGCGCGCCGGCCGTCCCGGGGCGCCGCCGCCAGCGCAGCAGGGCGCGGACGCACAGCAGGCAGGCCAGCAGGAACGCGACGCTGACGAGCAGCAGCTCGGCGGTGCCGACGCGCGTGCTCAGGACCGCGGTCAGCGCGGGGCCGACCACGGCGCCGGCGCTGCCGCCCGCCGCGATCACGCCGAACAGGCGGCGTGCCTGGGCGTTGCTGAACACGTCCGCCATGAAGCTCCAGAACACCGACACGATGAACAGATTGAACACGCTGACCCAGATGAAGAACGCCCGCGCCACCCAGGGCCGCGCCCAGTCGCCCTGGAACAGCGCATAGAAGATCAGCAGATTGGCGATGAAGAAGCCGTACACCACCGGCAGCAGCCTGCGCCGCGGATAGCGCGCCACCGCCCAGCCGAACAGCGGCACCGCGAGCAGCATCGCGACGAAGGTGCCGGTGAAGGTCCATTGCAGCTGTTCGACGCCGCCCTGGATGCCCATCTCGTCGCGCAGCGGGCGCAGGATGTAATAGGCGCACAGCAGGCTGAAGAAATACGCGAACGCGACCAGCAGCGCCGGCAGTTCACCGGGTTCGGCCCCGACCGCGCGGCCGATGCGCGCGGTCAGGGTGCGCGGGCGTTCCGGGTGTGGCTCGTGCTCCATGTCGCTCCGGACGTGTGGCGGAAAGCGCCGTTCAGGAGAGTCTAGAACCTATCTCAAAATTGCAGATCGGGCGTCCAGGCAAGGCGCGGGGCCTGC
>JAJJPM010000124.1:0-3014 GCA_032907525.1 Gammaproteobacteria bacterium
ACAGTATGTCGAGCACCTGGAGGGAGCACGCGCTGTCTTGTCAGGCATATCGGCGGCCGCAGTAGGTCGTTCATGAATAGTCCAGGCTAGTCCCCCCTGCGGGAGCCGCACCGGTATCGTTATGGCACGTTTCGTGGGTTTCGCGGATTTCGTGGCCATCGATATTCTGCCGCATCGCTACCCCGCCCAGCCGGCCAGGGTGAGCAGGGCGATGATCACGATCCAGAGGGACAGGGTACGCCACACCAGCGCCATGGCGGACTGCAGCGTCCGATCCCAGGCGACGCTCTCGTCGATGCGATCCTCTTCGTCGCCACCGTCGCCCGTATCGGTCTCGTCCACGTCCAGGGCGCCGCAGCCGGCGGCGACCAGCACCTGCGGCGCCGGCACCAGCCAGTGGTCGGCGCCCGCCGAGGCCGCCCGCCAGCGCGCCACCGCCGCCTCGAAATCGCCCGACAAGGCGTAGCCCATGGCCGTCAGCCGTGCCGGCACCCAGTCGAGGATCTCCGTGAGCTGGCGCGCCGCCCAGCCGAACTCGTCGCTGTCCTGGAGGGTGTGCAGACGCAGTTCGGTCACCGCCCGGTAGAGCACGGCACCCACCGGGCCGAGGATGGCGAACCAGAACAGCACGCCGAACACGCGCACGTTGGCCTGCACCAGCACCGCCTCGGTGACGGCCCGCGCCTGCGCGCCGGCCTGCGGCGGCGGCTCATGGCCCAGCAGCGTGCGCGCCAGGCGCGTCGCGAGTTCGTCGTTGCCGGAAATCAGCGCCTCGCGGTATTGCGCCAGCTCGTGCCCCAGATCGCGGGGCCCGAGGCAGAACAGCAGCACGGCGATGGCGAACAGCAGGCCCAGCAGGCCGAACAGGGCATCCTCGAGGCCCGCCTGCAGCACCGCGGTGATCAGCACCGGCGGCACCAGCAGGACGAGCACGCCCAGGCGGCCTTCCCAGGGATCGCCGCGCAGACGCTGCCGCATCCACTCGACATAGTCCGCATAGCGCTCGTAGCGCCGCAGATCCTGGACGTGATCGAGCAGCCGTTCGAGCAGGAGACTGGCGAGTATGGCGATGAGCGTCATGGTGCGCGGTGTCCGGCGACGGGATGCGGGAACGCTACCCGCTGCCCCTGCGAGCGTCAAGCCAGGCGGCTGTCGTCCAGCAGACCGGCCAGCTTCGGCCATTCGAAGGCCGGGCCCGGATCGGTCTTGCGGCCGGGCGCGATGTCGGCGTGACCGGCTATGGCATCGGGCGCGATGCCCGGATAGGCGCGACGCAGGGCGGCCACGATGACGGCCAGGCGCTGATACTGCACCTCGGTATAGGGCGTCTCGTCGGTGCCTTCGAGTTCGATGCCGATGGAGAAGTCGTTGCAGGTGCCGCGGCCGCGGAAGCTGCTCCGGCCCGCATGCCAGGCGCGTTCCGGAAACGGCACGTACTGCACCACGCGGCCGTCGCGATGGATCACCACGTGCGCCGAGACCCTGAGCCCCTCGATCTCGTGGAAATAGGGATGCGCGCCGGGATCGAGGCGGTTCATGAACAGCGCGTCGATCCACGGGCCGCCGAATTCACCGGGCGGCAGGCTGATGCCGTGCACCACGATCAGCGAGATGTCCGCGGCATCGGGACGCGGGTCGCGGTTGGGCGACAGCCGCCGCTCGACGCCCAGCAGCCAGCGGCGTGCGCCGTCCAGTTCCCAGCGGCGGAACGTCACGGCGCCTCCTCGGCCGGCAGTGCCAGGGCCGTATCGATGGCGGCCCGCAGCCGCGGCAGGCTCGCCTCGCACTGCAACGGGCGGTGATATTCCCCGTCGACGAACAGGAACAGCGCCGGGAGATGAAACAGCTCGAAGGCCTGCGCCAGCGCGGCATCTTCGCCGGCATCGACCTCGAACACCGGGATCGCGTCGCCGCCCGCCTCGAACCCGGCGAGCAGCACCCGCCAGTGCCGGCAGGCGCCGCAGGCGGGCGCCGAAAAGAACACCAGCGCGGGACCGGGGGTGTCCGCGAGGGTGTCGAAAAAGCCGTACTGGTCGAGTCGCCGCATGCCGCCCGCAGGGTTGATTTGAGGTGGACGTTCGCGCAATGATCCCGCATTCCCGGCAACGGCGCGAGGGGTCGCGGAGCGCGCCCGCCGGGCGGCTGTGAGAGCGTTCACTCCCAGGCACCGCCCCAGGCCCTAAAATCCAACCGGATCGGAACCGTCACCCATTCAAGAGGAGTCCCTGTGACCCGCAAGCTTCTTCTCGCCGCACTGCTCACCCTGGCGGCGGCCGCCCAGGCGGAAACCCGCTACGCCTCCGACGAACTCGAGATCGCCCTGCGTTCGGGTACCAGCACCCAGCACCGCATCCTGCGCATGATCCCCAGCGGCACCCCTCTGCAGGTCCTGCAGCACGACGAGGCCAGCGGCTATACGAAGGTGCGGGCGCCGAGCGGCACCGAAGGCTGGGTGCTGACCCGCCTGCTGATGACCACGCCGTCGGCACGCGACCGCCTGGCTGCCGCCGAGAAGAAGCTCGCGGAACTGGAGCTCCAGTCGCGCCAGCGCCAGACCCGGCTGAGCGAGACCGGCAAGGAGATCCAGGCGCTGGAGCAGGCGCTCGAACAGACCCGGGCCGAGAACCAGAAGCTGTCCAAGCAGCTGGCCGACATCCAGCGCACCGCCTCCAGCGCGCTCGCCATCGATTCCGAAAACAAGGATCTGAAGAACTCCCTGATGCAGATGCAGCGCGACCAGGAGACGCTGCGCCAGGAGAACGAGGCGCTGCGCGACCGCACCGCCCGCGACTGGTTCATGATCGGTGCCGGCGTGCTGGTGGTCGGCATCATCCTCGGCCTGATCCTGCCGCGCATCCGCCTGCGCAAGCGCTCGAGCTGGGACAGCCTGTAGGGAGCGACCCTACAGCTCTGACGGTTATGCAGGGCTGCCGGCCGGCAGCCGGATACCGTGGATTTACCCCTGGGCAGATTCGCCTCCAGCGTGGGACTCGGCGCTCCGGCGGTCCCGTTCG
>JAJJPM010000125.1:0-13094 GCA_032907525.1 Gammaproteobacteria bacterium
ACGTACTGAACAAAGGCGGCCACGGGGTGCGCAGTCCGCTGGATTGACTCGTATGGGTTGATATATGGCTAATTAACCATATACTCGGACATGGAGACGGAGCATGGACAGCTTCGAATGGGATCCCCCCAAGGATCTGCTCAACCAGATCAAGCATGGCGTTTCCTTCGTGGAGGCCCAGTTCGCATTTGCCGATCCGAGGCGCGTCATCGCCGAGGATCTCGAACACGGCGGAGAAGAGCGCCGGTATTACTGTATGGGCCGGGTTGGCCAGGGAATATTGACCGTCCGCTTCACTTGGCGCGACGGGATCATCCGCATCATCGGCGCCGGCTACTGGCGCAAAGGGAAACGCATTTATGAGCGGCAAAACCAAGTACACCGATGAGCCCATGGGCAGGCTCAGGATCGTCGACGACTTCCTGCCGCCGCCGGACCAGCTCGCCTTTCGCGACGAGACCGTCAAGGTGACGATCACGCTGAGCAAGGCCAGCGTCGAGTTCTTCAAGCGCGAGGCGAAGCGGCGCGGAACGCCCTATCAGACTATGATTCGCAGGCTGTTGGATCATTATGCGCAGGTCTACGTGGCGGAGTCCGGAGATGGCGGGAAACCGCGCCGGGGGCGGTAAGCACCGCGCCCTGGGGCTGCCCCGGGTTTCGCTGCGCGCCACCGGGGCTGCGTTGGAGATGCGGTTTGGTCAGCCGCGCCTGCCGATCAGCTCGATCGGATACCCGTCCGGATCCTCGACGAAGGCGATGATGGTGGTGCCGGCGTTCATCGGGCCGGCCTCGCGCAGGATCTTGCCGCCGCGCTGCCTGATTTCGTCGGCGGCCCGGTAGACGTCGTCGACCTCGATGGCGATGTGGCCGTAGCCGCTGCCGATGTCGTATTTGTCCACGCCCCAGTTGTAGGTCAGCTCGATGACGGTGTTGTCCCGCTCGTCGCCGTAGCCGACGAAGGCGAGCGTGAATTTGCCCTCGGGATAGTCCTTGCGGCGCAGCAGCTTCATGCCGAGCACCTCGGTGTAGAAGGCGATGGACCGGTCGAGATCGCCGGTGCGGAGCATGGTGTGAAGAATGCGCATGGCAGTTTTTCCTCATTCGAAAACAGGGATGGCCACGAAACCCACGAAAATGATCAAAGGGTTTTCATTCCTGTAACGTTCGTGGGTTTCGTGGATTTCGTGGCCATCCGATCTTTTCAGCCCGTGCACTGCTCCAGCGGCGCGGGTTTGTGGACGCCGTAGCCCTGGGCGTAGTCGACGCCGAGGCGTTCGAGCTGCTCGAGGATGGCGGCGTTCTCGACGAATTCGGCGATGGTCTTGACGCCGACGACGTGGCCGAGCTGGTTGATGGATTCCACCATGGCGTGGTCCACCGGGTCGGTCGCCATGTCGCGCACGAAGCGGCCGTCGATCTTGAGGAAGTCCACCGGCAGGCGCTTGAGGTAGGCGAACGAGCTCAGGCCGCTGCCGAAGTCGTCCAGCGCGAAGGCGCAGCCCAGGCGCTTGAGCGTGGATATGAACTTCTGCGCGCTGCGCAGGTTGGCGACGGCGGCGGTCTCGGTGATCTCGAAGCAGATGCGCGCGGCGGGCACGCCGGACTGCGCCAGCTCGCCGCTCACGTAGTCGAGGAAGGCCTCGTCGCCGAGCGACTGGCCGGAGAGGTTGATCGCGTACAGCTCCCTCTCGTCCCAGCCGGGCTTGCGCCCCAGCGCCTGCAGCGCGTGGCGCACCACCCAGCGGTCGATGGCCGGCATGAGGTGGTAGCGCTCCGCCGCGGGGATGAACACGCCGGGGCCGATCAGCTCCTCGCCCTCGACCATGCGCAGCAGGATCTCCTGATAGCGCATCCCGTCGGCGCCGGCCTTGACCGGATCGGCGCGCTGGCAGTGCAGCACGAAGCTGTCGCGGTCCAGCGCGCGCTGCAGGCGCTGCACCCAGAGCATGTGGCTGTGGTGGCGGGCCAGGTCGCTGTCGTCGTAGGAGAACACGTGGGTGCGGTTGCGGCCCAGGTCCTTGGCGACGTAGCAGGCGGAGTCTGCCGCGCTCAGCACCTCGGCGAGCGAGCCGCTGTCCTTGTCGATGCCGACCAGGCCGACGGAGGCGCCCATCTCGAAGCTGTGGTCCTCCCACTCGAAGCGGTAGGCCTTGACCACGCCGCGCAGGTCATCGGCGATCTCCACCGCCTTGTCCAGCGGGCAGCCTTCCAGCAGCACGCCGAACTCGTCGCCGCCCAGGCGGGCGAGGATGTCGCTCTCGCGGATGCGCGTCTGCAGGCGGCCGGCGAGCTGGCGCAGGAACTCGTCGCCGGCGAGATGGCCGCAGGTGTCGTTGACGACCTTGAACTGATCGAGATCCAGATAGCACACGGCATGGTGCATGCCCTCGCTGACGGCGGTCTGGATCGCCGCCTCCAGACGCAGTTCGAACTCGCGCCGGTTCACCAGCCCGGTGAGCATGTCGTGCGAGGCCTGGTAGCTCATCTCGCGCGCCAGGCCGCGCAGTTCGGTGACGTCGTGGAACACCAGCACGGCACCGGTCAGGCTGCCGTCCTCGTCGGCGATGGGCGAGACGTTCACCTCGACCGAATACTCGGCGGCGTCGGTCGCCGACAGCAGGATGGGATGACCCGGGATGCGGTAGTTGCCGCGGCTGCGCAGGCAGACGCGCACCGGATCCTCGGCGAGCTGGCGGGTGTCCTCGTCGACGATGTGGAAGACGTCCGCCAGCGGGCGCCCGCCGGCGACCGCGGCCCGCCAGCCGGTGAGCTGCTCGGCGACGGGGTTCATGTACTCCACGCGGCCCGCGGCATCGGTGGCGATGACGCCGTCGCCGATGGAACCCAGGGTCACCAGCGCGCGCTCCTTCTCCGCCCGCAGCGCGGCCTCGGCCTGTTTCAGGCCGGTGATGTCGTGGCCCGTGCCCTCCACGCCGGCGATCTCGCCGTAGTCGTTGTAGTAGTACTGCGCGTTCTTGGATACCCAGACGCGCCCGCCGTCCTTGCGCGTCAGCTGCATCTCGTAGCCGTGTATGCGCCCGCCGTCCGCGGCCAGCCGCTGCATGAAGTCCTGCACCACCTCGGGATCGGCGGCCAGGTTGTCGAGGTTCTTGCCGATGACCTCGTTGACGCTGTAGCCGAGCAGGCGCGTGACCGAGGGCGAGACCTGCACGATGCGCCCGCCGGCATCGGTGCGGAAATAGGTGTCCTGGATGTTGTCGAGGATGCGCGACAGCTCGCGCCGCGACACGCGGATGCGCTGCTCGGCCTGGCGGCGCTCGTCGATCTCCAGGCGCAGGTCGCGGTTCAGCGCGTCGGCATCCTCCTTGGCGCGCCTCAGCGTGGTCGCCAGCGAGGCGTTCTCCAGGCCGAGCCGCAGCGTGCGGGTGATGGCCTCGTGCATGACCAGCGCGGAAATCAGCAGGACGGCCATGAAGATCAGCAGCACGACGCCCATCATCTGCTGGAGATCCGTGCCGGTGACGATCAGGAACAGGGCCAGCGGCGTGATCGCCGGCACGATGAACGCCGCCGGCAGCGGCTTCAGGGGTGCGTAGCTGACAATGGCGCCGGCACCCAGCGCGGTGGTGCAGACGACCAGAAAAGTGTGATAGGCACTGAAATGCGGCGGCGGCAGCAGGATGGCCGCGCCCCAGAGCACGCCGGTGGCGAGTGTCCCGAGCATATAGCCGACATCCCAGCGGCCGCCCGCGACGCCCTGCGGCCTGCGGCTGGCACGGCGGTAGGCGAGCACCAGGATGAAGCGCAGGAGGTAGGCGAGTATTCCAGCTCCCAGCCAGGCGGCGAGCACCTCCCGCGCGGCGACGCCGTAGAACGCATAGCCGACGAACAGCAGTCCGGCGCCGCCGGCGATCAGCGCCGAACGCGCCTGCTCGTAGACCAGCGCCAGCTGCGCATCGCGCAGCTGCGTGTCCAGCGACGGCGGCGGCTCGGCGTGCGTGCCGGGGCGCGCACGCCGGGAGTCGCGTTGGGATCCGACCCGGGATTGCCCCCCCGAGCCGTCTCCCGAATCCCCCCGGGACTCGCCGGGTACGGGCTTGTTGAACAGTGCGGACATGCCTGCGGCGTTTCCTTTCGCGGATCGGCTGCGTCCCGACGAGTGTGCGCCGGACCGGTCGCGGCCGTCAACGATGCCGCTTGCGGGCCGCGATACGCATGCGCAGGGCGTTGAGCTTGATGAAGCCCTCGGCGTCCTTCTGATTGTAGGCGCCGGCGTCGTCCTCGAAGGTCGCGATCTTTTCGTCGAACAGGCTGTCGGTGGCGGACCGGCGGCCGGCGACGTAGGCGTTGCCCTTGTAGAGCTTCATGCGCACGTGGCCGTTCACCGTCTCCTGCGAGGCGTCGATCATGGTCTGCAGCATCCGGCGCTCCGGGCTCCACCAGTAGCCGTTGTAGATCAGGCTGGCGTAGCGCGGCATCAGGTCGTCCTTCAGGTGCGCGACCTCGCGGTCCAGCGTCAGCGATTCGATGGCGCGGTGCGCCTTCAGGAGAATGGTGCCGCCGGGCGTCTCGTAGGCGCCGCGCGACTTCATGCCGACGTAGCGGTTCTCGACGATGTCGGCGCGGCCGATGCCGTTGGCGCCGCCGAGCTTGTTCAGCAGCGTCAGCACCTCGGCCGGGCTCATGGGCTTGCCGTCGACGGCGACCACGTCGCCCTGCTTGAACTCGAGTTCGACGTAGGTGGGCTTGTCCGGCGCCTTCTCCGGCGACACCGACCAGCGCCACATGTCCTCCTCGGGCTCGGCCCACGGATCCTCGAGGATGCCGCCCTCGTAGGAGATGTGCAGCAGGTTCGCGTCCATGGAATACGGCGACTTCTTGCCGGCCTTGGCGAAGTCCACCGGGATGTTGTGGTCCTTGGCGTAGGCCATGAGCTTCTCGCGTGAGGTCAGGTCCCATTCGCGCCAGGGCGCGATGACCTTCACGTCGGGCTTCAGCGCATAGGCGCCGAGCTCGAAGCGCACCTGGTCGTTGCCCTTGCCGGTCGCGCCGTGCGAAATCGCGTCGGCGCCGGTCTCGTTGGCGATCTCGACCAGGCGCTTGGCGATCAGCGGCCGGGCGATGGAGGTGCCGAGCAGGTATTCGCCCTCGTAGATGGTGTTGGCGCGGAACATCGGAAACACGAAGTCGCGCACGAACTCCTCGCGCAGGTCCTCGATGTAGATCTCCTTGACGCCCATCGCCTTGGCCTTGGCGCGCGCCGGCTCGACCTCCTCGCCCTGGCCGATGTCGGCGGTGAAGGTGACCACCTCGCAGCCGTAGGTGTCCTGCAGCCACTTGAGGATGATGGAGGTGTCCAGACCGCCGGAATAGGCGAGCACGACTTTCTTGACGTTCGACATGCGATCAAACCTCGATGCGAAAAAACCCGATTAGCCACGAAACCCACGAAATCCACGAAAGGATCAATAGGTTCAAGGAGCCGGAGTACTTGGAAACAACGATGCGGCGCCTTCTCCAATTCGTCATTGCGAGGAGCGCAGCGACGCGGCAAGCTCCGAACGGCACCGCCAGCCCACGGAGATTGCCACGCTCCGCTCGCAATGACGGTTACTATTTTCAGCAACTCTGGTCCCTTGAAAACCTTTCGTGGGTTTCGTGGATTTCGTGGCGCTTCTGAACCAGATACTAATGCCCCTTGACCTTCGCCGAGCGCCGCAGCCGCGATGCCAGCCGGCGCGCGAGTTCGCCGAACAGTTCGGTCTGGGTCGGGTGCGGGTGGATGGCGTTGCCGACCTGCGTCAGCGTCATGCCCGCCGAGACCATCATCACCGCCTCGCCGATCAGCGTGTCGGCATGGTCGGCCAGGAAGTGCACGCCGACGATGCGCTGGGTGGCCTTGTCGGCGACCAGCTTGATCATGCCGTGGGTCTCGTGGTTGATCATCGCCTTGGCGTCGATGTTCATCGGCACCTTGGCCTCGACCGCGTCGATGCCCTTGGCCTTGGCCTGCTCCACGGAGAGCCCCACGAACGCGGCCTCGGGGCGGGTGAAGATCACGCCGCAGTCCTTGTCCTGGTCGTACTTCAGGTCCTCGCCGAGGATGGTCGCGGCGGCGACGCGGCCCTGCTGCGCGGCGGTGTGCGCCAGCATCAGCCCGCCGATCACGTCGCCGATGGCGAAGATGTGCGGCACATTGGTGCGGCAGCGCGCGTCGGCCTTGACGATGGAACGCTCGCTGGCCACGCCCGCCTTGTCCAGGCCGAGACCATCGAGCACCGGACGCTTGCCGGTGGCCATGATCACGTAGTCGGCCTTCAGCGTGTGCGACTTGCCTTCGGCGTCGGTGTACTGCGCGCTGACCGCGCCGGGCTTGCCGCTGATCTTCGCGAGCTTCACGCCGGTGTGCACGGTCAGGTTCGGGTCTTCGTTCAGGATCGCGGCGAGGTTCTTGGCGATCTCCGGCTCGACCTCGGCGAGGATGCGCTCCTGCGCTTCGAGCAGCGTCACCTCGGCACCGAAGTCCTGGAAGATCTGCGCCATCTCCACGCCGATCGCGCCGCCGCCGACGACGATGAGTTTCCTCGGCGGCTGCTTCAGCGCCCAGACGGTGTCTGAGGTCAGCACGGCCCCGCTCTTCAGGCCCGCCTCGGCGCCATCGATCGGCGGCACGAACGGCGGCGCGCCGGTGGCGATCACCGCGCAGCCGAAGCTGACGGTCTTGCCGTCCGGCTTTTTGCCGGGCTGCGCGCGCGTGTGCGGGTCGGTCTGGTTGCCGGACACGTCGATCCGCACGTGATGATCGTCGACGAAGCTGCCGAAGCCCTGGATGTAGTCGATCTTGACGCCCTTGTCGGTCTTCAGCGCCATGTCGCCGCGCGTCTCCAGCACGTTGCGGCGGTGCGCCTCGAGCTTGTCCCACTCGAGCTTCGCCTTGTTGGTGCCGGTGACGCCGAGGTGGGCGTCGTGGGCACGGTCGCGGATGCGGTCGGCCGCGGCGCGCCAGGCCTTGGACGGGATGCAGCCGCGCCACAGGCATTCGCCGCCCGGGAACGGCGAATCATTGATCAGCGCGACCTTCAGGCCATGACCGACCAGATCGCGCGCGCAGTCCTCGCCGCCGGGGCCGCCGCCGATGACGACGACGTCGTAGTCCCAGTCGCCGGCCGGGATCGCGGGGCCGATCGGTCCCATCCAGCTGTCCGGCTGTTCGATGAGCTGCTTGAGATCGCCGAGATACATCGCGACCTCGGCGCCGTTGACGACGCGGTGGTCGGCGGTGATCGTGAACGGGCTGCCCTGCTCGGTGTTGGCGGCGATCGCCAGGATGGCCGCGATGCCCGGCGTGGCGATGGCGTCGAAGTGGGTGACGCCGAACATGCCCATGTTGGAGATCTGGAACGTCGAGCCGGTGTATTCCTCCGGCTTCAGGCGGCGCTTGCGCGCGCGCTCGACGAGGTCCTTCCAGTCGTCGTTGAGTTCACTGAGCTCGCGCGACTCGCAGCCTTTGAGGATCGGCACCACCAGGCCGCCGCCGTCGGCGGACACGGCCATGCCGATGTCCACGTTGCTGCGCTCGACCAGCTTGTCGACCGGCTGGTAGCACCAGTTCATCTTCGGGTATTTCTTCATCGCCTCGGCGCAGGCCTTGGCGATGGCGACTGTCACCGACACGCCGGCCGCCTTGGAGGCCTTGATCAGCGCGTCGAGGCGGATGTTCGCGGTGACGTGGAAGGTCGGCATCGACAGCGATTCGGTCATCGATTTGCTGATGGCCGCCTCGAGCTTGCTCATGGGCCGGCCGTTGCCGGGCACGTCGACCTGCGGGAAGCCGCCGCCGACCACGGGCGCGGGACGCGCACCGGCGACGTCGCGCGCGACGATCACGCCCTGCGGGCCGCTGCCGGCGACGCTGTTGAGATCCACACCCTGCTGGCCGGCGAGCTTGCGCGCGAACGGCGTCGCGCCGCGGCCCTGCGGGCGCGGGGCGGGCGTGCCCCCGCTGAGTGAAGGGGGGCGGGAAACGGGCGCTGCCGTTTGCGCGGGCGCGGCGGCATGCTCAACCTTCTTCGCAGGCGCCGCGCCGGGCTTCGCCTCTTCGCGCACGACCTGGTCTTCCTTCTCGACCAGATAGGCCATGGCCGCGCCGACCGCGACGGTGCTGTCGACCGGTGCGATCGGCCCGGACAGGAAACCTTCCTTGAACACCTCGACGTCCATCACCGCCTTGTCGGTCTCGACGGTGGCGACGACGGTGCCGCGGGTGATTCTGTCGCCGGGCTGCTTTTCCCAGGTCACCACCACGCCCTCGGTCATGGTGTCGGAGAGCTGCGGCATAACTATGCTATACAACGCGCCTGGCGGCGGTTGTACAGCAGGTGCTAGGGACGAGGTGCTAGGTTCTAGGGGGGGCGCCGGCTCGGCCGAACCAGAGGCTTTCTCCTGTCCCCCCCTCGGCCCTAGGACCTCGTCCCTAGAAACGTCCTCAGAAACTTGTTCAACAGATTCGACGATGTAGCCGATGGCATCCCCGACTGCGACGGTAGCATCGACCGGCGCGATAGGCCCCGACAGATAGCCGTCGCGGAACACCTCGACGTCCATCACCGCCTTGTCGGTCTCGACGGTGGCGACGATGTCGCCGCGCGTGATCTTGTCGCCGACCTGCTTCTCCCAGGTGACGATGACGCCCTCGGTCATGGTGTCCGAGAGCTGCGGCATTTTGATTGCGTAGGGTTCAGCCATGCGTTTTTCGAATCCAGATATTTGAACCGCCAGGACGCCAAGAGCGCCAAGTACTCCAAGGGGACATGGGGGCAGACTTACGTTCATTTGGGGACAGACTTAAGTCTGTCCCCAAAGCAAAGCCAAGTCTGTTCCCAAATAAATGTAGGTCTGTCCCCGGTTAAACGCTTCTCCGCGCCTCTGCGGTCCAACCCGGAGAAATCACTTCCCGAACATCTTCCGCACCGCGGCGACGACGTCGTTCGCGTTCGGGATGACCGCCTTTTCCAGGGTGTGGTTGTACGGGATCGGCACGTTCAGCGCCGACACGCGCACCGGGGCGGCGTCGAGTTCGAAGAAACATTCCTCGTTGATGATCGCCATCACCTCGGCGCCGACGCCGACCGGGGCCTCGGCCTCCTCGACGATCACGGCGCGGTGGGTCTTGCTGACCGATTTGCGGATGCCGTCGCGGTCCAGCGGGCTGAGCGAGTAGAGATCGATGACCTCGGCCTCGATGCCGTACTGCTTGGACAGCGTCTCCGCTGCCGCCAGGCACCAGTGCACGGAGATGTTGTAGCCGAACAGGGTCACGTCGCGGCCTTCGCGCGCGACCTCGGAGCCTTCCAGCGGGTGGAAGAACTCCTCGTCCGGCACCTCGCCCTTCATGTTGTACATGAGCTCGTGTTCGTTGATGAACACCGGGTCGTTGCAGCGCACCGCCGACTTCAGCAGGCCGTAGGCCTGCTTCGGGTTCGACGGCGTCACCACGCGCAGGCCGGCGATGCCCATGAACACCTTCTCCATGCGCGCCGAGTGCTGCGCGCCGAGCTGGTGCGCGGTGCCGCCGGGCGAGCGCACCACCAGCGGCGCGGTCAGCTGGCCGCCGGACATGTAGCGCACCTTGGCCGCGGAGTTGAACAGCTGATCCAGCGCCAGCCAGGCGAAGTTCACCGACATGATCTCGACGATCGGCCGCACGCCCAGGAAGGACGCGCCGACCGCGAGACCGGTGAAGCCGTTTTCGGAAATCGGCGTGTCGATGACGCGCTCGGGACCGTATTTGGCGTACAGGCCGTTGGTGGCCTTGTAGGTGCCGCCGGCGACGCCGATGTCCTCGCCCATGCAGATGACCAGCGGGTCGTTCGCCATTTCCTCATCGTGGGCGCGGCGCACCGCCTCCCAGAACATGATCTGCGCCATTACTTCACGCCTCCACGTACCCCGCCATGCACCCAGGGATCATTCTCAGCCAGAACGTACTTGCCCACCTCCTCGACCCGTGGTTCGGGCGAGGATTCGGCGAAGGCGATGATCTCGTTTTCGATCTGATCGAGGATCTCGGTGTCCATGGCCTTGTACTTCTCCTTGGTCAGCTCGCCGGCCTCGATCAGGCGGTCGCGCAGCATGATGATGGGATCGCGCTTGGACCACATGCGTTCCTCGTCCTTGGCGCGGTAGGCGTTGGAGTCGGACATCGAATGCCCGCGATAACGATAGGTCATCAGCTCCAGGAAGTACGGGCCCTTGCCGGAGCGCACGTGCTTGACCGCCTTCTGCGCGGCCTTGAACACCTTCTCGATGTCCTGGCCGTCTTCCTGCGCGGAGGGAATGTTGTAGGCGGCGACGCGCTTGTACTGGTCGATCACCGCCGTGGAGCGGTCGATGCGCGTGCCGATGCCGTACAGGTTGTTCTCGCAGACGTACAGCACCGGCAGCTTCCACAGCGCGGCCATGTTCAGCGACTCGTGGAAGGTGCCCTGATTGTTGGCGGCGTCGCCGAGGAAGCAGATGGCGATCTCATCGCCGCCCTTCATCTGGATGGCCTTGGCCATGCCGGCCGCCAGCGGGAACGGGCCGCCGACCAGCGCGTAGCCGCCCATGAAGCGGTGCTTGACGTCGAAGATGTGCATGGAGCCGCCGCGGCCCTTGGACGAGCCGGTCTCCTTGCCGTACAGCTCGGCCATGACCTCCTTGGGATCGGCACCGCACTTGATGGCGTGGACGTGGTCGCGGTAGCCGGTGATCACATAGTCGTGGCCGGGGCGGGCCGCCTCCAGCACACCGTGGGCACAGGCCTCCTCGCCGGGATACAGATGCAGGAATCCGCCGATCTTGCGCTCGACGTAGGCCTCGTAGCAGCGCTCCTCGAAGCGGCGCGCGAACAGCATCTCGCGCAACAACCGTTTTTTGTCCGCGGCGTTCATGCAGCTCCTTATATATATGCCGGCCGTCCGGCACGACCGGGGCGTCGCCGTGACGGCGCGGCCCCGTCTCAAAATCCCGACGGATTCGAAGCCGGACAGGCAGTTGCGGGTCGGTGATCCGCGCGCGCCGAGCGGTTCGATCAGGCTGCGGCCACGGTACCCGGGAAAGAACAAGCGCGATATGATCTGTGTTTTGGCCATACAGGTCAAGGAAAACGGCATGTCCATCCCTTACCCGCACGCCGAAAAAATCACCGTAAATCAACACGCAAAACCCGCGACCGCGCGCGAGCTGGCGAGCCGCGACGCGCTGCTGCTGATACTGCCCGAGGCCGCCGGACGCACGGTCTGGCGCGGACTGCCGCATGCGGAGTTCCTGGCGGCACGCGCGAAACAGCGGCGCGGTACGGACGGCGCCGCCAGGCCCTGGGAGACGGAGCTGCCCAATCCGCGCGGCACCCGCGTGCTGGCGGTGTACGCCAAGGCCGGGGCCGGCGCCTTCGAACGCCTGAGCGCCGCGCGCGAGTGGGCGAAGCGCCTGCTGGACACGGCGCCCGCGCGCGTCGCCGTCATGACCACGCCGGGCGTCGCCGCCGAGGCGGTGCTGGAAGCCGCGGTGCTGGCCCTGCTGACGGCGGCCTGTCCGCTGCCCAGCCGCAAATCCAACCCGCCGCCGGCCGTGCGCCTGCAGGACATCGCCTGCCACGGCGCCGCCGGGCCGTTGCGCATCGACGGTCTGCGCGCGCAGGCGCAGGGCAACCACCTGGCGCGCTGGCTCACCCGGCTGCCCGGCAACGAGCTGCGTCCGGCCGAGTACCGGCGCATCGCCGAGGCGCTGGCCCGCGAGCAGGGCTGGGAGACGGAATTCCTCGACCGGCGCGCGCTGGCCCGCCGCAAGGCCGGCGCCTTCCTCGCCGTCACCCAGGGCGGCGACGACGCCGGCGGCATCCTGCGGCTCGGCTACCGGCCGCGCGGACACCGCAACGCGCCGCGCCTGGCGCTGGTCGGCAAGGGCATCTGCTTCGACACCGGCGGCATCAACCTCAAGACCGCCAAGTCCATGTACGGCATGCACGAGGACATGGCCGGCAGCGCCGTGGCCCTGGGTACGCTGCTGGCGCTGACGCGGCTCGGGGCCGACTTCGCCGTCGACTGCTGGCTGGCGCTGGCCGAGAATCACATCGGCCCGCAGAGCTACAAGCCCAACGACGTGGTCACCGCGAGCGACGGCACCAGCATCGAGATCGTGCACACCGACGCCGAGGGCCGCATGGTGCTGGCCGACACCCTGGCCCTGGCGGCGCGCACGAAGCCGCGGCTCATCATCGACTACGCCACGCTCACCGGCGCCTGCGTGTACGCGCTGTCGACGCGCTACAGCGGGGTGTTCGGCAACCGCGCGGATCTGCTCGAGCGCCTGACCGAGGCGGGCCGGCGCAGCGGCGAGCGCGTCTGGCCCTTTCCCATGGACGCGGATTACGACGAGCCGCTCAAGAGCGACATCGCCGACATAAAACAGTGCACCGTCGAGAGCGAGGCCGACCATATCCTGGCGGCGCGCTTCCTCAGCCGCTTCGTGCCCGCCGCCGTGCCCTGGATACACGTCGATCTCGCCGCCCACAGCCACAAGGGCGGCCTGGCGCACGTCCCCGGCGACGTCACCGGCTTCGGCGTGACGCTGACGGTGCAGGCCCTGCTCGAGCATGGACTGCTCGAGGCGGCGGCAGCGCCGTGAACGCGGATGCGGACAAGCTGACGCTCGGCTGGCGCGAATGGGTGGCCCTGCCGGAACTCGGCATTGCCGCGGTCAAGGCCAAGATCGATACCGGCGCACGTACCTCGGCGCTGCACGCCTTCCGCCTGGCGACCTTCGAGCGTGCCGGCCGCCCCTGGGTGCGCTTCGCCATGCACCCGCTGCAGCGCCGCACCGACGTGGTGGTCGAATGCGAAGCCGAGATCGTCGACTGCCGCACGGTGACGGATTCCGGCGGCCACAGCGAGCAGCGCTATGTGATCCGCACCCCGGCGCAGCTCGGCGGGCGCAGCATCCCCATCGAGATTACCCTGACCGACCGCGACACCATGAAATTCCGCATGCTGCTCGGCCGCACGGCCCTGGAACAGGGCTTCACCGTCGACCCGGCGCGCTCGTATCTGCTGGGGAGGAGGCGGAGAGTGAGGAGTGAGGAGTGAGGAGTGAGG
>JAJJPM010000126.1:0-12990 GCA_032907525.1 Gammaproteobacteria bacterium
CTAGGCCAGTCCGAGGTTCTCGTCCTCGCGGCCCTGTGCCTCGGCCTCGGCATGGCGGGCGGCCTCCAGGGCCTTTACCAGCAGGGCGTGCTCGTGCTCGTCCTGGCCGAAGTTGATCAGCCGCTCGGCCCGCCGGAAGACCTCCTCCAGGTGCTGCAGGCGACTGCGCTGGTACAGCACGGTCCTGGCCAGGAAGTGCGTGTCCTCGCCGGCGGCGCGCAGGCGCTCGGCCTCGGCGATCGCCTCCGCCAGCTGGTCGTCGGTGGGTTTCATGGCATGCTCTCCCGATTCACTGTCCAGGCCATGCTATCGGCGCGGATACCCCAGGCTGCAGGCGGGTTGTTTCCCCCGCCCCGGCGATTTTGTGAGAATGGCCGTTTACGCCCGGATCATGAACCATGCGCAGCTACGTCCACGCCACCGAAATGCCCGACGCAAAGCCCAGCGACGTCAGGACGCTGCGCGCGCTCGCGCCGTTCCTGTGGCAGTACCGGGGCCGGGTGGTCCTGGCCCTGGCCTTCCTGATCCTGTCCAAGGCCGCCAACGTCGGCATTCCGCTGGTCCTCAAGGATATCGTCGACAGCCTCGACAGCAAGGTCCATCCCGAGCTGACGCTGCCGCTGGCGCTCCTGCTCGGCTATGGCGCGCTGCGGCTGGGCAGCTCGCTGTTCAACGAATTGCGCGATGCGGTGTTCGCCCGGGTGCGCCACGGCGCCATGCGCACGGTGTCGGTACGGGTGCTCGAACACCTGCACCGGCTGTCGCTGCGCTATCACCTGGAGCGCAAGACCGGCGGCGTTTCGCGCGACATCGACCGCGGCACCCGCAGCGTCAGCTCCCTGCTCAACTACATGGTGTTCAGCATCCTGCCGACGCTGGTGGAGGTGCTGATGATCGCCGGCATCCTGCTCGCCAAGTACGACGTCTGGTTCGCCGTCGTGACCTTCGGCTCGGTGGTGCTGTACATCGGCTTCACCTTCATGATCACCGAATGGCGCATGAAGTACCGCGTTACCATGAACAACATGGACTCGCAGGGCAACACCCAGGCGGTGGACAGCCTGATCAACTACGAGACGGTGAAATACTTCGGCAACGAAGCCCACGAGCTGCGGCGCTACGAGCACACCCTGCGCCAGTGGGAGGACGCCGCCGTCAAGAGCCAGACCTCGCTGTCGGCGCTGAACGTCGGCCAGTCGGGCATCATCGCCCTGGGCGTGACGGGCGTGATGGTCCTCGCCGCGCAGGGCGTGGTGAAGGGCGAGCTGACCATCGGCGACCTGGTACTGGTCAACGCCTTCCTGCTGCAGCTGTTCATCCCGCTCAATTTCCTGGGCGTGGTCTACAGCCAGCTGAAGCACGCCATCACCGACATGCGGCTGATGTTCGACGTGCTGGAGAAACGGCCGGAGATCGTCGACCGGCCGGATGCCGTGCCGCTGGAGGTCGGTGACGGCACGGTGCGCTTCGAGGACGTGGCCTTCGCCTATGATCCCGAGCGGCCGATCCTGCACGGCGTCAGCTTCACCATCCCCGCCGGCCACAAGGTCGCGGTGGTCGGCCCCAGCGGGGCGGGCAAGTCCACGCTGGCGCGGCTGCTGCTGCGCTTCTACGATGTCACCGGCGGGCGCATCCTGATCAACGGCCGGGACATCCGCGGCGTCACCCAGGACAGCCTGCGCGCCGCCATCGGCATCGTTCCCCAGGACACGGTGCTGTTCAACGACACGCTCTACTACAACATCGCGTACGCCCGCCCCGACGCCTCCCGCGAGGCGGTGGAACAGGCGGCACGGCTCGCCAACATCCACGACTTCATCGTCGGCCTGCCGAAGGGCTACGACACCGTGGTCGGCGAGCGCGGGCTGAAGCTGTCCGGCGGCGAGAAGCAGCGCGTCGCCATCGCGCGGGCCATCCTCAAGAACCCGCGCATCCTGATCTTCGACGAGGCGACCTCCAGCCTGGACTCGCATTCCGAGCAGGTCATCCTGGAGGCGCTGCGCGCGGTCGCGGCCAACCACACCACTCTGGTCATCGCCCACCGTCTGTCCACCGTCATCGATGCCGACACCATCCTGGTGATGGACTGCGGCCGCATCGTCGAGCGCGGCAGCCATCAGGCGCTGCTCGCGGAAGGTGGCGTCTACAGCCGGCTGTGGGCCCTGCAGCAGGAGGAGCGCCGGCGCGAGGCCGAGCACGGCGCGGAACTGGAGGTGGCGGAGTCGTAACGTCGGCCGCGGGACGGAACTGCCTTCAAAAAGACATTCTTGGCCACAGAAGCACACGGAAAAACACGGAAGATTGTGAACAAGTCACACACAAGACCTCAGCCACCCGAACAGTTACGCTACGCCGCTCCCGTCCCGCGATACCACGAACTGCATTCCGGAAAGAGCATTTTTCCCTCATACAGCTTTCGTGGATTTCGTGGGTTTCGTGGCAAAAAGGGTTTTGTCCGTGTTTTTCCGTGTGCTTCCGTGGCCATTGACCTTGGTTTCCCTTCGGCGCCTTCGTGTTGAAAAGCCTTCGACGACATATCAGGCGTCATCTTCGCCGCGCTGGCGGCGCAGGAGCTCCGTTTCGCGCGACATGATGTGGCTGACCAGCAGATCGCGGTCGGATTCGCGGATGTGCACGTACTCCACCGCCGCCAGCCAGGGCATGTCCGCCGGTCCGTCGTCGTTCCGCTCGCAGCGCACCACCTCGGACACGGTCAGGATGCCGGTCATGTTCGGATAGAGCACCAGGCGGGTTTCCAGCAGATCGCCGGGCGCGAACTCGCGCGCCGAGGGGAAGATCACCCCGCCGGCGCTGAGGGTGACATCGAGCCGCGGGAATCCGCCCGCCTCGACCTCCTCCAGGACGAACAGCCGGGCAAGGTGATTGAGCTTGGCGTCCAGGGCCTTCATGTAGCGTGCGGCATCCGGCGAATCGGCCGCCACGCCGTGCAGGAGACGCGCAGTGGCGCGGGAATTCACGGCGAAATTGGCCGCCACCGTGAAGCGATCCGGCACGCGGTCGGTGATGCGTTCGACGATGGCGTCGACCTCGCTCGCGTCGACCGGCCGCACCTTGAGCAGCACCTGATCGCCGATGCGGAAATACTCGCGCCGCTCCCCGGTCTCCTGGATATCCTCGTCTTCGCTCACACCCGTCCCCTTCCGGTCCGCCTGACTGCGATCTTCCGCCGGAATCGCATCGATTTCCACCCGGAGGCCGCTGCGGCGTCGGCGGGCTCCCCCTGGGCGATGAACTGACGGTACAATGCCCCGGCAGCGTCCGATCCGACCAACCGAGCAAGATCCATACCGAATCCTCGCACATGCAGCCGCCCACGCCCGTGCCCAACCAGGGCGCTCATCTGACTCTCAAGCGGATCGCCGTCGACACCTACCGGGAAAACGTCGCCTACATGAACCGCGACTGCGGACTCTACCGGGCCGAGGGTTTCCAGGCGCTGTCGAAGATCGAGATCACCAACCACGGCCACCGCATCCTGGCGGTACTCAACGTCGTGGACGATCCCGCCCTGGTCAGCACCGGCGAGCTGGGACTGTCGGAGCAGGCCTTCGCCCAGTTCGGCTGCGCCGAGGGCGTGCAGGTCAACGTCGCCCACGCCGAGCCGCCGCACTCCATGGAGGCCGTGCGACGCAAGATGAACGGCGAGCGCCTGACGCTGGAGGACTTCCAGGCGATCACCCGCGACATCGTCGACAACCGCTATTCCAAGACCGAGATGGCGGCCTTCCTGGTGTCGTCCGGCCAGACCGGCCTGGACCGCGACGAAATCCTCTACCTCACTCAGGCCATGCTGGAATCCGGCGACCGCCTGGACTGGGACGAGCCGCTGGTCGCGGACAAGCACTGCATCGGTGGCATCCCCGGCAACCGCACATCCATGCTGGTGGTGCCCATCGTCGCCGCCCACGGCATGCTCATTCCCAAGACCTCCAGCCGCGCCATCACCTCGCCGGCGGGCACCGCCGACACCATGGAGATGCTCGCCCAGGTCGAACTCAGCCCCGGCCGTCTGCACGAGATGGTGCGCAAGCACCGTGGCTGCCTCGCCTGGGGCGGCACCGCGAGGCTCGCGCCCGTGGATGACATCCTGATCGCGGTGGAACGCCCGCTCGGCATCGATTCCCAGGGGCAGATGGTCGCCTCCATCCTGTCCAAGAAGCTCGCGGCCGGCTCCACCCATCTGCTGATCGACATCCCCGTCGGCCCCACGGCCAAGGTGCGCCAGATGCGGCAGGCGCTGGCCCTGCGCAAGCTGTTCGAGTACGTCGGCGACCGGCTCGGCCTGCACCTGGAGGTGGTCATCACCGACGGCCGCCAGCCCGTCGGCCGCGGCATCGGCCCGGTGCTCGAGGCCCGCGACGTCATGCAGGTGCTGGCGAACGATCCGGACGCGCCGGCCGACCTGCGCCAGAAATCGCTGCACCTGGCCGGCCGTGTCCTGGAGTTCGACCCCGACGTGCGCGGCGGCCATGGCTATGCCATCGCGCGCGACATCCTCGAATCCGGTCGTGCGCTCGCCAAGATGAACGCGCTGATCGAAGCGCAGGGCCGGCAGACGGCGCGTGCAGCGCCGGGCCCGCTGCAGTTCGAGGTGACAGCCGAGCGCGACGGCGTGGTCGCCGCCATCGACAACTATCAGCTCGCCCGCATCGCACGCATGGCCGGCGCCCCGATGGGCAAGGGCGCGGGCGTCGACCTGCTGAAGAAGCTCGGCGACCCGGTCGTCGCCGGCGAGCCGCTCTACCGCGTCCACGCCGAGGTGCGCGCCGATTTCGAGTTCGCCCGCAATCTCTCGCGACGCGACAACGGCTACCGCATCGAAGACGAATACGATGTGGGCCTGCCGTTCGCGGCGGAGAGCTGACAGCCCGATACGACGTTGCTGCTCGGTTTTCCCGACTACGCGCCCCAGGCGCGCGCGCTGGCTGTGGCGCTCGGCGCGCCGTATGCGGAAATCGAGATGCACCGTTTTCCCGACGGCGAGTCGCGCCTGCGGCTGCCCGGGCGCCTGCCGCCGCGCGTGATTCTGTGCCGCAGCCTGGACGATCCCAACGCCAAACTGGTGGAACTGCTCATCGCCGCCGCCACGGCGCGCGAACTGGGCGCGCGCGAGCTGACCCTGGTCGCGCCCTACCTCTGCTACATGCGCCAGGACATCGCCTTCAACCCCGGCGAGGCCGTCAGCCAGCGCATCGTCGGCCGCTGGCTCGCGGATCATTTCGACGGCGTCATCAGCGTCGATCCGCACCTGCATCGCGTGCCCGACCTCGTCACGGCCGTCCCGGCGGCGCGGACGCTGAGTCTGAGCGCCGCGCCCCTGCTGGGCGAATTCGCGGCGCGGAACTTCGACAGGCCGCTGCTGCTCGGACCGGACGAGGAGTCCGCCCCCTGGGTCGAGGCCGCCGCCCGCGCGGGCGGGCTGCAGGGCGCCGTCGCGCACAAGGAGCGGCATGGCGACCGCAGCGTCGCCATCCGTCTCCCGGACGTCGAGGTACGGGACCGCGTGGTGGTGCTGATCGACGACATCGCCAGCACCGGCCGCACGCTGGCCTGCGCCGCCGGCCTGCTGTACGCGCGCGGCGCCGTTGCCGTGCATGCGCTGGTGACCCACGCCCTGTTCGATCCGGATGCCGAACGGCAACTGCGCGAGGCCGGCGTGCGCAGCCTGCACAGCACCGACAGCATCGCCCACCCCAGCAACGCCATCGCGCTGAGCGGGCTGCTGGCGGGAGGCTGCGCGGAGATCTGCGCCCGGACCGCGGAAGAGACCTGAGCCCATGCCCTTCTCGCCCCTGCACCTGCTGGTGCTGATCCTGGTCTTCGGCCTGCTGATGACCTTCGTGCAGATCGGGCTGCTGGCCATCGCCTTCGAGAAGCTCGGGCTGTCGCCCGAGTCCGGACTGGTGCTGCTGCTGTGCGCGCTGTTCGGCAGCCTGATCAATCTGCCGGTGACGCGCATCCAGGCCGAGGCGCCGGAAGGCGGCATGCCGCCGCCCTGGCCGGGCCTGCTGCGCGGTCCGCAACTGCCGTTCACGGGCACGACGCTGATCGCGGTCAATGTTGGCGGCTGTGTCATCCCGGTGCTGTTCTCGCTGCACCTGATGCGCCGGATCGATCTGCCGCCCGCGGAGGTCCTGCTCGCGATCGCCGCCGTGAGCGGGGTCGCCTACGGCTTCAGCCGGCCCATTCCGCGGCTCGGCGTCGCCATGCCGGTGTTCGTCGCCCCGCTGACCGCGGCGCTCGCGGCCGTGCTCATCGATGTCGAGCACAGCGCCGCGCTGGCCTACATCAGCGGCACCCTGGGCGTGCTCATCGGCGCCGACCTGCTGCGCCTGCCGGACATCCGCAGGCTGGGCGCGCCCATCGCCTCGATCGGCGGGGCCGGCACCTTCGACGGCATCTTCATCACCGGCATCGTCGCGGCCCTGCTGGCCTGACGGGCCCCCTTTCCGCGGGATCGCACCATGACGGATTCACAGAAGGCCATCCTCATCACCGGCTGTTCCAGCGGCATCGGCCATTTCGCGGCCCACGGCCTCAAGGCGCGCGGCTACCGGGTGTTCGCCACCGCGCGCAGACCGGAGGACGTCGAACGGCTGCGCACCGAGGGACTGGAGAGTCTGCAGCTCGACCTGGACAGCCCGGCATCCATCGAGGCCGCGGTGGGACAGATCCTGGAACGGACCGCGGGGCGGCTCTACGGGCTGTTCAACAACGGCGGCTACGGCCAGCCCGGCGCGGTCGAGGACCTGCCGCGCGACGCCATCCGTGCCCAGTTCGAGACCAACGTGTTCGGGAGCATCGACCTGACCAACCGCGTCATACCGGTCATGCGCGCCCAGGGGGCCGGACGCATCGTCCAGAACAGCTCGCTGCTGGGCCTGGTGGCCCTGCCCTACCGTGGTGCCTACAACGCCAGCAAATACGCCCTGGAGGGCTTCTACGACACCCTGCGGCTGGAACTCCACGGCAGCGGCGTGCAGGTCTCTCTGATCGAGCCCGGGCCGATCACGAGCCGCTTCCGCGCCAATGCCCACGCCATGTACCGGCGCCACATCGACGTCGAACACAGCGTCCATCGGGACACCTACCGCGCGATGGAGCGGCGCCTGACCCGGCCGGGGCCGGCCGCGCCCTTCACCCTGGGGCCGGAGGCGGTCCTGGCGAAGCTCGTGCACGCCCTGGAGAGCCCACGGGCCCGGGCGCGCTATCCGGTCACGGTTCCGACGCGGTTCTTCGCCGGCGCACGGCGCGTGCTGCCCGTGCGGGCGCTGGACTGGGTGCTGCGGCGGATCTCGCGGGGCGAAAACCGTTGAGGAAAGGCACAAAAAACCCCGCTCGCCTGCCGGGCAGGGGCGGGGTCAACCTGAGTATCGCCGCCGCTCGCGCGACGGCCAGGTCCAAGGAGACATAACCACGATCAATCGCCACGCTCTGCTCAAACGAGGCAAGGAGGAGTGTCGGACCGGGGATGCGCCGCCGCCTTGATCCGGATCAAGGCACCCCGGCCGCCGGGCGAAAAAAAGCCCCGCTGGGGCGGGGCTAACCTGAATCGTGAGCGAGGGGTCGCTAACATCATCAGGTGGAGGAGTCGTACTATTCCGTCACACTTTCACAAACTCTGGCCTTAGTCATTAGATAGACCACGCCCGGTCGCAAATCAACCCGAAAACCCGCCCCACCCCCACGATGGGAGCAGGTTCCGGCTCACGACGCCCGCCGCACGCCGCGGCGGAAGCTCAATCCCTCGCCCTCGACGTCGACCTCGATGACGTCGCCCGGCCCGAACCTGCCGGACAGGATCGCCTGCGCCAGCGGGTTCTCCAGCTGCTGCTGGATGGCGCGCTTGAGGGGACGCGCGCCGTACACCGGGTCGAAGCCGGCCTCGCCGAGCCGGTCCAGGGCCGCCTCGGAGACCGAGATGTCCATGTCGCGGTCCTGCAGGCGCTGGCGCAGATAGCCGATCTGGATGTTGCTGATGGCGCGGATCTGCGCGCGGCCCAGCGGATGGAACACCACCGCCTCGTCGATGCGGTTGATGAACTCCGGCCGGAAGTGCGAACCGACCACCTCCATCACCGCCGCCTTCATGCGCGGATAGTTCTCCTCGGCCGCTCCCGGCATCCTGCCTCCCGCGGCACTCGTACCTCCCTGTACGTCGCCCGCCATCAGTTCCTGGATGAGCTGCGAACCCAGGTTCGAGGTCATCACGATCACGGTGTTGCGGAAGTCCACGGTGCGGCCCTGGCCGTCGGTCAGCCGGCCGTCGTCGAGCACCTGCAACAGCACGTTGAACACGTCCGGGTGCGCCTTCTCGACCTCGTCGAGCAGGATCACCGAATACGGCTTGCGGCGCACCGCCTCGGTCAGATAGCCGCCCTCCTCGTAGCCGACGTAGCCGGGCGGGGCGCCGATCAGCCGCGCCACGGAGTGCTTCTCCATGAACTCGGACATGTCGATGCGCACCATCGCCTCTTCGGTGTCGAACAGGAACGCGGCCAGCGCCTTGGTCAGCTCGGTCTTGCCCACACCGGTGGGGCCCAGGAACAGGAACGAGCCGCTCGGGCGGTTCGGGTCGGACAGCCCGGCACGCGCGCGGCGGATGGCATCGGACACGGCCTTGACCGCCTCGGTCTGGCCGACCACGCGCCTGCCCAGTTCCTGCTCCATGCGCAGCAGCTTGTCGCGCTCGCCCTCGAGCATCTTGGAGACCGGAATGCCGGTCCACTTGGATACGACCTCGGCGATCTCCTCGTCGGTGACCTTGTTGCGCAGCAGCTTCATCTCGTGCATCTCGGCCTGGGCCGCCATGTCGAGCTGCTTCTCCAGTTCGGGGATGCGGCCGTACTGCAGCTCGGACATGCGCGCGAGGTCGCCGGCGCGGCGCGCCGTTTCCAGTTCCAGGCGGGCGCGCTCCAGTTCCTCCTTGATGTGCGTGGTGCCCTGCAGCGCGGCCTTCTCGGCTTTCCAGATCTCGTCCAGATCGGAGAATTCGCGTTCGAGTTTCTGGATCTCGCTCTCCAGCGCTTCGAGGCGCTTCTTCGAGGCCTCGTCGGATTCCTTCTTCAATGCCTCGCGCTCGATCTTCAGCTGGATCAGCCGGCGGTCGAGACGGTCCATTTCCTCGGGCTTGGAGTCGATCTCCATGCGGATACGCGAGGCGGCCTCGTCGACCAGATCGATGGCCTTGTCCGGCAGCTGGCGGTCGGTGATGTAGCGGTGCGACAGGGTCGCCGCAGCGACGATCGCCGGGTCGGTGATCTCGACGCCGTGGTGGACTTCGTAGCGTTCCTTCAGACCGCGCAGGATGGCGATGGTGTCCTCGACGCTCGGTTCGTCGACCAGCACCTTCTGGAAGCGGCGCTCCAGCGCGGCGTCCTTCTCGATGTACTTGCGGTATTCGTCCAGCGTGGTGGCGCCGATGCAGTGCAGCTCGCCGCGCGCCAGCGCGGGCTTGAGCATGTTGCCGGCGTCCATCGCGCCCTCGGCCTTGCCGGCGCCGACCATGGTGTGCAGCTCGTCGATGAACAGGATGATCTGGCCTTCCTGCTTGGCGAGGTCGTTGAGCACGGCCTTGAGGCGCTCCTCGAATTCGCCGCGGAACTTGGCACCGGCGATCAGCGCCCCCATGTCGAGGCTGAGCAGACGCTTGCCTTTCAGGCCTTCCGGCACCTCGCCGTTGATGATGCGCTGGGCGAGCCCCTCGACGATGGCGGTCTTGCCCACGCCGGGCTCGCCGATCAGCACGGGATTGTTCTTGGTGCGGCGCTGCAGCACCTGGATGGAGCGGCGGATCTCGTCGTCGCGGCCGATCACCGGATCGAGCTTGCCCTGCTCGGCGCGCTCGGTGAGGTCGATAGTGTATTTCTCCAGCGCCTGGCGCTGTTCCTCGGCATTCGGGTCGTCCACTTTCTGGCCCCCGCGCATCTTTTCGATGGACTGTTCGATCATCCCCTTGGTGGCACCGGCCTTGCGCAGCGCCTCGCCGGTCGGCCCCTTGTCGTCCAGCGCGGCGAGCACGAACAGCTCGGAGGAGATGTACTGGTCCTTGCGCTGCTGGGCGAGCTTGTCGGTGACGTTGAGCAGGCGGTTGAGGTCGTTGGAAACGTGCACGTCGCCGCCGGCGCCCTGCACCTGCGGGAGCTTCTCCAGGGCGTCGCCCAGCTGCGAGCGCAGCAGGTTGACGTTCACGTCGGCCTGCGACAGCAGATGCCGCACGCTGCCGCCCTGCTGGTCGAGCAGGGCGATGAGCACGTGCACGGGCTCGATGAACTGATGGTCGCGGCCGACCGCCAGGCTCTGGGCATCGGCGAGGGCCATCTGGAATTTGCTGGTCAGTTTGTCCATGCGCATGGGTCACGGGCTCCCGGAAAGCGGATTTTTCTGGATTACCCGACAGATGGGGGGGTGGGCGGAGATTTTCAAGGGCTGCCGCGGGTGGGCAAAACCCCTTTTAGCCACGAAACCCACGAAATCCACGAAATCCACGAAAGATTTTTGGTCTGAAAAATCATTGCAGCCACAGAAGGACACGGAAAGCAGAGATGCGGCGGGTACTGCATTCCGTGTACTTCCGTGTGCTTCCGTGGCTGATGGGTTTCCCCAAAAAATCTTTCGTGGATTTCGTGGGTTTCGTGGCCAAAGGGGTTTTCGTTTTACCGGTAGGTCTTGCGACGGAACAGGTCGTTGCGCTTGCTGACCAGGCGGTCGAGGAACAGCAGCCCGTCGAGGTGATCCATTTCGTGCTGCACGGCGCGCGCCTCGAAGCCTTCCATATCGAATTCCAGGCGCGTGCCCTGCGGATCGAACGCCACCAGATGGATGCGTTCCGCACGGATGACGTTGCCGGTGTAGTCGGGCACCGACAGGCAGCCCTCGCGGCCGACGGCATAGCCCTCCCAGGCGGTGATCTCCGGGTTCACCAGGACGAGGTGGCCGTGATTGGGAACGGGGCGCTTCATCTTCGAGACGTCGACGATGACGATGCGCTGGAAGCGGCCGACCTGCGGTGCGGCGATGCCGACTGCGCCGGGGCCGGCCAGGCGCGTCGCCTCGAGGTCGGCGACGAACGCCCGCAGCTCGGCGTCGAAGGACTCGACCGGCAGGGATTCCTGCTTCAGGCGCGCATCCGGGTAGGTGAGGATGTCGAGCACGGCCATGGCGCGGCGCTCAGCCGATCAGCGTCTCGATGGGCTGCACGTCGACCTCGATGCCATCGCGGGCGAGCGGCGCGAGCGCGGCCTCGATCGCCTCGATGCCGTCCCGGGCCTGCCCTTCCATGGTCATGATGTACAACGGCCTGGCCTCGCTGCCGCCGACGTCGGATTGCAGATCGAGGATATTGAAGCCGACCGCCGACAGCGCCCCGGTCACCTGCGCGACGATGCCGGCGCGGTCCGCGCCGTACACGGTGACGCGCACGTCGGGAATGAGATGCCGGTGCAGGTGCCCTTCGATGCGATCGCCGTGGGCGTGCAGTCCGAGCTCGCGCGCCACCGGTTCGACCAGCGCCAGCAGACTCTCCAGCGTCCCCACGTGCTGAACCATCAGCATCACCGAGAAATTCCCGCCGAGCCGCGCCATCGTCGCCTCGCCGAGATTGCAGCCGCCCTCGAACAGCGCCGCCGTCAGCCTGGCGACGATCCCGGGCCGGTCTTCCCCGACCAACGTCAGCATGAACCAGTTCATAAGATGCTCCGCACCAGTTGCGTTCACCCACTTTAACCACGAAGGACACAAAGGACACGAAGAAAACTCCGGCCAATGCAAAACCAGCCGCACTCACCTGCACGCTGGAGAACGACCGCTCCAAACTTCAAGGGGGAACGGGGTTTCGCCCGCCAACATCGACTTGGCTTTTCCTTCGTGTCCTTTGTGCCCTTCGTGGTAGAAGTTTCGTTCAGTGCAGCGTCGAATGCGCGAAATAGATCGTCAGCACGCCGGCCGCGATCAGGACGACCTGCTGCGCGGTGGCGCGCACTTCGAGGCGCTTGTGCAGTCCCGGGATGAGGTCGGCCACGGCGATGTAGATGAAGCTGGAGGCGGCGACGGCCAGGATATACGGCAACGCGGCCTCGGCCTCGCGCAGGCTGTAATAGGCCAGTCCGGCGCCGATCAGCGTGGTCAGGCTGGCGATGATGTTGTAGAGCAGCGCCCGGGCGCGCGAGAAGCCGCTGTGCAGCAGCACGGCGAAATCGCCGACCTCCTGCGGTATCTCGTGCGCGGCGACGGCCAGGCTGGTGACGATGCCGAGGTGGATGTCGGTGAGGAAGGCCGCGGCGATCAGCACGCCGTCGACCAGGTTGTGGATGCCGTCGCCGATCAGGATCAGGGTGCCGGCGGCATGATTGACCTGGTGCCCTGCGTGCTCGTGGACATGCCCGTGACCGTCGTCGGGCGCGTGTACCTCGCAGTCGGTGTGATGACAATGCCGCCACAACACCATCTTCTCGAGCAGAAAGAAGCCCAGCACGCCCAGCAGCACCGTTCCGGTGATGATGTGCAGGTCTTCGACACCCGGTCCCTCCAGCGCGTGCGGCAGGAGCGCCAGGAATGCCGCCCCGAGCAGCGCGCCGATGGCGAAGCTGACGAAATGCGGCAGCAGCCGCGCGCGCAGCCGCTCGGAAAACAGCAGGAACACCGCCGCCGCGAGCACGCTGAGCACGCCGCCGAGCAAGGAGAACAGGAGGATCCAGGTTAGAAGCGACATGGCGTGGGGATGATACAGGGGGCGGGGATCAGGGACTAGGGACTAGGGACTAGGGACTAGGGGCTAGGGGCTAGGGGCTAGGGACTGGGGATTATCGAGGCGGGGCTGTCGCGCCTGCGAGCGCGAACCCATGCCCCTGTAGGAGCGGCCAAGGCCGCTCCTACAGGGGGACAAGCTTGACGCCTGAATGGAAGCAGCCACACTCCCTGCCTAGTCCCTAGTCCCTAGTCCCTAGTCCCTAGTCCCTAGTCCCTAGTCCC
>JAJJPM010000127.1:0-13076 GCA_032907525.1 Gammaproteobacteria bacterium
ATGGCACTTACTTGAGCCGATGTCTCGAAAAAATTGGCCACGGAACCCACGGAACAACACGGAAAACATTCATTGCATAAACCCAGGATGATCCCGCCGCAGTTGGGTCTTCGGGTTTTCACAAGAAACTTTTTTCCGTGTTGTTCCGTGGATTCCGTGGCCAGGAAGGGTTTAGTAAGTGCCTTTGCCGCAGCGGCACCCGGCCCCGCCCGGAATGTCGGGCCGCGCATGGGAGTGCGTGGCCTTTCCGCAAGGGAGGCGATCGCGACATGCGGGATCCGGACTGCGTCGCCTTTCTGCAGTGGGCGCTGCCGCGACTGGACATGCGCTGGCCGGGGTTCCGGCGCGTGCGGGCCCAGGTGTGCAAGCGGCTGCAGCGGCGTCTGCGCGAGCTGTCGTGCCCGGACACGGGCGGCTACCGCGCCTTTCTCGAGGCGCATCCGGAGGAGTGGGCGGTGCTGGACGCGCTGTGCCGCGTGACGGTGACGCGCTTCTACCGCGACCGGCGGGTGTTCGAGGTGCTGGTCGGGGATGTGCTGCCGCAACTCGCCCGGGCGGCGCTGGCGCGGAACGCCGCGAGCCTGCGCATCTGGTGCGCGGGCTGCGCCTCGGGCGAGGAGCCCTACACGCTCGCCATCGCCTGGCGGCTGGCGCTGGCCGGCCGCTTCCCGACGCTGTCTCCCGACATCCTCGCCAGCGACGCCGATGCCGTCCTGCTGGCGCGTGCCGCGCAGGCGCGTTACGGTTGGAGCGCGGTCAGGAATCTGCCGGCCGCCTGGCGCGACGCCGCCTTCGAGACGGACGGCGACGGCTTCCGCCTGAAGCCGCCGTTCCGGACCGCGGTGCGGTTCCTGCGGCAGGACGTGCGCACGGCCGCGCCGCCGGGGCCGTTCGATCTGATCTGCTGCCGCAATCTGGTCTTTACTTATTTCGAGAGCGCCCTGCAGGCGCGGATCGCCGGTGTACTGCACGAGCGCCTGGTGCCGGGCGGCGTGCTGGTGCTGGGCGTGCACGAGCGACTGCCCGCCGCGGCGGGCGGGTTCGAGGTCCTGTCCGCGCGGCTGGGGTTGTTGCGGCGGCCTGCTGCGCGGAGCTGCGGGCGCGACGGCGTTTCCGGGTGAGATCGATGGATGACCGGACCGTACTGGCGCGCGGCATGGGATACGTCCCCGGCATCGCGCGCGGCATTCTGCAGCGCGGCGCGGCGGCGCCGGGCATCGCCCTGATCGATCAGGACCAGATCGGCGCGCTGCTGCGGCCGCCCGCGGGCATCCTCGTGAGGGACGGCGCGCCGTTCTCGCATGCGACCATTGCGCTGCTGGGACTGGGCGTCCCCGCCGTGATCCTGCGGCGGGAGGATGCCGCCGCGCTGCGCGACGGCATGGAGGTCGTGATCGACGGCAGCGACGGCAGTATCGCCGCGGCGGCGGGTGCCCGCGTCGATCGGCCGCCGCCCGCGCCGCGCGCCGGTGTCGGCGTCGCGACTCCGGACGGGGCGGTGGTGGAACTGCGCGCCAGCGTGCGCAGCGTGGCCGCCGCACACAAAGCGCTCTCCATGGGGGCGGCCGCCATCGGACTGGTGCGCACCGAGTTCTTCGAGCCGCCCGCCGCGAAGGCGCCGGATGCCGGGTACTACACGGCGGAGTTCGATGCCCTGTGCGCCGCGGCCGCGCCGCTGCCGGTCACCTTCCGGCTGCTGGACGTCGCCGCCGACAAGCGTCCGGCCTGGCTGCCGCCGCGGCCGGGGACCGCCGGCCCGCTGGGGCTGCAGGGCGTGCGGCTTTTCGGAGAGGCGGCCGTCGCGCAGGCGGTGCGTGCCCAGCTGGCGGCCATACGGGGGTTGAGCGGCCGCTGCCGGGCGCGTGTCCTGCTGCCCTATCTGGTGCGTCACGAGGAACTGCGCCACTGGATCGCCTGGACGCGCGTACAGCTGCCGGAGGACGTCGCCGTCGGCGCCATGGTCGAGACGCCGGCCGGCGCGCTCGATCTCGATCGCTGGTTTGATCTGGCCGACTTCATCGGCGTCGGCTGCAACGATCTCATGCAGTGCCTGTTCGCCGCCGACCGTGACCGGCCCGAACTCCGCGCCTATCTCGATCCCTACGCGCCGCTGCTGTACCGCTTCTTCCGGACCATGGCACGGCAGGCCGGCACGCACCTCGCGGACATCCAGTTGTGCGGCGTACTGCCGCAGCTCCGGAGTGTGCTGCCGATCCTGCTGGGCCTGGGCTATCGGCTGTTTTCCGTGGACCCTGTCCACATTCCCTATCTGGCGCAGGTCGTCCGGCATACCACCCGGGAGGCCGCGGAAGCGCTGGCGGACGCGGTCTGCGCCGCCCGCGATTCCGCCGATGTGCTAAACCTCCTGCATATCCCCTCCGCACGCTATCGGCCCTACGTCGCTGGCGAGGGCCTGCAGACATGACGCCGATCGTTCCCGCGGATGATGTGGGTCATGGCCCCCCGGGCGGCGAAGCAATAGTTTTGAGAAAGGTCGGCGGAACAGGGAGGGCGCCATGCTGACGCAACACGAACTCAACGAGTTCAAGGGACTGCTGGAGCGGCGCTTCCTGGCGGTGCGGGAGGAGATACGGCAGGCACTGCTGCAGTCCGACGAACAGAGCCACGTCGAGCTCGCCGGACGCGTGCCCGATTTCGAGAACTCCGCCCTGGCCGACCTGCTGGTCGACGTGTCGCTGGCGGACATCGACCGGCACGTCGAGGAGATCCGCGACATCGATGCGGCGCTGCTGCGCATCGCGCAGGGCGGCTACGGCGTGTGCGTCGACTGCGAAGGGGACATCGACGCGCAGCGGCTGCGGGCCTACCCGACCGCCAAACGCTGCCTCGCGTGTCAGGTCGCCCACGAGCGCCGCCGCGCCGCGCGGGGCAGCACTTCGCTCTGACCGGCCGGCGCGCACCCCTCACCGCCGGCCGCATCGGCGTTCCCGCCGTCGCATGCCACGGCATCCGCCGAGGCTGCGGCATGACGGACCCGCACGACCGCAGCCGAATGCTCAGGCAGGAGCAGTGCCGTGACGACACGCACACGCAATCAGGACGCCCCGCCACCTCCGGATTCCTCCGCACAGGTGTTCGCACTCAAGGACTGTGCGTTGATCGCCATCGCCACCGGCCGCCGGGCGTCCACGCTGACCGAACTGCGCGACAATCTGGAGCAGGTCAGCGCGGACAGCATCTATTTCCACTTCTGGGGCGGGCTGCTGGAGCCGCGCTTCGAGGAGCGCGAGTACAACAACGATTTTGCCGCCTGGGCCCGTCACGGTCTGCACGACGGCATCCTCGCCGAACGCCTGGCGATGCTGGATCCGACGCAGCTCGACGATATCGAGGAACTGCGCCAGGCGCTGCTGGACGACATCGACACGCGGCTGGACGAGAGCGAGTACCTGTCCTGGGTCCGGGCGACCCGGCGTTTCGAGTTCATCCGCTCCCAGATCGTCGTGTTCGACACCCATCGCCGCCTGCGGCAGCCCGAGGAACTGGCGCGCCTCATGCCCGATCTGTCGACCAGCAGCATCTTCTATCATTTCGTCGACGCGCGGCGCCGCCAGCCGGACCGCCGTGACGATTTCAGCGTCTGGCTGGACGGTTTCGGCGATGCCTACAGGGCGCTGAGCGATCGACTCGCGGGCGTGGATCCCTACTTCGGCAGCCTCAGCGAACTGCGGCAGCAGCTCGCCTCCCTGCTGGCGGCGGATCCGCCGGGAGCGGCACCATGACGCTGCTGGATGCCTATGCGGAGCACACCGGTGCCGACGTCATCGGCCATCTGCGGCAGCTGGCCGAACCGCTGCGGGGCTGCAAGGTGGTGCACGTCAACTCGACGCGTGTCGGCGGCGGGGTCGCGGAGATCCTGGAGAAGCTGGTGCCGTTGACGCGCGAACTCGATGTCGACGCGAGCTGGGAGGTGATCACCGGCAGCGAGGAGTTCTTCGTCTGCACCAAGCAGATGCACAATGCGCTCCAGGGCAACCGGGTGGACATCGCGCCCGCGCTGCTGCAGGCCTACGAGGACACCAGCGTCCGCAACCTCGACCAGCTGCGCCCGGCCCTCGAGGCGGCGGACTTCGTGTTCATACACGACCCGCAGCCCGCGCCCCTGCTGGCGCTCTGCCCGAACCGCCGCGGCAAGTGGATCTGGCGCTGCCACATCGATGTCAGCCACCCCTACCGCCCGGTGTGGAAATATCTGCGGCGCCATCTGACCGGCTACGACGCGAGCATCTTCTCGCTGCCGGACTTCGCCCAGCGGCTGCCCCATCCGACGTACATCATCCCGCCGAGCATCGATCCGCTGAGCGAAAAGAACATCGCGCTGGAGCAGACCGAAGTGGATGCGGTGCGGGAACGCTTCGGGCTCGACCCGCAGCATCCGCTGGTACTGCAGGTGTCGCGCTTCGACCGTTTCAAGGATCCCCTGGGCGTGATCCGCGCCCATCAGCTCGCGAAGCGTTTCCTGCCCGCCCTGCAGCTGGTACTGGCCGGCGGCGGCGCGACCGATGACCCCGAGGGCGCGCTGGTGCTCCAGGAAGTGCAGAGCGCGGCGGCCGAGGACGACAGCGTTCACGTCCTGCTGCTGCCGCCCGATGCCCACCGTACCATCAACGCGCTGCAGCGCAGCGCGGACGTCGTCATGCAGAAGTCGACGCGGGAAGGCTTCGGCCTGACCGTCACCGAAGCCATGTGGAAGGGCAAGGCGGTGATCGGCGGCGACACCGGCGGCATCCGTCTCCAGGTCATCGATCACCACACCGGCTTCCGCGTGAGTACACCCGAGGGCGCGGCACTGCGCATACGCTATCTGCTGCATCAGCGCGAACGGCTCACGGACATGGGCAGCAAGGCCCGTGAGTTCGTGCGCGAGAACTTTCTGCTGACGCGCCAGTTGCGCGAGTACCTGACGCTCATGCTGGCCCTGCGCAACTCGGGGACGCTGCGGATCGAGCTGGCCTGATCCGCTGTGGACCGTCGGCGGAGTTCCGTCGCCGCGTCCGCCCCTTGCCGCACGGCCGGGGTCGACATCCAGGGGACGGAATGCATGAAACGCCATCACCGCATGCCCTTCGGCGCGGAAACGCTGGGTGACGGGCGCGTCCGCTTCCGCCTGTGGGCCCCCGCCGCACGTCACGTACACCTTCGCCTGGAAAGGACCGGCAGAGCGTGCGAGCTGCTGTCGCTGACGGCGGAACCCGGCGGCTGGCACGGTGTCGTCACGGCGCATACGCCCGCCGGCAGCCGTTATTCCTTTCAGCTCGAGGACGGCACACGCGTGCCGGACCCGGCATCGCGCTGTCAGCCCGACGACGTGCACGGCGCCAGCGAGGTGATCGATCCGCGGGCGTTCGAGTGGCGGGACGAAGACTGGCTCGGCCGGCCCTGGGAAGAGGCGGTCGTCTACGAACTGCATGTGGGCAGCTTCACCCCGCAGGGCACCTTCGCGGCCGTCCGCGGGAAACTGGGCCATCTGGTCGCGCTGGGCATCACCGCCATCGAACTGATGCCGCTCGGCGATTTTCCCGGGGCGCGCAACTGGGGCTACGACGCGGCGCTGCCGTTCGCGCCCGACAGCCGCTATGGCAGGCCCGAGGAGCTCAAGGCGCTGGTGCAGGATGCGCACGGCCACGGGCTGATGGTGTTTCTGGACGTGGTCTACAACCACTTCGGGCCCGAAGGCAACTACCTGCAGCTTTATGCACCGGACTTCTTCTCCACGCGTCACGAGACGCCGTGGGGCGCGGGGCTCAACTTCGACGGCCCGGGCAGTCGCACGGTACGCGACTTCTTCATCCACAACGCCCTGTACTGGCTGGAGGAGTACCATCTCGACGGACTGCGTCTCGATGCCGTGCACGCCATCCGTGACGACAGCCGGCCGGATATCCTGGAGGAACTCGCCGATGCGGTCGCGGCCGGGCCGGGGCGCCGGCGGCACGTCCATCTGGTGCTGGAGAACGACGCCAATGCGGCCCGTTATCTGACGCGCGGCGACGACGGCCGGCCGCAGCGCTACGCGGCACAATGGAACGACGACTTCCATCACGCCTGCCATGTGCTGCTCACCGGTGAGGTCCAGGGCTACTACCGCGACTACGGCGACGATCCGCTGCGCCATCTCGCGCGCTGCCTGTGCGAGGGCTTCGCCTACCAGGGCGAACCGTCCGCGTATCGCGGCGGGCGGCCGCGCGGCGAACCGAGCGGGCGGCTCCCGCCGACGGCCTTCGTCGCCTTCCTGCAGAACCACGACCAGGTCGGCAACCGCGCCTTCGGCGAACGGCTGACCTCCCTGGCCCCGCCGGCGGCACTGCGTGCCGCCACCGCGCTGCTGCTGCTCGCGCCGGCTCCCCCGCTGCTGTTCATGGGGCAGGAGTGGGGCACACGTCGATCCTTTCCGTTCTTCTGCGATTTCGGCGCCGACCTCGCGGCGGCCGTGACCGAGGGACGGCGGCAGGAGTTCGCCGCGTTTCCGCAATTCCAGGACCCGGCCGTGCGTGCGCGCATCCCCGACCCGATGGACGCGGGCACCTTCGCCGCGGCCGTGCTCGACTGGGAGGAGCCGGAAACCGCCGAGGGCCGTGACTGGCTGGCGTTGCACCGGGAACTCCTGTCGCTGCGCCGCGACCGGCTGGCGCCCCGCCTGCGCCGGCCCGTGCGCACCCAGTGGAAGCGGTTCGGACCGTGCGCGCTGGCGGTCGCATGGTGGTGGCGCGACGGTGAGCAGCTGACGCTGGTCGCGAATCTCGGCGAGGCGGAGGCGCCCGGCGGGCCGCGGCCCCCCGGCGACTGTCTGTATGCGACGCACAGGGCGCTGGCCCGCGATGCGGCAGCGCTTCCCGCCTGGGGTCTGGCCTGGTATCTGGAGGCGGACCGCACGGCCGGGTACTGGGGGCTGTGATGACCTGTCCGGCCACGCCACATGCGACCTACCGTCTGCAGCTCAACCGGGCGTTCGGTTTCGCCGCCGCCAGAGAGATCGTGCCGTATCTGCACGCGCTCGGCATCAGCCACTGCTACGCGTCGCCGTATCTCAAGGCACGCCCCGGCAGCCTGCACGGCTACGACATCGTCGATCACACCGAGCTCAATCCCGAGCTGGGCGACCGGCAGACCTATGCCGACTGGGTGCGGACGCTCGCGGCTCACGATATGGGGCACATCCTGGACATGGTGCCCAATCACATGGGCGTGGGCGGCGCGGACAACGTCTGGTGGCTGGACGTGCTCGAGCACGGCGAGGCCTCCGTTCATGCGGCCTATTTCGACATCGACTGGCAGTCGTTCCAGCCGACGCTGCGCGGCCGGCTGCTGTTGCCCGTACTCGGAGGACACTACGGCGACGTGCTGGAAAGCGGAGAGCTGCAACCGCGCTATGCGGCGGAGGAGGGCAGCTTCAGCATCTGGTATCACGAGCACCGCTTCCCGCTGGACCCGGTCAGCTATCCGGCCATCCTCGAGCCGGTCGTCGCCGCGCTCGGCGGGGCGGGCGGCGGCGACGCGCGGTTGCCCGCGTTGCAGCAGCTGATCGGCGCCCTGCGCGGTCTGCCGGCGCGCGACGTCCGCGATCCGCAGCAGCGGCGACAGCGGATCGGCGGGACCGCCCGTCTCAAGCGGGAGCTGGCAGCGCTTACACAGATCTGGCCGGCCCTGGCGGCGCACATCGAGGCGGCGCTGGAGGCGCTGCGCGGCACGCCGGGCGAGGCGGCCAGCTTCGATCGGCTGCACGCCCTGCTCGAGGCGCAGGCCTACCGGCTGGCCTACTGGCGCGTCGCCGCCGACGAGATCAACTATCGCCGCTTTTTCGACATCAACGATCTGGCCGGCCTGCGCATGGAGGAGCCGGCGGTGTTCGCCGACACTCACCGGCTGGCGCTGGAGCTGATCACGACCGGAAGCCTGCAGGGCCTGCGCATCGATCATCCGGACGGATTGCGCGATCCGCTCGGCTATCTGCGCAGGCTGCGGGCCGCGATCGCGGCCGCCGGCGGGCCGGACGACTTCTATCTGATCGTCGAGAAGATCCTCATGCCGTACGAGCATCTGCCCGAGGTCTGGCCCGTGGACGGCACCACCGGCTACGATTTCGCGGCATCGGTCAACGGGCTGTTCGTGGACCCGGCCGGTGAGCGGCCGCTCACGCGCCTGCACGCCCGCTACACCGGTGCACGGCGCGATTTCGATGCGCTGCTGCACGAACGCAAGAAGCTCATCATCCGGTCCGTGCTCTCCAGCGAACTCACGGTGCTGGCCGGCAAGCTGAGCCGCATCGCTCAGCGTGACCGTCATACCCGCGACTACACCCTGAACGGTCTGCGCGACGCGCTCTCCGAACTGGTGGCGTGCTTCCCCGTCTACCGCAGCTACGTGGACGCGGAGGGGCCCGGCGAGCAGGATCGCCGCTATCTGGAGTGGGCACTGATCCATGCCGAACGCCGCAGCCGGACGGTGGATGCCAGCCTGTTCGGCTTCCTCCGTGCGCTGCTGGGAATGGGCAGCGGCCTGCACGGCGACGCGGGGCTGGAAGCCGACGCGCTCGATTTCGTCGCGCGCCTGCAGCAGTACACCGCGCCGGTCATGGCCAAGAGCCTGGAGGACACCTGCTTCTACATCGACAACCGGCTGGTTTCGCTCAACGAGGTCGGCGGCGACCCGAACCACTTCGGTGTGTCGGTGGCGGCCTTCCACCGCGCCAGTCAGGAACGGCAACGGCGCTGGCCGCGCGCCATGCTGACGACCTCGACGCACGACAGCAAACGCAGCGAGGACGTGCGCGCGCGCCTCGATGCGCTGTCCGAACTGCCGCAATCGTGGCGGCAGCGGGTCGCCCGCTGGAGCCGGATCAACGCGGCCCGGAAGCGCCTGGTCGACGGCGTGCGGGTGCCCTCGCGCAACGACGAGTATCTGCTGTATCAGACCCTGCTCGGCGTATGGCCGCTGGAACCCGTCGCGGAGGACGGGCTGGAACGGCTGCGCGAGCGCGTGACCGCCTACATGATCAAGGCGGTGCGGGAAGCCAAGGTGCACAGCGCCTGGCTGAACCCGGATGCGGAGTACGAATCGGGTGTCGAGCACTTCGTGAGGTCGCTGCTGCGGGCCTCGTCCGCAAACGCCTTTCTGGCGGATTTCCTGCCCTTCCAGCGCCGGATCGCCTCGATCGGTATCTGCAACAGCCTGGCGCAGACGCTGCTCAAGCTCACCGCGCCGGGCGTGCCCGACATCTATCAGGGCTGCGAGCTGTTCGAGTTCCGCCTGGTCGATCCCGACAACCGCCGGCCGGTGGATTACGCGGCCCGGCGGACCCTGCTGGAGTCCCTGGAGCCGCTGCTCGCGCCGGAGCGCGACGTGAGCGCCGAGACGCGCGCGCTGCTCGATACGCCCGGGGACGGCCGCGCCAAGCTCTATCTCACCGCACGCATCCTGCGCTGCCGTCGCGCCCACGCGAGGCTGTTCGCGGAGGGCGACTACCGGGTTCCGGAACTGGAGGGCGCGGGCGCCGCCCGGGTCTGCGCTTTCGCCCGGCACGGCCAGGACGGCAGTTGCGCCGTGATCGTGGCGCCCTGCCGGTTCGGCGCGCTCACGGCGGGGGGTGAGCGGCCGCCGCTCGGATCCGCCGTCTGGGAGGACACGGCCATCGTGATGCCGGACACGGCTCCCGCCCTGCCGCCGGCCCCGCACGATGCGGCGGAGTGGCGGGAGCTGCTCACCGGGCGCCGGTTCCGGGCCGGGCGCGGCAGCGACGGGCAGCCGCGTCTGGAACTGGGGCGGATACTGGACAGCTTCCCGGTGGCACTGCTGCTGCGTGATGCCGACGACGCCTGATGGAGTCGCGCGAACGCAACGTCCGAAGACCCCGGCTTTACTACTATCCATAGTGAGGATTCGGGCAACAGCTATGGAGGAGCACGCCATGCAGATCACTCTCAGCGTCATCAAGGCGGACATCGGCTCCATCGGCGGCCACATCTGTCCCTCGCGGCAGCTGCTCGACGAGGTGCGTTCCGTCGTCGCGGAGCGCGGCAAGGGGCTGCTGATCGACAGCTACGTCAGCCACACCGGCGACGATGTCGCCATCCTCATGACCCACACCCGCGGCAGCGGCGCCCAGGCCGTGCATCAGCTCGCCTGGGACGCGTTCGTCGCGGGCACCGCCGTGGCGAAGCGACAGGGGCTGTACGGCGCCGGCCAGGACCTGCTCAAGGACGCCTTCTCGGGCAACGTGCGCGGCATGGGGCCGGCGGTCGCCGAGATGAGCTTCGAGGAACGGCCCAACGAACCCTTCCTGTTCTTCGCCGCCGACAAGACCGATCCCGGTGCCTTCAATCTGCCGCTGTATCTGGGCTTCGCCGACCCCATGAACACGCCGGGGCTGATCCTCGCCCCGGGCATGGCCAGGGGCTTCCGCTTCGTCGTCATGGACGTGGGTCATACCGAGGGCGATCGGGTGATCGAGCTGGAGGCGCCGGGCGATCTCTACGCGCTGGCGGCGCTGCTGCGCGACACCGAGCGCTACGTGGTCGAGTCGGTGTGGTCGCGCGCCAGCGGCGAACAGGCGGTCGCGGCCTCCACTTCGCGGCTGCACAACATCGCCGGCAAGTACACCGGCAAGGACGATCCGGTGATGCTGGTGCGGGTGCAGAAGGATTTCCCCGCCACCGGCGAGGTGCTGGCGCCGTACGCGCTCGGCGCCTATGTCGCCGGCTGCATGCGCGGTTCGCACCAGATGCCGCTCATGCCCGTGGCGCTGAATTCCGGCATCAGCTATTTCGACGGCCCGCCGGTGGTGAGCTGCGCGGCCTTCTCCGTGCACGACGGCATCCTCACCGAACCGGTGGACGTGTTCGCCCATCCCTTCTGGGACGAGGTGCGCGACCGGGTCACCGGCAAGGCCATCGACATGCGCCGGCAGGGCTTCTTCGGGGCGGCGATGCTGCCCATGTCCGAACTGGAGTACACCGGCATCATGGACACGCTGGCCTCGCTGGAGGGGCGCTTCCGGGTGCGGTAGGCCGGCCGCGGCGGCGTGCGTCCGGACGACAAAGATCGGGCTTTTTCCATCCGGCGGACGGTGGCGGCCGGCATCGCACGGCTGTGCCGGAGGGCGGATAATCGCCGCGATTCAAGGCCTAAGGCGGGCGGGGATGGGACGGGCGCGGCACGGCCATGGTTTTTGCTTATGGGCGGATAATCACAACTTTCCGCAGGCGTCCGTCCCAACCGTTAATATATGCCCCCCGAGCGGCAGCCAGGAGCCTGGGCTGCCCCGCCAGTTTCTGTTCACACCACACGCGGAGATTTGAGATGCGATTGATTCTTTTGGGCGCCCCCGGCGCAGGCAAGGGCACCGTGGCCAAGATGCTGACCGCCCTCGACGGTTCGGTGCAGATCTCGACCGGCGACATCCTGCGCGGCGCAGTCAAGGACGGCACCGAGCTGGGCAAGAAGGCCGACGGCTACATGAAGGCCGGCGATCTGGTGCCGGACGATCTGATCCTGGGCATCATGGCCGAGCGCCTGCAGCAGCCCGACTGCGCCAAGGGCTTCCTGCTCGACGGCTTCCCGCGCACCATCCCGCAGGCCGAGGCGCTGAAGAAGATGCTGGCCGATCTCGGCATCAAGCTCGACGCCGCCGTCAACCTGGACGTGCCGCGCGACGTCATCCTGGACCGTCTGACCACCCGTCGTACCTGCTCCAATCCGAGCTGCCAGGAGATCTACAACGTCAAGAGCAAGCCGCCGAAGAAGGAAGGCGTCTGCGACAAGTGCGGCAGCCCGGTGATCCAGCGCGACGACGAGACCGAAGAGGCCATCAGCAAGCGTCTGGACACCTACAACGAGAAGACCGCGCCGCTGGTCGACTTCTACCGCAAGGAAGGCCTGCTGCTGGACGTGAACGCCACCTCCAGCGACACCGTGGTCGCGACCATCAAGCAGAAGGTCGGCGTCGGCTGCTGCGGCAGCTGCGCCTGAGCGCGGCCGCCGGCGTGCGCGCCGGCACGCGTGGGAGAAAAGGGGCCTTGCGGCCCCTTTTTTTTGTGTCTGCAGCGGCCATGCGACGCTCCGTAGGGTGCGTCGGCGCAGCGACGCACCGAGGCGCCCCTCCCGGTGCGTCAGGCGCAGCCTGACGCACCCTACGGAAACGCCGCGCAATCGCGCGGCGTCAGCAGGCGCCCGGGTCGGTCCCCGGAAACACCCGCTGATAGAGCGCGAAGCTGGCGTAGGCCATGACCGGCAGCGTCAGCATCAGCAGCGGCAGGAGCAGGATCGACACCACGATGACGCCGGTCAGCAGCAGCCCCCAGGCGATGGCGGCGGGAAAGTTGCGCAGCACCACGCACACGCTCGAATACACGGCGTGGATCAGCGTCGTTCGGCGCTGATGCAGCAGCGGCACGGAGAACGCCGACAGTGCGAAGGCGAAGAACGCCAGCACCGAACCCATGAGCGAACTCCACAGCGTGAAGGCGGCACGGTCCGCCTGCAGCTGGCTCAGCCACAGCGGCTGGCGCGCCGTGTCGAACCCGCCGATCATGAAGCTGTAGAGGATCCCGGCGTCGGTGATCCAGATCATGAACAGGAAGGCGCACAGCAGCGCGACCACCCACAGGCCCAGCGGCGCGTCGCGGAACCCGGCCAGCGCGTCGCGCGGGCGCGGGTGCCGGCCGGCGGCGTGGACCTCCGCGAGGCGGAAGAAGCCGGCGAGCAGGATCGGCCCGAGCAGCATGAAGCCGGCGGCGAAGGGCAGGGCCATGGCCGACAGTCCGAAGCCGTAGATGCACAGCAGCACCGCGACCCCGGCGATCACGGCGACCGCGCCGAACGCCAGGCTGACGCCGGGCAGCGCGCGGAACGTCGCCCAGCCCTGGCGCATGGCCGGCGCGAGGTCGCGGAGGGCGAAGCGGCGCCCGGATGGTTCTGGTCTCGGCAATGGCACGCACGGTCTCCGGGACGGATGTGCGCGCCATCTTAGCAGAGGCCGGGGTGCTCACGTCCCCACGGCGCATCGCACCGGGTGTTCCCACTCCGGGTGCGTCGGCGCAGCGACGCACCGAGGCGCTCCC
>JAJJPM010000128.1:0-2971 GCA_032907525.1 Gammaproteobacteria bacterium
CCAGGCCATGTCGGTGATGTGCAGCAGGCCGTCGATGCCGCCCAGGTCCACGAACACGCCGTAGTCGGTGAGGTTCTTGACCACGCCCTTGATGATCATGCCTTCCTGCAGGTTCTTCAGCAGGGACTCGCGCTCGGCGCTGTATTCGGATTCGACGACGGCGCGGCGCGACACGACCACGTTGTTGCGCTTCTGGTCGAGCTTGATGACCTTGAATTCGAGTTCCTTGCCTTCCAGGTAGGCGGTGTCGCGCACCGGGCGCACGTCCACCAGGGAGCCGGGCAGGAACGCGCGGATGTCGCTGATGTCGACGGTGAAGCCGCCCTTGACCTTGCCGCTGATCATGCCGGTCACGGTCTCGCCCTTCTCGAAGGCCTTCTCCAGCACGATCCAGGCGCGGGCACGCTTGGCCTTTTCGCGCGACAGGCGCGTCTCGCCGAAGCCGTCCTCCATCGCGTCCAGCGCGACTTCGACGCTGTCGCCCACGTGGACTTCGAGTTCGCCCTGCTCGTTACGGAACTGTTCGATCGGGATCACCCCTTCCGACTTCAGTCCGGCATTGACCACCACCACATCCGGACGGATGTCGACGACGGTGCCGGTGACGATCGCACCGGGGCGCATCTGCTGGTTGGCAAGACTCTGTTCAAACAGTTCTGCAAAACTTTCGCTCATGAAACACGTTCCTTGAACCGCAGGACATCCGCGGTTCCGTTGTTGTGCCGCCCGAAGGCAGCGGGTTGGTTGACGACAAAGCCCGGACTCTCTGTCCCGGGCACCTGAACAAAACAACAAGCTCGACTGAGACCTGCAACGGATCGTTGCGGCGGCCGTCACGAAAGATGCCGACGCACCAGATCACGCACGCGGGCCAGGGTGGCGTCGATGTCCAGCGTCGAGGTGTCGATGACGATGGCATCGTCCGCCGGCCTCAACGGGGCCACCGCCCGATTCGCATCCCGGCGGTCGCGCTCCGCGATGTCGGCCGCGAGCGTGGAAAGACTAGCACTCAAACCTTTTTCTATCAACTGGTTATAGCGCCTGCGTGCGCGCTCCTCGGCGCTCGCGGTGAGAAACAGCTTGAGGGGGGCGTCCGGGAACACCACCGTGCCCATGTCGCGGCCGTCCGCGACCAGGCCCGGCGGGCGGCGGAAGGCCCGCTGGCGCGCCAGCAGGGCCTCGCGCACGGCGGGGATCGCGGCCACCCGGGAGGCCGCGTCGCCGGCGGATTCGGTTCTTATTTCCGTACTGATATCAATATTATCGAGGAGTATCTTCGAGCTGTTTGCCGAAAAGCTGACCGGCAGGTTCCGGCCCAGCTCGGCGAGCCGCCCGGCGTCGTCGAGGGCGATCCCCCGCCGCTGGGCGGCGTAGGCCAGGATCCGGTACAGGGCCCCGCTGTCGAGAAAATGCCAGCCGAGTTCCGTGGCCAGGGCCTGGGCGATGGTGCCCTTCCCGGAGCCGCTGGGACCGTCGATGGCGATGACGGGAACCGCCGCGGACGTGGGTTCGGTCATGGGATCCCCTGCCCGGGCCGCTCAGGCCTGGCGGACGTCGAGGCCCGCGGAGCGGGCCAGCGCCACGAAGCCCGGGAAGGACGTGTTCACGTTGGCGCAGTCGTCGATGTCGATCGGCCCGCCGGCGCGCAGCGCCGCCATCGCGAAGGACATGGCGATGCGGTGGTCGCCGTGGCTGTCGATCGTGCCCTGCCCCAGCGCGCTGCCGCCCTGGATGATCATGCCGTCCGGCGTCGGCCGGGCGTCGATGCCCAGCGTCCGCAGGCCGTCGGCCATCACCTGGATGCGGTCCGACTCCTTGACCCGCAGCTCTTCGGCGCCGGTCAGCACGGTGCGCCCCTCGGCGCAGGCGGCCGCGACGAACAGCGCGGGGAACTCGTCGATGGCCAGCGGCACCAGTTCCGGCGGGATGTCGATGCCGCGCAGGCGCGCGGCCCGCACGCGCAGATCGGCCACGGGCTCGCCGCCGACCTCGCGCGCGTTCTGCACCTCGATGTCGGCGCCCATGGCGCGCAGGATGTCGACCACGCCGGTGCGGGTCGGGTTCATGCCGACGTGCTCCAGCAGCAGATCCGAGCCGGGCGCGATGCTGGCACCGACCAGGAAGAAGGCCGCCGAAGAGATGTCCGCCGGCACGTCGATCGGCGCGGCGCGCAGGCTGCCGCCGCCCTGCACGCAGGCCGTGGCGCCGTTCACCTCCACCGGGTAACCCAGCCCGCGCAGCATGCGCTCGGTGTGGTCGCGGGTCGGCGCGGGTTCGGTCACGCAGGTGCGGCCCTGGGCGTACAGGCCGGCCAGCAGCACGCAGGACTTCACCTGCGCGCTGGCCATCGGCAGGTCATAGCGGATCGCCCGCAGGCGCTGACCGCCGTGGATGGTGAGCGGCGCGGTGCCGCCTTCGGCCGTCTCGATGTGGGCGCCCATCTGCGCCAGCGGCTCGGTGACCCGACGCATCGGCCGCTTGGACAGCGAGGCGTCGCCGGTCAGCACGGTATCGAAATTCTGTCCCGCCAGCAGCCCGGCGAGCAGACGCATGGACGTTCCGGAGTTGCCCAGATACAGCGGCTCGCCCGGCGCCTTGAGCCCGTGCAGGCCGACGCCGTGCACGCGCACATGTCCGTCGTACGGCCCCTCGATGTGCACGCCCATGGCGCGGAACGCCGCCAGCGTCGCCAGGCTGTCCTCGCCCTCGAGAAAGCCGCTGACCTCGGTGACGCCCTCGGCCAGCGCGCCCAGCATGATGGAGCGGTGCGAAATGGACTTGTCCCCCGGCACGCGGACGCGCCCGGTGAGCGCGCCGCCCGGCGCGGCATGGAAACGGATGTTGCTGGCTGCGTTCATGGTCTGGCTGCTTTACGAAAAACCCCAACTATAACCGCAAAGGACGCGAAGGCGCGCAAAGAAAAACCTCTATAGCCACGAAATCCACGAAACCCACGAAAAGGATTTATGTT
>JAJJPM010000129.1:0-12874 GCA_032907525.1 Gammaproteobacteria bacterium
GCATCCTGCTCGACCCGGGCTTCGGCTTCGGCAAGACCGTGGAGCACAATCTGCGCCTGCTCAAGCACCTGCCGGTGCTGGCCGACACGGGCTACGCCGTCCTCGCCGGGCTGTCGCGCAAATCCCTGATCGGCGCCGTGCTCGGCCTGCCGGTCGAACGGCGCCTCGCACCCAGCGTCGCACTGGCGGTGCTGGCGGTGTGGCAGGGCGCGCGCATCGTACGGGCCCACGACGTCGCCGCCACGGTGCAGGCGGTGCGCATGTGCGAGGCGGTGCGGGGCGTGGATTGAGGCGGGGCGTGTACACTATGCACCCCGACCCCGTCCGGTGCGTCACGGCCGTCGCCCCGATGCGCCCTGCCGGGGGGAGCGAATCGAGAGAGAGAAACAGGTGAGCAGAAAATATTTCGGGACGGATGGCATCCGCGGGCGGGTCGGCGAGGCGCCGATCACGGCGGAGTTCATGCTCAAGCTGGGCTGGGCGGTCGGACGCGTGCTCGCCGACGGCGACTGCGACAAGGTGCTCATCGGCAAGGACACGCGCATCTCCGGCTACATGTTCGAGTCGGCCCTGGAGGCGGGCCTGTCGGCTGCGGGCATGGACATCCGGCTGCTCGGCCCCATGCCGACGCCGGCCATCGCCTACCTCACGCGTACCCTGCACGCCTGCGCCGGCATCGTCATCTCCGCCTCGCACAATCCGTTCGCCGACAACGGCATCAAATTCTTCTCGGCCCAGGGCACCAAGCTGCCCGACGATGTCGAGCTGGAGATCGAGCGCATGCTCGACGAACCCATGCAGACGGTCGATTCCAGCCGGCTCGGCAAGGCCGAACGCATCGTCGACGCCGAAGGGCGCTACATCGAGTTCTGCAAGAGCACCGTGCCGATGAGCCTCAATCTGCGCGGCTTCAAGATCGTCGTCGATTGCGCCAACGGCGCCACCTACAAGGTCGCGCCCGCGGTGTTCGATGAACTGGGCGCGGAGGTCATCGCCATCGGCGACGAGCCCGACGGCCTCAACATCAACCAGGACTGCGGCTCCACGCACCCGACCGCGCTGCAGGCCAGGGTGGTGGAGACCGGAGCCGACGTCGGCATCGCGCTCGACGGCGACGGTGACCGCGTGATCATGGTCGACCACGAGGGCCGGCTGCTCGATGGCGACGAGATCCTCTACATCATCGCACGTGCGCGCCTGCAGGCGGGACGGCTCGGCGGCGGCGTGGTGGGCACGGTCATGTCCAACCTGGGGCTGGAGCACGCCCTGCGGCGCGACGGCATCGAGCTGGCGCGCGCGGCGGTGGGTGACCGCTACGTGCTGGAGATGCTGGTCGAACGCGGCTGGCAGCTCGGCGGTGAATCGTCCGGCCACATCATCTGTCTGGACCGGACCACCACCGGCGACGGCATCGTCTCCGCCCTGCAGGTGCTGACCGAGATGGCCAAACGTCAGGTGCCGCTCGCCGAGCTGCGCGCCGGCATGAGCAAATATCCGCAGCACATGATCAACGTGCCCGTCAGCGGCCGCGTGAACCTCGCCGAGCACCCGCCCATCGAGGCGGCGGTGCGCGCCAGCGAGGAACGCCTGGCCGGCCGCGGCCGGGTGCTGCTGCGGCCCTCCGGCACCGAGCCCGTGGTGCGCGTCATGGTCGAGGGCGAGGACGAGGGCGAGGTCCATCGGGAGGCCGCCGAACTGGCCGAGCGGGTGGGGCGGTTGCTGGAAGATCAGGGACGAGGGACGAGGGACTAGGGCCTAGGGACGAGAAGCCAGCCCCTCGGCCCTAGGCCCTAGTCCCTCGTCCCTAAATTGCATTTTCCCCCTCCCGCGGCTAAGCTAGCGCGCTTTGATTCGGGACGTGGAGAGAGGGCGCGGCATGCGACAACCGCTGGTGGCAGGCAACTGGAAGATGAACGGCTCGGCAGCGAGCATCGACGCGCTCATGGCCGGCATCAAACAGGGGCTCGCGGACGTCAAGACGGCGGCCGTCGCGGTGTGTCCTCCCTTCGTCTACATCCCCCGTGTCGTCGAGCTGGCCGGGGGCACCAAGATCGCCGTCGGTTCGCAGGACATCAGCGATCAGGAATCGGGTGCGTTCACCGGCGAGGTCGCCGGCCCCATGCTGAAGGACGTCGGCTGCACCTACGCCATCGTCGGCCACTCCGAGCGCCGTTCGATCTATGGCGAGGACGATGCCTTCACCGCGCGCAAGTTCGCCGCCGCGCGCAAGTACGGATTGATCCCGATCCTGTGCGTGGGCGAACTGCTCGAAGAGCGTGAGCAGGGCATCACCGAACAGGTCGTCGGCCGTCAGCTCGATGCCGTGATCGAACTCGAGGGCGTCGCCGCGCTGGGCGAGGCCGTGATCGCCTACGAACCGGTGTGGGCGATCGGCACCGGCAAGACCGCCAGCCCGCAGCAGGCGCAGGATGTGCACGCCTTCATCCGCGCCAAGCTCGCCGCACTGGATAAGGGTGTCGCCGAGAAGGTGCAGATCCTCTACGGCGGCAGCGTGAAGGGCTCGAACGCGGTGGAGCTGTTCGGCATGCCGGACATCGACGGCGGCCTGATCGGCGGCGCCTCGTTGACGGCCGATGAATTCCTGGCGATCTGCCGGGCGCCGGACCAGGCCTGAGGCCGAAGCCGGGACACTGTGCCGGGGCATGAGGCCACGGCGATGAGGTAAGGTTTCAATTTTATGTATACGCTGTTGTTGGTGGTTCAGGTCCTGTTGGCGATCGGCGTGATCGTGCTGGTGCTGCTGCAGCACGGCAAGGGTGCCGATGCCGGCGCGGCCTTCGGCAGCGGCGCTTCGGCGACGGTGTTCGGCGCGCGCGGCGCGGGCTCGTTCCTGTCGCGCAGCACGGCCATCCTCGCGACGCTGTTCTTCGCCAACAGTCTGCTGCTGTCCACGCCGCTGGTGATCGGCGGCAGCAAGGGCCCGGCGAGCGTGACCGAACGGGTGCAGCCGGCGCCGACGGCCAGCGAGGCGCCCGCCGACGAGGCCCCGGCCGCGCCTTCCGATCTGCCCGACGTCCCGCCCGCACCCGAGGCCCCGGCGGGCGGCAGCGACCTGCCCTGAAGCGGACTTCAGATCATCCCGACTATTTGCCGACGTGGTGGAATTGGTAGACACGCTATCTTGAGGGGGTAGTGACGAAAGTCGTGAGAGTTCGAGTCTCTCCGTCGGCACCAAATGAGCATCCGGCAGCATCCGGATAGATACGAAGAACCCGCAGCGCCGATGGCCTGCGGGTTTTTTGTTGCCTGCCGCATGCGCCGTGTGTACCACGCTGTCCACGCAGTGTCGCCTGCGCGGCGCCATCCTCTGGAATTCGTTCGATTCGATACGTTGCTTACCTGACGCGTACTGCGCCCCTGTCGGCGACGATCGGGTTCACGCGCGTATCGGTTCGTCGCATTGCAGCGTTCCGGAAGCCTGCTACATTGAATCGGGTGGTCGGCAGAATTCGTACGCGCCTGTCGGCGAACGGACGGCACAGGGAATCGGACTCGGATCTGTCAGGCCGTACCCGAGAGAGGTGTCCGGCACCTGCGCAAGGGAGGGGGCATGGAACGGAACGTCGTGTGCCTTACGTCGAGCGGAGCGGCGGATTTCCTCAAAGACCGTGTTCAGGCGGCCGGCTGGCGGATCGAATTCGCCGATGATGTAGAAAACGCGCAGGCGCTCATCGGCAGGCTGCGGCCGAGTCTGGGGCTCGTCGAATTTTCCCGGGAACACCTCAACGGCCGGGCAGGCCGGGTCGCGCAGCTGCTGCGTTCGACACCCGGCACCGGCTGGATCGGCCTGGCCGACAGCGAGCTGGTGCCGGCGCTGCTGCAGCTGAAATTCATTCCCGGCTTCCTGTACGACTACCACACCCTGCCGCTTGATCCGGTGCGGCTGCTCCACAGCATGGGTCATGCCTACGGGATGGTTCAGGCGAACCGCCGCTGCTGCGACACGGTCGTCCAGCCGGCCGGCGCACACGGCCTCGTCGGCGCCAGTCCCGCCATCGTGCAGGTCGTGCGGGCCATACGCAAGATCGCCCAGGTCGACGCGCCCGTCATGCTGAGCGGCGAGAGCGGCACCGGGAAAGAGCTGGCCGCGCAGGCGATCCACCGGGAATCCCGACGGCGTGACGGTCCCTTCCTGGCGGTCAACTGCGGCGCGATTCCGCCCGATCTGATCCAGTCCGTTCTGTTCGGTCATGAACGAGGCGCCTTCACCGGCGCGCACAGGCGGCATATAGGGCGCATCGAGGCGGCCCACGGCGGCACCATATTTCTGGACGAGATCGGTGATCTGCCGCTCGAACTGCAGGTCAATCTGCTGCGCTTTCTCCAGGAGTGCACCATCGAGCGGCTGGGCAGCACCGAGACCCTGCGGGTGGATGTCCGCGTCATCGCCGCCAGTCATATCGATCTGCAGGATGCGGTGCGCAGAGGACGCTTCCGGGAAGACCTCTACTACCGGCTCAACGTGCTTCAGCTCGACATGCCGCCCTTGCGCGACCGGCTGGGCGACATCGATGCGCTGGCCCATCATTTCTTCCTGATGTTTGCCGAAGAGCGCAACGGGAACGTCCGGGGGTTCTCGCCGGACGCGCTGGAGGCGATGCGCGCCTATGCGTGGCCGGGCAATGTGCGCGAGCTGATGAATCGCGTGCGCCGCGCCATCATCATGTGCGAGTACCGCCTCATAACCGCCGCGGAACTCGATCTCGACGCGCCGCCCGCGGCGGCGCCGCCGCGCACGCTGGAGGCCGCGCGTGGCGAGGCGGAGCGTCGCGCGATCGAGAGTTCGCTGCGCTGCTGCGGCAACAACATTTCCGAGGCGGCCCGCCAGCTGGGGGTGGCGCGCATCACGCTCTATCGCCTGCTGCGCAAATACGGACTCGTCCAGTATGTCGGCGCTTCCGCCTCCGCCGTGCGCGCCGGCGCCTGTTCGGGGATCTGACCCGCGCGGTCGGGCATTCACAAGGGAGGAGTGACATGAACCGGAAGATGCTGGCGTTGCTCGTTCAATTCGCCGTGGCGGATGCCTGTCTGGCGGAGGCTGCCGATGATCCCTCGGTGGCCGCCAGGCTCGATCGCCTGGCACGCGATCTGGCCGCCGAACAGCAGGCGACACTGGAGCATCGGCGGCAACTCGCGGAACAGAAGCGCATGCTGGAACAGCAGGCCGCGCTGATCGCCCGCCAGGCGGAGCTGCTCAGGCAGCAGCGGGAGGCGCTGGAGCGGCTGCAGGGGCCGCCGCTGGCGAAGGCCGCACTGGGCGATCTGCGCGGCGGCAGCGCCGCAGCCGCGGCCGATGATTCCCCGGTGGAGCCGCTGCGGCTCAGCCAGGCCGACGCAGCGGCGGATTCGCAGCCGGTGGGCAAACCGCCGCCGCGGGCCAGGCGCGCCCGGCCCGACGTGCAGGCCATCCCCGAGCTGGGCGGCGTGCTGACGCCGAAAGGGCGCTGGGTGCTCGAGCCCTCCCTGCAGTATTCCAATTCGCAGGTCAACCGGCTCACGTTCCTGGGCGTGGAGATCCTGGAAAGTTTCCTCATCGGCATCCTGGAGGCGCAGGACGCGGACCGCGATCTGCTTTCGCCCGCGATCACCGCACGCTACGGCCTCACCAACCGGCTCGAGATCGAGGGCAAGATCCCCTACATCTGGCGCGACGACACGCTGCGCGCGACGATCCCCGACGTCACCGCCGGCGCGGAAGTGACACGCGACCTGGAAGGCGACGGCCTGGGCGACATCGAGCTGTCGGCCCATTACCAGCTCAACAGCGGCCAGGGCGGCTGGCCGTTCTTCATCGGCAATCTGCGCTACAAGTCGGCGACCGGCGACGGGCCGTTCGACGTGAGCCGCGATGCCGACGGCATCGAGACCGAACTCGCGACGGGCTCGGGTTTCCACGCGGTCGAGCCCAGCGTCACGGTGCTGTTCCCGACCGATCCCGCCGTATTCTTCGGCAACCTCGGCTACCTGTTCGCGTTGGAAGAGGATGTCGACAAGACCTTCGCGTCCTCGGGCGGCGAGCCGCAGACGGTGGGCCGGTTCGATCCGGGCGATGCCGTCCGCATGAGCTTCGGCATGGCCTATGCCATCAACTCGGCCGCGTCCTTCACCCTCGGCTACAAGCACGACTTCATCCAGCGCACCGAGACCGAGATCAACGGCGTCAATCTGATCTCGTCCAGTCTCGACGTGGGTGCGCTGCTGCTGGGCTTCAGCTATCGCCTGAACGAACGCTCGAGCCTCAACACCAATCTGGAACTGGGGGTGACGGCGGATGCGCCGGACGTGACCATGACCGTGCGCTGGCCCTACGCGTTCTAGGGCCTGTTCACACTATCCGCGCCGTGGCGTTGCTGCCCCAAAAGCCGCCAGGCAAGGCGCGAGGAGAGAGGTTTGGTCATTCCAAATGAACGACGAGCAACGCTGCATGGCGGCTTTTGGGGCGCAACCCGGAGGGACGGGGCCCATTGGCCGCGAGCCGGTGTTGCGCCTCGCTCATGTACGTTCAGTACACCACGCTCGGCGCGCCTTGGCTCGCGGCCAATGGGCCTCCGTCGCCACGGCGCGGATAGTGTGAACAGGCCCTAGGGAGAGCGGCACTTGATCCAAACCCTTCTTGGCCACGGAACCCACGGAATGACACGGAAAAAGGCTCATTGTAAAACCCCGGTCGCGGAAGGATGATCCCGGGTTTACGCAATGAATGCTTTCCGTGTTGTTCCGTGGGTTCCGTGGCTGAAATCGGCATTTCCAGGGCAGGTTGCCGGCGGCGGTGAATGGACACGGGTGTCGATCGGAGGACGCCTAGCGCGGCGCGGCGTTCAGACGGCTGTTCAGGAGGGTGCTGCGCAGCGAGTCCCGGAACTGCCGGTAGTTCTCCACCGTCACGCTGACGTCCAGTTGCTGCCGGATGTCGCGGCCGGTCGCCTGGTTCACCACCATGCTGGTGATGCGCTCGCGGGTCGCCTCGTGCAGGGCGAGGATCGCGCCCTTGCGGTCGTTGATCAGAATGCCGGTGGCGTCCTTCAGTCCGGACAGATCGATGCCGGGCAGGTTCAGCTGCGCGGGCGTCTGGTCCTGCTCCGGCCCCAGCAGCTGCACGGACTCCGTGACGCCGGGCGCGGTGACGGATGTCGCGGGCTGTTCTGCGCCCGCCGGGGGCGTCGCAGGGGAGGGCGGCGTGGCGGTGCCCGGCGACAGTGCGGGCTGATGCTGCGCCACCATGCCGGTGTCCGTGTAGGTGATGAGCGTCTCCAGCGCCAGGCGGCCGTCCACGAAGGTACGGAGCTGGGCGGCGAAGTCGAACTTCAGGCCCGCGAATTCGAATCCGCCGCGCAGCGTCTGCAGCTCGTCGACGGAGAGCGCGGGCAGATCGCGGAACACGTCGTCCGCCGGCGCGGCCGGCAGCACCGCACCGGCCGTGGCGGACAGCGCGGCGAGCGCCGTCGCCAGGGCGGGGCCGCCGTGGCGGCGCGCGCGACGGAGTGCGGCACGAGGATCGGTTCTCATGGTGGGTCACCTCCCCAGTTCGTTGCGTCCGGGCAAGCTGAGCGTGAACATCCCCAGACCGGCACGATCCACGCCCTGCGCGATCGGGGCGTCGGGCCAGGCCTGCCAGTCGCGGCTGTCGTTGAAGTGCCGCCGCGCCGTCTCGAGTTCGCTCCGCGCGGCGAGCAGTACGCCGTTCCAGATCCGTTCGAAATCGGCGCGGTCGACGGCGACGGAACCGGCCGCGGGATCGGCCAGCAGGACCTTGCCCTGCCGCATCCCCCGCACGACGACGAAATGGCGGTAGCCGTGGGTGTCGACCAGCGCGATGCCGGGCACGCCGATTTCGGCGAGGCGGTCCAGGTTCAGGCGGAAACCGTCCGAGCGCAGGCCGCGGTCGTCGAGAAAACGCTTCATGTCGAGCATGGAGAAGCCTTCCCGGCGGATCTTCTCCTGGTCTCCGGTGCGGTACATGAATTCGAACGCCTCCGCCTCGCTCACCGGACGGTCGTAGTGATAGGTGAGCAGCGTGGCGACCGCGGCCGAGCCGCAACTGAAGTCGTACTGTTGCCGGACGACGGTCCGGAGGCGCGCCTCCTTGAGGCTCGTGACCGGCAGGGAGAAGGCGCCTCCCGCGCCCTGGATACGCAGCGTGCCGGCCGCGGCATCCGACATGTATGCCGGGATGCAGGCCATCAGACTGAGCAGCCAGACGCGCGGCGAAACGGAGCGTCTGGTCCGTGGCGCCGCAACGTGTATGTTCATGCGCACCCCCGCGACGGGAATCTCATTGCAGGTTGAAGGTGATGCCGATGCCGGCGTTCACCGCATTGTTGTTGCCGGTGACGATGTTGAACAGACCGACGCCGCTGAAGTTGTCCAGTGCGTGCTCGCCGATGCTCACCGCGCCGCTGTTGAGCGTGCCGACGTTGAACGTGCTGCCGGTCACCGATGCGCTCAGATCCTGATTGCTCTGCACCGTGATGCGGGTGTTTCCATCCTGGCCGCGCAGCGCGTCCATCTCCAGCGGCTGACTGACCGGCAGTCCCGTGAAGGCGTCCCGGTCCGCCGCGCCGTCCTCGGCCCGGAGGGCGCCCGTCGACAGGCAGAAGCCGGCGAGGAAGGTGGCCATATGGATCAATGATCGTGCCCGCGTCTGGCGGTCCCTGGTCGAACGTTTCATGGCGGTGGTCCTCCCGATCGGATCGCGGGCGGTGCGTGTGCCGGCGGGCCGCGATCCGGCCCGCCGGCGAACCGCACGCATGCCTGTGCGTCAATTGCCGATGCTGACCCCCGAATGGGCTGCGATGGAGACGCCGCCCAGAGTGGAGTTGTACAGCCCGGAGGAGATGTTGAGGTTGTTGATGCCGCCGAAGGTGCCGGCGCCGACGCTGACGCTGACGTCGCCCGTGGTCAGCGCGCCGCCCCAGGCATCGCCGCCGTTACCGCCGTTGCCGCCGTTCGCGGAACCGCCGGCCCCGCCGGCCGCTCCGACGCCGCCGGTCGCGACGTTGTTGCCCGTGTTGGCCTGGCCGCCGTTGCCGCCGTCGCCGGTGTCGCCGCCGGATGCGGTGTTGTTGCCGTTGGCGCTGGAGCCGCCGTCGCCGCCGTCGCCGCTCGCGGCCGCGTTGGCGCCGTTGCTCGTCGATCCGCCGGTGCCACCGTTGCCGCCGTTGCCGCCCATGGCGGTGTTGCCGCCGTTCGTGGTCGAACCGCCGTCGCCGCCGGTCGCGTCGCCGCCGTTGGCCTGGTTGTAGTCGTTGCCGGCGCTGTCGGCCTTGTCGTCGAGACCGTCCGTACCGCTGCCGCTGTTGCCGGCATTGCCGCCGGAGCCGGACGAGGCGTAGCCGCCGTCGGCGTCGCCGTCGCCATAGGCATCGGCGTAGCCACCGTCGCCGCTGTTGTCGCTGTCGCCGCCATCGCCGTCGCCGTAGGCATCGGCGTAGCCGGAGTCACCGCCGTGGCCGCCGTCGCCATCGCCGTAGGCGTCGGCGTTCCCGCCCGTGCCGTCGTAATCGCCGTCGCCGCCGCTGCCGCTGGTGGTGATGTTGGCGTCGCCGCCATAGCCGCCGTCCCCGCCATCGGCGTAACCGCCATCACCGCCATAACCGCCGCTGCCCGCGGTGCCGCCACCGATGCTGATCGGCGCGCCGGTGACGTTCGATTCCATCAGTTGATAGGAGATGACCTCGATCGAGCTGTTGAAGGATTCGGCATAGGCCTCCGCCGTGCCGCCGTCGCCGCCATAGGACGTTCCGCCGACGCCGCCGGTGGAGTCGCCGGCCGCGCCGCCGGCACCGCCGTCGCCGCCATCTCCCGCGGTGCCTGCCGTGCCCTTGTCGTCGCTGGCGCCGCTGCCATCGGCACTGCCGCCATCACCGCCGTCGCCGCCATCGCCCCCGTACGGATCGCCGCCGTCGCCACCGTAGGCGGAGCCGCCGTCGCCCCCGTCCGCACTCGCCGAGGCGCTGGCGTTCACGGTAACCGTATTGCCGTCGGAAAATTTGAGGTTCGGGTTCGCCTGGGCACCGCTCGCGGCCGCGATGGCCAACGCGAGGGTGGACAAACTCACAAGCAGTTTTTTGTTCATGGTGTACCTCCTGTCCGGGTGATATATCGAATCGATATATGGAATGGTCCCTGCGTGACGTTCAGAACATGCGCATGCTTACGAGACGATGCGGTTGCCCGCCGGCCGATCCTTCCGCCCGCCGCCCCGGTCCGCGGCGGCGCAGGCGGACCACTGGCACGCGGGTCCTTCGCCATGGGTGTATAGCAATGCCCGTGCCGCGGCCCGGATCGACGGGTAACGTCATGTATTGACGCGAATATCGAGAGGTGGGGGGCGGGACGTGTCGCGCATTGCGCGGCCAGGTGGCAGGCACCTGTTACACGTCGCGGCGCCCGGCGGGAGGGCCGCCGCCCGGTCCGTCTCCCGCGCTTCGCGGTGATGGGTCGGACAGCGTCTCCCGGTTCCGGCAAAAAATGCGTGGGCTTAAGCGGTTGGACGTGGCCGCGAGCGTTCCGTGAAGAGCGGGGCGCATCGAATTCGCCGTCGCGGCTCGTTCGGCGACATGTAACACGGCTGCTACAGTCTCCGCGCCGGCATCGCCGGGAACGTCGGGTTACTCAGGCGGAATAGCGGTTTATCGCATGCGCGGCCTGTAACACGTCTGATAAGGCATCGGTCTGCGCCGCCGCGTCGCGAGTCGACGACCGCACCGCGCGCACGCGGCACCGGCGCACGTTCCGGTCGGCCCCGACTTCCGGCGACGGTCGTGCGCACGACGATCGTCGTACGGTTTTACTTATCCCTGCCCAAATTCTTTTTTAGTCGTAACTCGCTGATCGGGTAATGCTTTTCGCTTGTCGCCTTGCTTGACACTGATTCTCTCCCTGGCCTAGACTCCCCAGACCGTGCGAGCCGGAAACGGCATGAAAAACATCGATAAACGCGCACCTACACAGCGAGTGGCGGGGTGTCGGAAGCGGAGTCATGCTGGAAAACTACCTCCCCATACTCATTTTCATCGCGGTCGGTGTCGTCTTCGGGGCGGTCTTCATCGCCGTCGGTTTCCTCGCCGGGCCGCAGCGCCCCGACACTGAAAAGCTCTCGCCCTACGAGTGCGGCTTCGAGGCCTTCGAAGACTCGCGCATGAAGTTCGACGTGCGCTACTACCTCGTCGCCATCCTGTTCATCATCTTCGATCTCGAGATCGCCTTTCTGTTTCCCTGGGCGGTGGTGCTCGAGGAGATCGGCATGTTCGGCTTCACGGCGATGATGCTGTTCCTGGGTATCCTGGTGATCGGTTTCATCTACGAGTGGAAGAAAGGGGCGCTGGAATGGGAATGATGCGCGTAGGGTGCGTCGGCGCAGCGACGCACCATGGCTGCGGATTTCCGGTGCGTCAGGCTGCGCCTCGACGCACCCTACGGGAGCGTGCCGAACGATGGGCATAGAAGGCATCCTCGAACAAGGTGTGGTCACCACCACCGCCGACAAGCTCATCAACTGGGCGCGCACCGGCTCGATGTGGCCGATGACCTTCGGTCTGGCCTGCTGCGCCGTGGAGATGATGCAGGCCGGCGCCTCGCGCTACGATCTGGACCGCTTCGGTATCGTGTTCCGGCCGAGCCCGCGCCAGTCCGACGTGATGATCGTCGCCGGCACGCTGGTGAACAAGATGGCCCCCGCCTTGCGCAAGGTCTACGACCAGATGGCCGAGCCGCGCTGGGTGATCTCGATGGGCTCCTGCGCCAACGGCGGCGGCTATTACCACTATTCCTATTCGGTGGTGCGCGGCTGCGACCGCATCGTGCCGGTCGACATCTACGTGCCGGGCTGTCCGCCGACCGCCGAGGCCCTGCTGTACGGCATTCTGCAATTGCAGAACAAGATCCGCCGTACCAACACCATCGCCCGCTGAGCCCGATCATGAGCCGAGCCGAACAGCTGCTGGAACAGATACAGGAGACACTGGGCGAGAGCATCGAATCCACGACGCTGGATCTGGGCGAGGTCACCGCGGTGGTCGCGCCCGGCCGGCTGCTGGATGTCTGCCGCACCCTGCGCCGCCATCCGGACTTCGAATTCACCATCCTGATCGATGTCTGCGGCGTGGATTATTCCGAATACGGGATCGACGAATGGGCGACCGCGGAGTCGTCCGGCCAGGGCTTCAGCCGCGGCGTCGACGCGCGCACCGCCGGCCACCTGCGCCAGGACGACGCGGACCTCTCCGTCGAGCGGCCCGCGCGCGACCGTCGGTTTGCGGCGATCTATCATCTGCTGTCGCTCACTCACAATCGCCGCCTGCGCCTGCGCTGCTTCGCGCCCGACGACGATCTGCCGGTGATCCCCTCGGTGACCGGCGTCTGGACCTCGGCGAACTGGTACGAGCGCGAGGCCTTCGACCTGTACGGCATCATCTTCGACGGTCACCCCGATCTGCGCCGCATCCTCACCGACTACGGCTTCATCGGCCACCCGTTCCGCAAGGATTTCCCGCTGTCCGGCAACGTCGAGGTGCGCTACGACCCCGAAAAGCAGCGCGTCGTCTACGAACCGGTCAGCATCGAACCGCGCGTGCTGGTGCCGAAAGTGATCCGCGACGAAGTGCGCCGGCGCGGTTGATTTAGGCAAAGGCAACTTTAACCGCGAAGGACGCGAAGAGCGCGAAGAAGATCAAATGCGATTTATTAATGAATCATTGTTTTCCTTTGCGTACATTGCGTCCTTTGCGGTGAAAGTGTTGTTTATTGGGTTGAAGAAAACCGATGCCTGAGATCAGAAACTACACCTTGAACTTCGGCCCGCAGCATCCGGCGGCGCACGGGGTGCTGCGCCTGGTGCTGGAGATGGACGGCG
>JAJJPM010000130.1:0-12650 GCA_032907525.1 Gammaproteobacteria bacterium
TTCGCCATCTCGGCGGCGAGGCGTGTGGCGGGCGGCGCTTCGTAATGCACCTTCTCTTTGCCGATGGCGCCGGAGATGACTTGCATGGGGCCGGTGCTGTCGTCGCGCCAGGCGCCGACGCGGATGCCGTGCATTCCGCTGCGGCCGGTCGGAAACAGCGCGGCGTGCCAGGCGAACAGGCGTGCTTCGGTCAGCGGCTGTGCCGCCTGGCCGGTCACATCCAGCATCATTTCGACGACGCCGTCGACCGCGCGGTCCGAGGGCACGAGGCCGGCGACATCCATCCCGAGCCGCCGGGCGATGGACGAGCGCACCTGGTCGCGCGCCAGCACCTCGCCCTCGATCTCGCTGGACTTGACCACCTCTTCGGTCAGCGTGCGCAGATGGGCCTCGCCGCGCAGCTCGAAACCCAGCGCTTCCAGCCGGCCCAGCAGCCGGCCCTGTTCGCGCGACACCTGGGCGAGCGGCTGCGCCAGGCGCGTTTCGTCCCAGGTGAAGGCGGGCCAGTCCGGGCGTTGCCATATATACATGTGTCTATTCTCCGCACATCCTGCGGAGATGGTGGCCCGTATTCGCCGCGGGGGCAAGATAATCTCCGCATAATGTGCGGAGAATAGCCGGCCTAATCTCCGCAGAGGCTGTTTTTGGGCGGGTTTTGCCGGGTATCAGGTACGGATGCCATGCCCCTTGTTCAGCAGATACAGGCTGAACGCGAACAGGGCGGTGATGAAACCCAGGATGATCGCGTACGACGACCACAGGCCGATGTCGCTGACGCCGAGGATGCCATAGCGGAAGGCGTTGACCATGTACAGGATGGGATTGATCAGCGACACCTTCTGCCAGAACGCGGGCAGCATGGAGATGCTGTAGAAGATGCCGCCCAGATAGGTCAGCGGGGTGAGGACGAAGGTCGGGATGATGGAGATGTCGTCGAAGCTCTTGGCGTAGACGCCGTTGATCAGTCCGGCCAGGGAGAACAGGATCGAGGTCAGGACGATCACGCTGCCGGCCACCCAGAAGTCGTGAATGCGCAGGTCGGAGAAGAACAGCGAAGTGATCGTGACGGCGACGCCCACCGTGATGCCGCGCGCGAGCCCGCCGGCCACATAGCCGCTGACGATCAGATAGTTCGGCAGCGGCGCCACCAGCATTTCCTCGATGTTGTGCTGGAATTTGGAGCCGTAGAACGACGACACGACGTTGGCGTAGGAATTGGTGATCACCGCCATCATGATCAGGCCGGGCACGATGTAGTCCATGTAGCGGAAGCCTTCCATGTCGCCGATCTGCGAGCCGATCAGATTGCCGAAAATGATGAAATACAGCGCCGTGGTGATGACCGGCGGCAGCACGGTCTGGATCCAGATGCGCATGAAGCGCAGGATCTCGCGGATCAGGATGGTCTTGAAGGCGATGTATTTCTGATACGGGGTCATGCGTGGGCCCGCTGGGCGTCGTTGCTGTCGACCAGGTTCATGAACAGCTGCTCGAGGCGGTTGGTCTTGTTGCGCATGCTCAGCACCTCGATGCCCTGGGCGGAGAGCGCGATGAACAGGTCGTTGATGCTGCAGTCCTTGGAAACGTCCACCTCCAGCGTGGTGTCGTCCAGGCGCCGTAGCACGTAGCCGGGGATGTCCGGGCAGACCGCCACCGGGCGCCTGAGGTCCAGCACGAAGGTCTCCACGTGCAGCTTGCCGAGCAGCTGCTTCATATTGGTGTGCTCGATGATCTCGCCCTGGTCGATGATGGCGATGTTGCGGCACAGGCTCTCGGCCTCTTCCAGGTAATGCGTGGTGAGGATGATGGTCGTGCCTTCGGCGTTGATGCGCTTGAGGAACTCCCACATGGAACGGCGGATCTCGATGTCCACGCCGGCGGTCGGCTCGTCGAGGATCAGCAGGCGCGGGCGGTGCACCAGGGCGCGTGCGATCATCAGCCGGCGCTTCATGCCGCCGGACAGACTGCGCGCCATCTCGCGGCGCTTGTCCCACAGGCCGAGCTGCTTGAGGCAGTGCTCCGCGCGCCGGGACGCCTCGTCACGCGGTATGCCGTAGAAGCCCGCCTGATTGACCACGATCTCCACCACCGGCTCGAACACGTTGAAGTTGAATTCCTGCGGCACCAGGCCGAGGCAGCTCTTGGCGGCGGCGAGGTCGGTATCCAGGTTGTGGCCGAACACTTCGACCGTGCCGCCGCTCTTGTTGACCAGCGAGGCGACGATGCCGATGGCCGTGGATTTGCCGGCTCCGTTGGGGCCGAGCAAGGCGAAGAAGTCGCCCTCCTGGACGTCCAGATCGATGCCTTTCAGGGCGGTGAAGCCGTTGGCGTAGGTTTTGCGGAGGTTGTGCAGGGACAGTGCGGTGGTCATGGCATCGCATACCGGGCGGCCGGCAAGGGCGCCCAAGTGTAGCATGCGCCCCTCGCCGGGCGGGCATTGCCGCCCCGGGCCATGTCCGCGTCGGCCGCCCCGCCGCTACTGTGACGCGTGCCGCAAAAGGGAAGGTCCGGCCGGAAAAGCGCACGTTCCCTGGCGGAGTCGATAGCGGAACGGTTGCCGCATAGATGTGGCTCAACTACCTTTTTACTGCGGTCTTTCGCTGCCGGTCAGACCGCCATGCCAGTCGCAGGATGCGTTGCCGGGTTGGGTCACAGGCCGAGGTATGCAAGACCATGATGCGGATGTATGCGAAGGGTGTGGTCGCGCTGGGGCTGTGGCTGTGGTCGCTTGCCGTGCCGGCCGCGCCGGATGCGGACCTGCTCGTCCTCGAGCTCCCTCCCTACCTGGCCGCGACCGAGCTGGAGGCGCGGTTCCAGCCGCTCGCGCAGCACCTCACGGGAGGTCTCGGTCTTCAGGTCAGGCTGCGCATCGCGCACAGTCACGCGCAACACATCGACAACACGGGGCGCGGCCTCGTGGATATCTCCTTCCTCACGCCGACCGCCTATCTGATGCTGGTCGATCGGTACGGCCCGCGTCCGCTGCTCGGCCGTCTCGAGGTGGACGGTCGCGCGGCATTTCACGGGGTGATCTTCGTGCGTTCGGATGCGCCGATCCGCGGTCTGGATCAGTTGCGGGGGCGCCTGTTCGCCTTCGCCGACGAGTATTCGGCGACGGGCTACCAGGTACCGCGCGAGCTGCTGCGGCGTGCGGGCGTCGATCTGCAGGATCTGGGCGGCTACCGGTTTCTCGGCAGTCCGCACAACGTGGCGCTGGCCGTGCTGGCGGGCGACTATGCGGCCGGCGCCGCGCGCGCCGAGGTCTTCGAGCATTACCGGCCGCGCGGGCTGCGCGCGATCGCAGTAACGCCGGCGATTCCCGAACAACTGTTCGTCGCCAGCACGCGTCTTCCGCCGGCACTGGTGACGCGCCTGCGCGAGCTCCTGCGCGGGCTGCGCGACAGCGAATCCGGCGGCGCCGCGCTCAGGGCGATCCGCCCCGAGGTCACCGGCATCGTCGATGCGGATCCCGGCGATTACGCGGCGTTGCGCGAACTGCTCGGTGAGCGCGGCGCCACGGTGGCCGGCCCGCCGGACGACGACGGTGCGCCATGACCAGCTACCTCGCCGGCCGTCACCGCGACCTCTACTGGGCGACACTGGCGCTGCTGCTGGTGCTGGTCCTGGTCGCGGACGCCCTGCTGATCAGCCGCGAATATCACGAGGCGCACGCCCGTGAGCGCGAGGCGGCCGAGGCCGAGCTCGGATTTCTGGCGGGGCTGATCACCGAGTCGCTGACCAGCGAGCAGTACCACCTCGTCGAGCTGCTGGTGGACAGCTGGGGTCAACAGCACGCCGACGCCGTTCATCTTTCGGTGGAGACGCCCGACGGCTTCGTGCTGGCGCGCTACGGCGCCGAATCGGCCGGCGGCCGGGCCGCGGACCGTCTGCTGCTGTCGCAGGACATCGCCTATGGCTACGCCCGCGCAGCGCGTCTCAAGCTGGAGATCGATCTGCGGGGCGTCGAGGCGGCGGTCCGCCGCTATGCACTGCAGGTCGTCGGCGGCACGGCAGTGCTGCTCGCCCTGTTCGGACAGCTGCTGGTGCTGCTGGACCGCAGCCGGCAGCAGCGCGTGCTCGAGGCGTGGGCGCACCAGGACGGGCTGACGGGCATCGCCAACCGGCGCCGGTTCGAACGCACGCTGGACATGGAATGGCGGCGCGCCCGCCGCAGCCAGTCCCCGCTGGCGCTGATCATGGCCGATCTGGACGCCTTCAAGGCGTACAACGACGCGCTCGGTCATCAGGCGGGCGACGACTGCCTGCGGCAGGTGGCGGCGGCGCTCGCCCGCCAGGCGGTGCGCCCGGCGGACCTGGTGGCGCGCTACGGCGGCGAGGAATTCGCCGTGGTACTGCCGGATACGGATCTCGCCAGCGCCCGGCACCTCGCCGAGCAGATGCGCGCCGCCGTGGAGCGGCTCGAGCTGGAGCACCCGGCGGCGCCGGCCACGGGGCGGGTGACGCTCAGCCTGGGCGTGGCGGCGCTGGTGCCCTTCGGCGAGTTGCCCCCCGCGGAACTGGTGGAGCGCGCGGACCGCGCGCTCTACCTCGCGAAGCACGCGGGCGGCAATCGTGTCGTCGCGTCGGCGGGCGACGTGCCGCCGCTGGCGGTTACCGCCTAGCATAGACGGGGACAGACTTAAGTCTGTCCCCTTGTCACCGCTCTGTCCCCCCTTGTCATCGCTCCGGCCGTTCCGGGTCTCGTATTGCCTCCAGGGCCGCTCCATAATGGCGCCCGCCCGCGCCGCCCGTGGAGACACATGCGCTATTCCAAGGATCCTGCCGTCGACCGCACGCTGCGCCACTCGGTGCGCGACGGGGTGGCCTATTCCGCGATGTCCGGCGGCGGCGAGACCTATTTCTCCGCCTTCGCCCTGTTCCTCAAGGCGAGCGCCCCGCAGGTCGCGCTGCTGGCGACGCTGCCGCCGTTGCTGGGCTCGCTGGCGCAGCTGCTGTCGGCCTGGCTGGTGCAGCGGCTGCGGCGGCGCAAGCCGCTGATCATGTTCGGCGCGGGCATGCAGGCCCTGACATGGCTGCCGCTGATGGCGCTGCCGCTGCTGTTTCCGGAACGGGCGGTGCCGCTGCTGATCGCCTGCGTCACGCTCTATCACGCGATGGGCAATTTCGCGGCGCCGCCGTGGATCGGTCTGATGGGCGATCTGGTGCCCGAGCGCAAGCGCGGCCGCTACTTCGGCCGACGCACGCGCCTGGCGACGATGACCGCATTCCTGGCCCTCGTGGCGGGCGGCCTGGTGCTGCATCTGTTCGCCCGCTGGGAGTGGACGCTGCTCGGTTTCCTCGGCATCTTCACCGGCGCGGCCCTGGCGCGAGTGGTGTCCGTCTATCATCTGGGCCGGATGCACGAACCGGTGCAGCAGGCGGCGGCGGACGTTCCGGCGCCGCGCGTCGGGCGGCTGCGGGATTCTCACGCCTGGCGCTTCACGCTGTTCATCGTCGCCATGCAGGGTGCCGTCGCGGTGGCGGCGCCGTTCTTCGCCGTCTACATGCTGCGCGACCTGCAGTTCTCCTATCTGCAGTTCATGGCCAACACCGGAACGGCTGTGCTGGTGCAGTTCCTCACCCTGAACACCTGGGGGCGGATCAGCGACGTCTTCGGCAACCGGCTGATCCTCATCACCGCCGGCAGCATGATTCCGGTGCTGCCGGCGCTGTGGCTGGTGTCGGGGAATTTCTGGTATCTGCTCGGCATCCAGGTGATCTCCGGCCTGTGCTGGGCCGGCTTCAGCCTGAGTGTCGGCAATTTTCTCTACGAGCTCGTACCCAGCGAACGGCGCTCGCGCTACATGGCTGTCCACAATGTGCTGACCGCGATGGCGGTGTTCGGCGGCGGCATGCTGGGCGCGCTGCTGATCCGTACCCTGCCGCAGCAGGGCGTGCTGTTCGGCATCGAGTGGCACTGGGGCAGTATGCTGCTGGCGGCCTTCGCGGCCTCCGCCGTGCTGCGCGGCGTGGTGGCGGCCGTGTTCCTGCCGCGGCTGGAGGAGGCGCGCGTACCGCGGCGGCGCATGTCGCCGCGGCAGCTGGTGTTCCGCGTCACGCGCTTCAATGCTTTCAGCGGCCTGCTCTACGAGGTGGTCACCATGTTTCGGTCGTCGCGCGGGACTCGGTGAGCCCGGCCGCGCCGAGCAGCCGGACCAGGCGCCGGCGTTCGCTGGCCCCCAGGTCGTGACCCAGTTCCCAGCGCCGGCCGGCGCAGTCCAGCAGGACGGTGGGTTCGTGCCAGGGGGTGGCGCCGCGCAGGATGCGCAGGCGCGCGCAGGTGCGCGCACAGCACTGCTCCTGCTGAGGTTGCCGGCGCCCGCGCTGCACGCGGATCCGCTCCCGCGTGATCGTGATGCACTCCCGCCAGGCCAGGCGGCGCTGCGCGCACCAGGAGGCCGTCGCCAGCAGGCCGCTGGTGAGCAGCAGGTAGACGGCGATCGGCCAGAGGCCCAGATAAACGAAGCCGGAGCCCAGAGCCAGCGCGAACAGGAGGTGCAGACGCAGATGGCGCGCATTCTCCGCCCAGCCGAGGGCGCGGTCGGCCTGCAGCCAGATACTGACCCGATCGGAATCGGCCTCTGCCAGAACACTGATCATGACGACCTCCGCCTGCCACTATCGAGAATAGGCGCAAGACCGATGCCAATCGGCGGGTCGTGTGGAATCATTCACTTGCCGAAACAGCGGCCGCGGCGGCTCCGTGAGATGCCGCACACGCCGCATCATTCGCCACAGACGGCGGGGGAATTGACGGAAGTCCGCTGCGGCGAACCGCGTCACGCGCCGGAGGCCGCGAACACGGTCACCTCTTCGCGGTCGTGGTAGAGCTGCTTGCAGGCGAGGCGGAAAGGTCTGCCGGTCGCCTCCAGGCGCGCGCGCACCCGCGCCAGGCATTCCTCGACTTCCTGATAGCGTTTCTTCATCGGCAGTTTCAGATTGAACACGGCGTAGCGGCACCAGCCCTCGCCCAGCCAGCGCGCGGCCAGTTCGGCGACGCGCGCCGGTTGTTCGACGATGTCGCAGACCATCCAGTCGACCGGCTCCCCGGGACGGAAGCGGAAACCGTCCTCGCGGCGGTGCTCGACCAGGCCGCTGTCCAGCAGCGCCGGCGCGAGGGCGCCGTTGTCCACGGCGGTGACGCGCAGGCCGCGCCGCACGAGCTGCCAGGTCCAGCCGCCGGGCGCCGCGCCGAGGTCGACGGCGCGCATGCCCGGGCGCAGCAGCGCCGCGCGCTCCTGCGCGTCGAGGAAGGTGAGCAGCGCCTCTTCCAGCTTCAGCGTGGACCGGCTGGGCGCGCCCTTGGGGAAGCGCAGCCGCGGAATGCCCATCGGATGGGGGCTGCTGTTCGCGATCGGCGCGACGCCCACGTAGGCGGCGACGGTCGCCAGCAGGCAGACGTGCAGCCGTTCGGTCCGCGCGCCGGGCGCGTCGCTCAGGTGGCCGGCCCCCTGCAGCGCGGCACGCAGCGGTCGGTCGAGCTTGCGGCACAGTGGCTGCAGTTCCTTCGCGGCGTTGGTATCGGGGGTCTCCAGGAACAGCCCGCAGGCCGTGGGCACGTCGTCCGCGAGCGCGGCCACCAGGCCGCGGACGCGGTCCTGGATGTCCAGATCGTTGACCAGCGCGACGATGCGGAACCACTGCCGCGCGAATATCAACGTCGCGAACGACAGCTCCCGCTGCAGCCGCTCGGCGTCCGCGGCCTGCGGGACGACGAAGACCACGTAGGCCGGCTTGGTTCTGCACCAGCCCGCCACGTCCAATGCCGCGGCGCGCGTCTGGATCTCGGCGGCGCATTCGGATTCGAAGCCCGCGCGGCAGTGCAGAAAGAGACCGTGCATCGGTTCGGGCATCGGCGGATGTGCGGTGGGTGACGGCGGGCGTGCCCGGATTGCGCGCATCATTCCCCGCGGCCGGCGACATTGCAACCACGCCGTTCCCCGCGGAGGCGGGTCGGCGCGCTGGACCCGCGCCGGCGCCTCTCGGATAATGGCCGGCCGTTTCGATCGCCGTACCACGAGGTGTCCCATGAGCAGTTCCCGACCGCTGTCCCTGATGGATTTCGTCGCCGCCGCGCGCGCTCAGATCAAGGAGGTCGATCCCGCCGGCCTGCAGGCCATGCTGACGCAGTCGCCCGAGCTGCTGCTGGTCGACGTGCGCGAATCCAGCGAGCACGAGCAGGGACACATCAAGGGCGCACTGCTGGTGCCGCGCGGCATCCTCGAGGCCGCCGCCGATTTCAATTACCCCAAGCGCGTCGAGACCCTGGTGGCGGCGCGCGAGCGCCCGGTGGTGCTGTACTGCGCGACCGGCGGCCGTTCCGCCATGGCGGCGCTGACCCTGCAGCAGATGGGCTTCAAGGACGTCTACAGCCTGGCGGGCGGGTTCGCGCGCTGGCAGCAGGAGGGCGCGCCGGTGGTCGCCGAGGCGCGTTACGTCTGAACCGGCGGAGCGGGCGCCCGGCCACCGCGCCCCGGCGCCCGCAGTTGCGATAAGCTTGGGCGGCGGCCGAGAGGCGTGATCGGGAGGGTGTCATGGACAGCTATGCAGCCTGGGCGGAGCAGCTGCGCCAGAGCGGCGCCCTGCTGATCGAGCGTCTGCTGGGCTATCTCCCGAGTCTGTTCGCCGCCGCGGCGGTGCTGGTCGCCGGCTGGCTGGTGGCGCGCCTGCTGAAGGCCCTGAGCGTGCGGCTCATGCAGGGCGCGGACCGCCTCTGGCAGCGCCTGGTGACGCGCTCGCCGCTGCCGGCCGGAACCTCCCTGCGCCGGCCTTCGGGCAAGGTGGTCGGCAGCCTGGTGTTCTGGCTGGTCATGCTGTTCTTTCTCGCGGCCGCCGCGGAGATCCTCGGCATCAAGGTGTTCGCCGAGTGGCTCGCGGCGGTCGTCGCCTACGTGCCGGCCCTGGTGGCCGGCATCGTCATCCTCATCGCCGGCGTCCTGATCGGCAATCTGGCCCGCGACCTGGTCGAGGCCACCGCCGAGTCCGCCGACATCCGCCAGAGCGAGTTCATCGGCCGGGCGGTGCAGCTGGCCATCCTCGGCACGGCCCTGCTCATCGGCGCGGACCAGATCGGCATCGAGGTGCGCTTCCTGGTCAGCATCCTGACCGTGTTCGTCGCCGCCGTCCTGGGCGGCGCGGCGCTGGCCTTCGGGCTGGGGGCGCGCCACTTCATCAGCAATCTCATCGCCGCGCGCAATCTGCGTCCGCGGCTCCAGGCGGGCCAGTACCTGCGCATCCAGGATATGGAGGGCGTGGTGCTGGAGGTGACGGCGACCGACGTGCGGCTGCAGGGCGAACAGGGCGAGTACAGCGTCCCGGCGCATCTGTTCGAGCTGCACGCCAGCGCGCTGCCGGCCGAGGGGGCGCGCCGTGCCGATCGGTGAGACGCTGGCACGCCAGTTCTTCGAGCGTCACCCGGAGGCCGCGGCCGCCGCCCTGGAGGGCCTGCCGCCGGAGGACATCGCGGCCACCCTCGCGGCCCTGGAGGAGGCCGCCGCCGTGGCGCTCGTCCGGCGTCTGCCGCGTCCGTCGGCCGCCCGTGCCCTGGAACGTCTGCCCCCCGGCCGCGCGGCCGCGATCCTGGAGCGCCTGCCGCTGCGCGACGCGGTCGACATCGTGGCGCGCCTGACCGACGACGCCGCCCGGGCGGCCTGTCTCGCCGGCCTGCCGCCGCGCCGCGCCGCCGCCCTGGGCCAGGGCCTGGAGCGGCTCGCCGACACCCTGGCCGAGGTCATGGAGGTGGACGTCCTGAGCCTGAGGGAGGACGCCACCGTCGCGCAGGCCCTGGAGGCGCTGGCGCAGGCGTACGAGGACCCGGGTTGCCATCTGCATGTCACCGACGCCGCAGGACGGCTGCTGGGGGTGCTGTCCCTGCGCGACCTCTACCGCGCCCATGCCGCCAGCCGCCTGGGCTCGCTGCCGTTGCGTCCCATCGCGCGCCTGCCGGCCGATGCCCGCATCGCCGGTGTCGCCGACCATGATGCCTGGTTGCGGTTCACCCGCCTGCCGGTGGTCGACGGCGGCGGCCGGCTGGTGGGGGTGATCCACCGCGAGCGGCTGCGGGAGCGGCGGCCGGCCGCGACGCCGCGTTCCGCCGCCGGCGGGGCGCTGGACATGCTGCTGGCGCTGCTCGAAGGCTATGCCTCGGCCAATCTCGCCGTGTTCGATCTCTTCCACCGCCGCGGGGCGCGGCGTGACTGAGGCGGCCATCCCGGAACGGGTCGCGGCCGCTATCGGCCACGCCTACGCGCGGCGCTTCCCCGATGAGGTCGCACGCCATGTCGAGGGGCTCGCGCCCGCGGCGGCGCTGCAGCTCCTGCAGAGCCTGTCCGGCGCCGAGGCCCGCGCGCTCTGGGAGCGGCTGCCGCCCGACAGCGCCGAGGCCGTCGCCGAGGCCGCGCTGGCGCAGCCCGACCACGGCTATCTGGTGGATCTCCTGACGCACCTCGATCCGGTGCCGGCCGCCGGCCTGCTGCGGCGCTTCGACGAGCCGCGCCGCGCCGCGCTGCTCGCGCGCCTGCCGCCGACGGATGCCCAGGATCTGCGCCGGCTGATGACCTATCCCCCCGACAGTGCCGGCAGTCTGATGGATCCGCGCACGGTGACGTTGCGCGGCGACATGCGCGTGCACGACGCCCTGGAACGCCTGCGGCGCCACAAGCCGCGCTTCACCCATCACCTGTTCGTGGTCGACCGTGAGCGCCGCCTGCGCAGCGTCGTGGAGATCGAGGCGCTGGCGCTCGCCGATGCCGACGATCCCGTCGACGCCGTCGCCCGGCCGGTGCGTCTCGCGGTGGCGGCGCTCGATCCGCGCGACGAGCTGCTGGAGACGCTCGGCCGCCACGGGTTCTCGGACGTGCCGGTGACCGATGCCGAGGGACGGCTGGTGGGCGTCATCCACCACGACCAGCTGTTCGGGGCGGTGCAGGAGGAGAGCAGCGCCGACATCCAGACCATGTTCGGCGCCAGCCGCGACGAGCGCGCCCTGTCGAGCGTCGGCTTCGCGGTCCGCAAGCGCCTGCCCTGGCTGCAGATCAACCTGCTGACTGCCTTCCTGGCCGCGGCCGTGGTCGGGCTGTTCGAGGACACCATCGCCAAGTTCACCGCGCTGGCCGTGCTGCTGCCGGTGGTCGCAGGACAGTCGGGCAACAGCGGTGCGCAGGCGCTCGCCGTCACCATGCGCGGTCTGGCATTGCGCGAGATCGGCGTGCGCCATCTGCTGCGTGTCGTGGCCAAGGAAGTGAGCACCGGTGCCGTCAACGGCGTCCTGATCGCGCTGACCACGGCGCTGGGCGTCTTCCTGTGGAGCGGATCGGGCGGGCTGGCCCTGGTGATCGGCGCGGCCATGGTGGTGTCCATGGCCGCGGCCGGCCTGGCGGGCGCGACTATCCCGATCGCGCTGACGGCCACCGGCCAGGATCCGGCGCAGTCCTCGTCGATCATCCTGACCACGGTCACGGACGTGGTCGGGTTCCTGAGTTTCCTGGGCATCGCGACGCTGCTCGCGGATCTGCTCTGAGGCGCGCACGGGATGCGACGGACGTGACGACGGGCGGGCGCAGCAGCGGGACGGCGGCCGTGACCGGGGCGAGCGGCTTCGTCGGCGGCGAGCTGCTGCGCGCACTGGCCGCGCGCGCCGTCCCGCTGCGGCTGCTCGCGCGCCGGCCGCTGCCGGCGCTGCCCGAAAATGCCGTCCGACACTGCGGCGACCTGACCGACCCGGCCTCGCTGCAGGGCTTTCTGGACGGCGTGGATACGCTCTTCCATCTCGCCGGCTATGCGCATGCCGTCTCCGCGCCGGACCCGGCGGAGCTGGAACGCCACCGGCACATCAATCTCGAAGGCACGCGGAACCTGTTCCGTTGCGCGGCCGGGGCCGGCGTGCGCCGTTTCGTGTTCGTCAGCAGCGTCAAGGCCGGCGGCGAGGACGCACACGAATGCCTGAACGAACACAGTGCGCGCCTGCCGGCCGACCCCTACGGCCGGATCAAGCGCGAGACGGAGGACTGGCTGTTCGGGGCGGGTGCGCGCGCGGGTGTGGAGATCAGCGTGCTGCGTCCGGCACTGGTGTACGGTCCGCGGGTGAAGGGCAACCTCGCCGCCATGCTGCGCGCCATCGACCGCGGCCGCTTCCCGCCCGTGCCGGAGACGCACAACGTGCGTTCCATGGTGAGCGTGCAGGATCTGGTCACGGCGCTGCTCGCCGCCGGCGCGCGCGCCGAGGCCGCCGGCCAGGTGTGCATCGTCGAGGACGGCGAGGCCTATTCGACGCGGCGCATCTATACGGCGATGGCAGCCGCGCTCGGAAAACCGGTGCCGGCGTGGACGCTGCCGGCCGGTGTCCTGCGTGCCCTGGGGCGGATCGGTGATGTCGGCGAACGCCTGCTGCGCCGGCCGTTGCCGTTCAACGGCACGCTCGCGTCGCGGCTGCTGGATTCGGCCTGCTACCGTTCGGTGCAGGCCGGGGTGCTGTTGGGTTTCGAGCCGCGGTACCGCTTCGAGGATGTGCTGCCGGAGATGGTGCGTGTGTACCGCGGTCGGGGCTAGGGGCTAGGGACTAGGGGCTAGGGGCTAGGGGCTAGCAGATACATGCTGGCTGCTTAACTAGTCCCTATTCCCTATTCGCTATTCCCTATTCCCTAGTCCCTAGT
>JAJJPM010000131.1:0-42715 GCA_032907525.1 Gammaproteobacteria bacterium
ACGGTGCGCCCGCCGTCGGCCCGACCGGACGGCGGCCGGCCGCTGAGCAGGCGGGCGCGCTGCGCGGCATCCAGCGGCCCGGCCGCGAACAGCCGCATCAGCCAGTCGCGCGACGGCAGGTCGATGTCCGGTCCGACGAATAGACAGCCCTCGATGCGTCCGTCTACGAGGCGCGCGGCGCGGTAGCGGCCTGCCGTGCGGTCACTGAACTCCAGCCATTCGCCATTTCTTTCGTCACTCCCGCCACACAGCAGCGCGCGCGCCCGTGCGGCCCAGTCCGCGGGCGCCGCGTCGCCGGCCAGTTCATAGCGCCAGCAGTCGCGGCCGCGCGCGCAGGCCCAGTACGGCGCGGGCGCCTGCGCCAATCGCCGGCGCGTGACCAGGAAGCCGTGCCAGGCGGCCGCATGCGGCGCGATGCGCACCGGCGTGTACTTGAACTCCGGTTGCCCGGACAGCGCATCGGTGTGCGCGCCGACCAGGCAGTCCACCGATGTCAGGCTGGCGAACTGCAGGCTCCAGTGGATGGGGATGAACAGGCTGCCGGGCCGCTGTTCCGGAGCGACGCGGGCGCGCACGACGGCCGTCCCCTGCCGGCTGGAGACCTCCATCAGAGTGCCGTCGGCGATGCCGTGGCGCGCCGCGTCGTCGGGGTGCAGTTCCGCGCAGGGTTCGATGCTGTGCGCGGACAGGCGCGGCGACTTGCCGGTGCGCGTCAGGGTGTGCCAGTGATCGCGCGCACGGCCGGTGTTGAGCACCAGCGGATAGTCGGCGTCGGTCGCGCTCGCCGGCGCCCGTCCCGCGATCGGGACCATGCGCGCGCGCCCGTCGGGGGTGAAGAAACGCCGGTCGGCGAAGGGCCGTGCCGTGCGGTGCGGGCTCCGCGGCAGCGGCCACTGCACCGGGGCGAGCGCCGCGTAGGCGGCATCGTCGATGCCGGCCAGCGCGCCGATGTCGAAGGCGCGGCTGCCGTCGTTCTCGAACGCCGACAGGGCCGCGTGCTCCCGGAACACCGCGGCCGGCGTCGCGTAATCGAAGCCTTCGAAGCCCATGCGCCGGGCGACGTCCGCGACGATCCGCCAGTCCGCACGCGCCTCGCCGGGACTGGGCAGGAAGGCGCGCTGCCGGGAGATGCGCCGCTCGGAATTCGTCACCGTGCCGTCCTTTTCGCCCCAGGTCTGCGCCGGCAGCAGCACGTCGGCATGGACCGTGGTGTCGGTGCGGCGCACGCAGTCGGACACCACCAGGAACTCGCAGGCCGCCAGTGCGCGCCGCACCTGCCGCGTGTCGGGCAGGCTCACGGCGGGGTTGGTGGCCATGATCCATAATGCCTTGACCGTGCCGGCCTCCACCGCCCGGAACAGATCGACGGCCTTGAGCCCCGGCCGCCGCGCAATGACGGGCGAGCCCCAGAAGCGCCGCACCCGCTCGCGGTGCGCGGCAGCGTCCAGCCGCATGTGGGCGGCGAGCTGGTTGGCCAGCCCGCCGACCTCGCGCCCGCCCATGGCGTTCGGCTGGCCGGTCAGCGAGAACGGCCCCATGCCCGGGCGGCCGATGCGGCCGGTGTGGAGGTGGCAGTTGACGATGGCGTTGACCTTGTCGGTGCCCATCGAATACTGGTTGACGCCCTGCGAATAGAGCGTGACGACCCGCTCCGTGTCTGCGAACAGGCGATAGAACGCCGCGACGTCCGCCGCGTCCAGGCCGCAGCGGCGCGCGACCGCCGCGATGTCGGGCGCGTCGGCGCGCGCCGCGGCGAGCGCCTCGGCGACGCCATGCACCGCGGTCGACAGGAAGGGGGCGTCCGCCAAGCCGTGCCGTTCCAGATACAGCAGCAGGCCGTTGAACAGCGTGGCATCGGTGCCGGGCGCGATCGGCAGGTGCAGGTCGGCGATGTCGCAGCTCGCCGTCCGGCGCGGATCGATCACCACCACGCGCATATCGCGCCGCGCCGCGCGCGCCGCGGCGATGCGCCGGTACAGCACCGGGTGGCACCAGGCGGCATTCGAGCCGACCAGCACGACGAGCCCGGCCTGCTCCACGTCGACGTAGTCGCAGGGCACGACATCGGCGCCGAAGGCGCGCAGGTGCCCGGCCACCGCCGAGGACATGCACAGGCGTGAGTTGGTGTCGATGTTCGCCGCGCCGATGTAGCCCTTCATCAGCTTGTTGGCGACGTAGTAGTCCTCGGTCAGCAGCTGGCCGGAGACGTAGAAGGCGACGGCCTCGGGCCCATGTTCGCGGATGACTGCCTGGAAGCGGTCGGCGACGTGCGTCAGGGCCGTGTCCCAGTCGCTGCGCCGGCCGCCGATCTCCGGATGCAGCAGCCGCCCCTCGAGGTCGAGGGTCTCGCCGAGCGCCGATCCCTTGGAACACAGGCGCCCGAAGTTGGACGGGTGCTCGGGATCGCCCTCGATCCCGATCCGGCCGTCGGCGCCGGTGCGCGCCAGGATGCCGCAGCCGACGCCGCAGTACGGGCAGGTGGTGCGCACCGCGGCGCTCATCGGCCCGCGTCGCCCGCATCCGGCGTGAGCGACAGCCAGATCGTGCCGTTCACCAGACGCACCGGGAAGCGCGCCGCGCAGCCTTCATCGGGCGCGACCGCCAGCCCGCTCTCGAGATGGATCTTCCAGTCGTGCAGCGGGCATGCCACCCGGTGCCCGTGGACGATGCCCTGCGACAGCGGTCCGCCCTTGTGCGGGCAGCGGTCGCGCAGCGCGAACACCGCGTCGTCGGCGGTGCGGAACACCGCGATGTCGCCGTCCAGCGTGCGCACCACGCGCGCGCCCTGCCGCGGAATGTCCTCCAGCCGCCCCACGTCGATCCAGTCGTCGGTCTGTACTGCCTGCTCTGCCTGTTGCATAACGGTTCCTCGTTGAGGGTTAAAGGCGGATGGCCACGAAATCCACGAAACCCACGAAACACAAAATCTGCCACGGAAAACACGGAAAGCACGGAAAAACCCTTTTTAGCCACGAAACCCACGAAACCCACGAACGGTATGGGAGGAAAAACCATCTCCCGGAGACGGGGTTTGCAGCTCTATACCTGTACGTGCTTTCCGTGGCCGGGTTTCGCCTTTAAAACACTTTCGTGGGTTTCGTGGATTTCGTGGCCATCCCGGTTTTCTCTCATTAGCCGACCCGCTTCAGCGGGCTGTATTCGTGGGCGTCGACGCCCTCGGCGCGCGCTTTCCAGGGATCGGTCTGCGCGTAGCGCTGCGACAGCGCGAAGCGCTCGGCCAGGGCCTTGCGCTCGTCCGCATTTTCGACGACCTGTGCCTTGATATGCGCCAGGCCCACGCGCTCGACCCAGGGTGCGGTGCGCTCCAGGTAGTGCGCCTGTTCGCGGTAGAGCTGCAGAAAGGCGGTGCAATATTCCATGACCTCGTCTTCGCTCTTCACGTGGCACAGAAAATCCGTGGCGCGCACCTTCACGCCGCCGTTGCCGCCGACGTGCAGCTCGTAGCCGGAGTCGACGCAGACGACGCCGAAGTCCTTGATGGTCGCCTCGGCGCAGTTGCGCGGGCACCCCGACACCGCCATCTTGAACTTGTGCGGCGTCCAGGCGCCCCAGGTGAGCTTTTCGAGCTCGATGCCGAGCCGCGTCGAATCCTGGGTGCCGAACCGGCACCAGGTCCTGCCGACGCAGGTCTTCACGGTGCGTATGGCCTTGCCGTAGGCATGGCCGGAGACGAAGCCGGCGGCCGACAGATCGCCCCAGATGCCGGGGAGATCCTCCTTCTTCACGCCGAGCAGATCGATGCGCTGGCCGCCGGTGACGTGCACGGTCGGCACGCGGTACTTCTCCGCGATCTCGGCGATCGCCCTGAGTTCCGCCGGCGTGGTTTCGCCGCCCCACATGCGCGGGACGACGGAGTAGGTGCCGTCCTTCTGGATGTTGGCGTGCACACGCTCGTTGATGAAACGCGACTGGTTGTCGTCGCGGTACTCGCCGGGCCACTGGCAGAGCAGGTAATAGTTCAGCGCGGGGCGGCACTTCGGGCAGCCGTCCTCGGTCTTCCAGTTCAGATAGTCCATCACCGCGCGCAGCGACTTCAGGCCCTGCTCGCGGATCGCCTGGCGGACGTCGTCGTGGGGATGGTCGGTGCAGGTGCACAGCGGCTTGCGGCTCGGCGCCTGCGAATAGTCGCCGCCGAGGGTGTGCGCCAGCAGCGCCTCGACCAGGCCGGTGCAGGAGCCGCAGGAACTGGAGGCCTTGGTGTGCGCGCGCACTTCGTCGAGGGTGAACAGTTTCTTTTCGGTGATGGCGCGGACGATGTCGCCCTTGCACACGCCGTTGCAGCCGCAGATCTCGGCGCTGTCCGCCATGGCGGCGACGCGGTTGCCGTCGCCGTGCCCGGAGTCGCCGAGGTGCGCCTGGCCGAACAGCAGGCTCTCGCGGAAGCCGCCGATGTCGGTGCCGTCGCGCATGAGCTGGAAGTACCAGGCGCCGTCGAGGGTGTCGCCGTACATGACCGCGCCGCGGATGCGGTTGCCGGCGATCACCAGCTTTTTGTAGACGCCGCGGCCGGGGTCCTTGAGCACCATCTCCTCGGTGGTGTCGTCGCCGCTGAAATCGCCGGCGGAGAACAGGTCGATGCCGGTGACTTTCAGCCGGGTCGAGGTCACCGAGCCGTCGTAGCGCGCATAACCGAGCCGTGCGAGATGGTTGGCGCAGACCTTCGCCTGCTCGAACAGGGGCGCGACCAGCCCGTAGGTCGCACCGCGGTGCTGGACGCATTCGCCGACGGCATAAACGCGCGGGTCGTAGGTCTGCAGGGTGTCGTTGACCACGATGCCGCGTCCGCAGTGCAGGCCGCAGGCCTGGGCGAGCCCGGTATCCGGGCGGATGCCGACGGCCATCACGACCAGGTCGGTGAGCATTTCCACGACGTCCCCGGGACGGCGCGCATCGCCCTTGCCCATGCGCAGGCGTATGCCCTCGACCCGGTCGATGCCGAGGATGGCCTCGGTCTGCGCGCCCATCAGGAACTCCAGACCGCGCTCCTCGAGCGAACGCTTGAGCAGCGCCGCCGCCGGCCCGTCGAGCTGCTTCTCCATCAGCGTATCCAGGAGATGCACGACAGTGACCGTCATGCCCTGCCGGAGCAGTCCGTTGGCCGCCTCCAGACCGAGCAGGCCGCCGCCGATCACGACGGCGTGGCCGCCCTCGCGGGCGGCCGCCAGCATCCGGTCCACGTCCTGGATGTCGCGGAACCCGACCACGCCGGGCAGATCGCTGCCCGGCACGGGGATGACGACGGGCGTGGAGCCGGTCGCCAGGATCAGGCGGTCGTAGCGTGCCTCGGTGCCGTCGGCCGCGCGCACGATCCGCCGCGCCCGGTCGATCTCCACCACCTTGCTGCCCTTGTGCAGGGTGATGCCGTTGTCCGCGTACCAGCGTTCGTCGTTGAGCATGATCTGCTCCAGCGTCTTCTCGCCGGCGAGCACCGGCGAGAGCAGGATGCGGTTGTAGTTACCGCAGGGCTCGGCGCCGAACACGGTGATGTCGTAGACATCGGGCGCGATCTTCAGGAGTTCCTCCAGCGTGCGCACGCCCGCCATGCCGTTGCCGACCAGAACCAGTTTCTCTTTCATGGGGAATGCTCCGTGGGATGTCCGGGGATTGCCATTGCCGGGGCGTCGGGCCGCGGCGGCAGGCCGCTGTGAATACCTCCCTGTAAGCTTGACGGCAGCATCCCTGCTGCCGACACCTGCCGCCACGGGCCGACACCCCGCAGCAGAGGTGCGCGGCGGCGGTTTGCGGCCATGGATCGGAATCTCGTCATGTCCGGCCTCACGCCACCCGCGCATGCCGCTGGTGCAGGAAGCGCAGCACCTCGCCGCGCAGATGCACGTAGCGCGGGTCCTCCATCAGTTCCAGGCGCCGCCGCGGCCTGGGCAGATCCACCTCCAGGATCTCGCCGATGGTCGCGGCCGGGCCGTTGGTCATCATCACGATACGGTCGGAGAGCAGCACCGCCTCGTCCACATCGTGGGTGACCATGAGCACGGTGTTGCCGCTGTCGCGCGTGATGCGCATCAGTTCGTCCTGCAGGTGCGTGCGCGTCAGCGCGTCCAGGGCGCCGAAGGGTTCGTCGAGCAGCAGCACCTTCGGCTGCATGGCCAGGGCGCGGGCGATGCCGACGCGCTGCTTCATACCGCCGGAGAGTTCGCCGGGGTACTTGCGTGCGGCGTGCGCCAGGCCGACCAGTTCGATCACCTCCCGGGTGCGCGCGTTCAGCCCGGCCTTGTCGTCGGTGCGGCCGAAGACCCGCTCCACGGCGAGGTGGACGTTGTCGAACACCGACAGCCAGGGCAGCAGCGAGTGGTTCTGAAACACCACCGCCCGTTCCGGCCCGGGACCGGCGATCTCCCTCCCCTGGTACAAGACCGCGCCGCGGGTCGGTTCCAGCAGGCCGGCGACCAGATTCAGCACCGTCGACTTGCCGCAGCCGGAGTGGCCGATGAGGCTGATGAACTCGCCCGCGGCGACCTGCAGGACGACGTCCTCCAGCGCATGGAACGCTACGCCCTTGGTCTCGAAGCGCATGCTGACGTGACTGATATCCACTATGGCGTTCATGGCTGCTCCCGTTCAGACGTTGCGGTAGTCGAAGCGGTCCGCGATCAGGGTCATGCCCCTTTCCAGTGCCAGACCGACGAAGCCGACGATGAAGATGGCGATGATGATGTGTTCCATGTTGAGGTTGTTCCATTCGTCCCAGATCCAGAAGCCGATGCCGACGCCGCCGGTGAGCATCTCGGCGGCGACGATCACCAGCCAGGCGGTGCCCAGGCCGAGACGCAGGCCGCTCATGACATGCGGCAGCGAGGCCGGCAGCAGGATGCGCGTGAATACCTTCCACTCGGACAGCCGCAGCACGCGCGCCACGTTGAGGTAATCCCCGGGCACGCTCTTCACGCCCAGCGCGGTGTTGATGACGATGGGCCAGATGCTGGTGATGAAGATGACGAAGATCGCGGACGGGTGCGCCGCCTGGAACACCGCCAGTCCGATCGGCAGCCAGGCCAGCGGCGAGACCGGCCGCAGCAGACTGATCAGCGCCCCGCTGGCGCGGTCGAAGAAGGCGAAGCGGCCGATCGCGAATCCCAGCGGCACGCCCGCCGCGATCGCCAGGCCGAAACCGAGCGCGACGCGCTCCAGCGAGTTCAGCACCAGCCAGCCGACGCCCACGTCGTTCGGACCGTTCACGTAGAACGGATCGGCGAACAGCGGCAGCGCCGCCTGCCAGGTCTGCAGCGGTCCGGGCAGATGCGTCGCATGCTGCGCTGCCGCGGCCCACACGGCGAGCAGCCCCAGGAAGCCGAGCAGCGGCGCGATCGTTCTGGTCAGTGCGGCCGACAGGCGTTGCGGCCATCCGGACGGGCGGCGCTCCGCACCGGCCCCTGCCGCGGATGCGGCCGGCGGCGGTACGGCGGTGGACGAGGCCGCAGCGGCCGGAGGCCGGCTCTCCGGCGTCCGCTGCGGAGACGCGCCGGCCTCGTTCCTGTGCTTGAAGTTGATGATCGCTGTCATGGGGCTGCTCCCGGGTTGCTCGTTGCGGCGGATGGCTCAGACATGGATCGCGAAGCCGGCGGCGTACTCGGCCGCGCGGGTCGCATCGAAGGTGACGCCGTCGAACAGCGTCTCCACCTTCAACGGGCTGGACGGCACGGCCACCTTGAGTGACGCGGCGACCTCGCCGTAGAGCGCGGTCTGGTTGATCTGGCGGGCCACGGCCAGGTAGTCGACGTTCTCCTGCAGCAGGCCCCAGCGCTTGAACTGGGTGAGGAACCAGACGCCGTGCGAGAGGTAGGGGTAGTTGGCCTCGCCGTCGTTGAAGAACTTCATGTGGTCCGGGTCGTCCCAGGTGTTGCCGCGACCGTCGTCGTACTTGCCGAGCATGCGGCCGAGCACGACGGACTCCGGCGCGTTGACGTAGGACTTCGCGGCGATGATCTTGGCGACCTTCTCGCGGTTCTTCATGTCGTCGATGAACATGGACGCCTCCAGCACGGCCGCCATCATGGCGCGGGTCGTGTTGGGATACTTCTGTGTGAACTCCAGGGTGGTGCCGAGCACCTTTTCGGGATGATCTTTCCAGATGGCCTGGGAGGTGGTGGCGGTGAAACCGATGCCGTCGGCGATGGCGCGGGCGTTCCAGGGTTCGCCGACGCAGAACCCGTCCATGTTGCCGACCCGCATGTTGGCGACCATCTGCGGCGGCGGGACGGTGATGGTCTTGGCGTCGGTGAATGGATTGATGCCGTGCGCACCCAGCCAGTAATACAGCCACATGGCATGCGTGCTCGTCGGAAAGGTCTGGGCGAAGGTGTATTCGCGATCGCGGGTGTCGACGAGCTTCTTCAGGGTCTCGCCGTCGGTCACGCCCTTGAGCTGCCTGGACAGCGTGATGCCCTGGCCGTTGTGATTGATACCCATGAGGGCGGCCATGGCCTTCTTCTGGCCGGCGATGCCCAGCGTCACGCCGTAGATCATGCCGTAGAGGACGTGCGCGGCATCCAGTTCGCCGAGCACCAGCTTGTCGCGCACCGCCGCCCAGGAGGCTTCCTTGCTGACGGTGACGTTGAGGCCGTATTTTTTGAACAGCCCGAGTTCGCCGGCCATCACGACGCTCGCGCAGTCGGTCAGCGGAATGAAGCCGATGGTCAGATCGGTCTTCTCCGGCGCGTCCGATCCACCCGCCCAGGCCGCACTGCGCAGGGCCGGCACGAGGCCCAGCCCCGCCGCGCCCGCGCCCGCGGCACAGGTCTTGATGAACCGGCGCCGGCCCGCATCGGGACCCCGCTCGGCGCCCCGCTCGGCACCGGCGCCGGTTGTCGCGCGGAGCCTGACTGTGTAGTCGCTGTTCATGTCCTTCACCTCTGTCGTGGCCAAAAAAAAACGGCGTCCATCCCGCCACGCCGTGCGTGACGCAATGGACGCCGTTGTCCGTGGGACGGGCCGCCGTTGGCCCGTCATTGCAGTTCCGGTCCCGCCCCGCGTCGGGCGGTCACCGTCGATTCGTCTGCCCGTCTCAGCCGAGCAGTTCGGCCGCGTCGATGACGCTCTGCGCCACCTCCACCAGCCTGCGGTTACGCTCCATGGCCGATCTGCGCAGCGCCCGGTAGGCCTCGTCCTCGCTGCAGCGCCGTTGCCGCATGAGGATGCCCTTGGCGCGTTCTATCACTTTGCGCTCCGCCAGCGAGGCCTTCGCCTGCTGCAGCTCGGCGCGCAGCGCCTGATGCTGTTCGAAGCGCATGACCGCCACCTCGACGATCGGCCTGACCCGCTCGCCGGAAACACCGCCGACGACGTAGGCGCTGACCCCGGCGCGGATCGCCGTGCGCATCTTCTCCGCATCGTCGTCGTGGGTGAACATCACCACCGGATGCGGCGCGTCGCGGGCGATGCAGCAGAGATCCTCCAGCGCATCGCGATCCGGCGAATCCACGTCGATGACGATCACGTCCGGCCGTTCATGGCGTATCGCCGTCATGAGATCGCGCCCGGACGCGATACTGCCCACGACCGTGTAGCCCGCGCCGGTGAGCGTCGCCTCGACGGCCCGCCTGCGGTCCTCGTCCTCATCCACCAGCAGCACGCGAAGCTTCATGACACTACAGTCTTGGCGATGCAGGGAGTCTGGCTGGAGGAAGAGCAATCCGCATGCCAAACGCCCTTAAGAAGGATTTCTCATGCATGGTCAGGAGGATAAGGATGGTCGTCAGGCCCGGGGGCGACGCTGCGCTGCACCGACTTGGGGAGTCCTCGCGCGGAGTGCGCCGAGTTGGTGCGAGCCGCCGTCCCGTGAACGGCCCGCTGCCTCAGGCGCTCTCGGGATAGGCGTGTTCGTGGCAGATGCGCGCCGTGTCGTCGGCGTCGAGGGCCTCGCCGTTGAGTCCGCAGCGCCAGCCCTTGTCCTGACGCTGCAGATGCCGGCAGCTCCGGCACACGCCGAAGGTGCGCTGGCCGTTGGCGTGCTGCAGCGCGCGCAGCAGCTGGTCCAGGGCGCTCTCGGCGGCCGCGCGCCGGGCCGCGGGCAGGGTGCGCAGCGCGGCCTCCCAGTCGGGCGCGGCCTGCAGCCGCCGCAGCGCGGCGCGGCCCGCGCGGGTGATGTGGAAGCGCACGCTGCGGCCGTCGGCAGGGTCGGCGCGCCGTTCGACCAGTCCGTTGCGCTCCAGCACGGCGAGCGTCTGCGAGACCGTGCCCTTGGTAGTGCCGAGATAGGCGGTCAGCGCGGCCGGTGTGTTGCTGAAGCGGTTGCAGCGCGCCAGATAGCCCAGCACCTGGAGGTGCACCGGCTGCAGGCCGGCCTCCAGGCCCGCACGGCGCTGCCCGGTGCGGAGCAGGTTGCCCAGGCGTTCGATCAGTTCCAGGATGCGGGGCGGGTTCATGGCGCTATGGTATCGCCTCGATACCTTCTTGACAAAGTCGGGTGCCGATCCTATGGTTTCGACTCGAAACCAAAACAGGAGGGATGGTCATGTTCAGAACCCTGTGGTCGGGAACACTGCTGTCGGGGGCGGTGCTGCTGGGCATCCAGCCGGGCCTGCAGGCCGGGGAGGTCGCCTATCCGGAAGGCTACCGCGCCTGGTACCACGTCAAGTCGATGGTGATCGAGCCGGGGCATCCCCTGGAGGATCCCTTCGCCGGCATCCATCACGTCTACGCCAATCCGGCCGCGCTGCAGGGCCTTCAGGGCGGCGAGTACGCCGACGGCGCCGTGCTGGTGTTCGATCTGCTGGAGGCTCAGGCGGGCGACCGTGCCGTCACCGAGGGACCGCGCAAGCTGCTGGGGGTGATGCAGCGCGATGCGGCCGCGGCCGACACCGGCGGCTGGGCCTTCGAGGCCTTCGCCGGCGACAGCCGCAGCGAGCGGCTGGTGAAGGACGGCGGCGCGAGCTGCTACGCCTGCCACACCGACGTGCGGGACAGCGCCTTCGTGTTCACGAAGTTGCGGTAGCAGGGCCGCTCAGGGGCGGCGGCCGGCATCGCGCATGCCACGCGCCACGTCGACGCGCAGCAGCAGCGCGGCGCCGACGACGAACAGGGCCAGCACCGACAGGATGCCGATGCGCGGGCTGCCGCTCAGCACGCCGACCCAGCCCATCAGCGCCGGGCCCAGCACGGCGGCGAACTTGCCCAGCATGTTGTAGAAGCCGAAGAACTCCGCGCTGCGGCCCGGCGGGATCAGACGCGCGTACAGGGAACGGCTGAGCGATTGCACGCCACCCTGCACCAGCCCGATGACCACGGCCAGCAGATAGAACTCCCAGACGGCCGACATGAACGCGCCCCAGGCGGTGACCGCCATGTACACGGCCAGCGCCACCAGGATGCCGGCGCGCGCGCCGATGCGGTCGCCCAGGCGGCCGAAGGCGATGGCGGCGGGGAAGCCGACGAACTGGGTGATCAGCAGCGCGACGATCAGGCTGTTGGAGGGGAAACCCAGGGACATCCCGTAGTCGACCGCCATGCGCACGATGGTGTCGACGCCGTCGATGTACAGCCAGTAGGCCACCAGAAAGAGGAAGGTGTGCGGCAGCCGGCCGATCTCGCGCAGGGTGCGGCGCAGCTGGCCGAAACCGCGCGCGATGGCGGCGCGGGCGCGCACGCGTTCGGCCGCACGCGCCTCGTGCACCAGCAGGAACAGCGGCACGGAGAAGACGGCCCACCACAGCGCCACGCTGAGGAAGCTGACGCGCACCGCCGTGGCCTTGTCGGGCAGCCCGAACCAGTCGGGGTGCAGCACCATCAGCACATTGAACGCGAACAGCAGGCCGCCGCCGAGGTAGCCGAGCGCGAAGCCCAGCGCCGACACCCGGTCCAGCTGCGCGGGCCGGGCGACGCCGAGCAGCAGCGCATCATAGAAGAGATTGCCGCCGGAGAATCCCAGTATCGCCAGGCCGTAGCACAGCGCGGCGAGCTGCCAGTCGCCCGCGGCGACGAAGTGCAGGGCGCCGGTCATGACTACGCCGAGCGCGGCGAACAGCAGCAGGAAGCCCTTGCGGCGGTCGAGATGGTCGGCGATGGCGCCGAGCAGCGGCGCGCACAGCACGACGACGAGACTCGCCGCCGAGTTCGCCATGCCGAGCCGGAAGGTGCTGACGGTATCGGCTACGCCGCTGTTCCAGTACTCCTTGAAGAACAGCGGAAAGAACCCCGCCATGACGGTGGTGGCGAAGGCCGAATTGGCCCAGTCGTAGAAGGCCCAGGCATAGACGGCGCGGCGGCTGGGTTCAGCGGTGTCGTGCATGGGCGCGGCAGGTGGTCGGGACCGCGCCATCATACGCTGGATGGGGACCCTACAAATGCTGGAAGAACGCCTCCTCCTCCGGGGTGAGGGCGGCGGGCGTTTCGCGGTCCAGCGGTTTGAGTTCGGCCGGTTGCGGGCGCGCGGTGGCGGCCGGCAGGGATTCGCAGGGTTCGGTGAGGATGCCGATCTCGCCGTTGACCTCGAGGAAGCGCATCTGCCGCCACTCCAGGTCGCCCTTGCGGCAGAGTTCGATGGCGCCGGCGGGCAGCGTGGGCGTCAGGATCAGCAGCGTGCAGTCGGTGACCATGCCGCTGATCAGACCGGCCTGGCGCAGCCAGGGGAGCAGGGCGCGCATCTCGCGCCGCGCCGCGAGGCCGTCGAGCAGCGCGTTGCCGGGATTGTCGGCGGAGAAGCTCACCACCCACAGGTGCTGGGCGGCGTCGATGGCGACCAGCGTGTCGGCCGGCAGGCTGCCGGCCGAGGGCAGCGCCTGGGCCTCGTTGCCGATCAGGTTCGGCAGCGATTCCAGGATCAGTTGCCGCAGCCGGCCGGTGCCGGGCGGCGCGACGGTGCGGATCCGCAGGCTCATGCGCGCACTTCCGTGAAGGTCATCAGTCTCCGTTGATTATGGACCACGTGCGCGGCATGGGCGAGGGCCGCGGCGAAGTGCGGTCCGGTTTCGGGCAGCGCGCCGAGATTGATCAGCGACAGGCCGAGAAACCGCAGGGCGCCGACGGCCAGGCGGTGATGGCAGCGCCGCGCGGCGGCCAGGTTGCCTCCGGCCCGGAACAATACGCCGATGTGGTGGAAGCCGCGGGCGGCGAGCCGTTTGATCAGGGCGTAGGCCTCGCGGACGGCAGCAAGGGTCGGGTCGACGAGCAGCAGCACGAAGGTCGGCTCGGACAGGGCATCGGGGTGCTCGCAGATCCGCACCGACCAGGTCGCCCCGGCACCTTCGCCGGGCAGATTCAATTGCCGGGCGAGGGCGCGCAGCAGGTAGTCGGGATCCTGGGCATCGGGGATGTCTGGCCGTGTCGCCAGCAGCACCGGCAGTTCCATACGGACGGCTTCCAGTCTGGGGATTTCGGTTCCGGCTGTGCCGGGATCGGAGAATCGGTGGCGCCCGGACCGGGCCGTCAGGGCCTGACTGACGGAAGAAAAGGCGGATTGCAGAACGGGTTCGGGCATCGCATCGGCTCCTTGGCCCATCATACGCGCGGCCATGTCGGTTGTCCGCCGCCGGCGGGCGGCGCCGTGATCGTGCGGTGCGAGCGTCGGCACGCACGGTCGGTGCAGCCGGAAAAAGCTGCGGCGCCGGCGGCCGGCGCCACACCATTCCGAGCCCGTTGGCTTATTATGGTTCTCTCAGCTATCCCCGGTTCCGACGGCACAATCCCTGGTCCGGTCCCTCCATGGTGTCGAACAACTCCCATTGAACCGGGCGGTACTCCCCCCCCGACTGCATCGATTCGATTTCCTCCAGGATGTCGGCGACCGGCAGGATCCACTCCTGGCCGGTGAGCGCATCGAAGGCGCCGCCGTGGTGGAGGACGAGGATGATGTCGCCGGTCACCACCAGCGACAGTTCGCGCAACGGCGCCCTGGCCTCGGGCAGAAAGCCTTGCAGGGTCTGCAGGCAGCGGCGGATGCGTTGCAGCGAAATACCGGCGTCGAGCAGACGCTTGGCGCTTTTCAGAACGATCAGATCGGTGAAACCGTAGCGCGCATGGCCGCCGGCGGTGCGCTGTGCGGGGGAGAGGAGGCCGGTCCGCTGCCAGTACTGCAGCTGACGGGCGGTGAGGCCGGTGATGCGGCAGACCTGCCGGCTGGAAAATCCCTGTTCAGCCAACGTCGGTTCCCCCGGACGGTGAAGAATGCCACAGAGTCTTGCAGAGAATTCCGGCTTGTCAAGGAAATTGCGACAACGGGAGTCGGATATTGTCGGGATTGGGGCTAGGGGCTAGGGGCTAGGGACTAGGGACTAGGGACTAGGGACTAGGGACTAGGGACTAGCAAGCTGCATAGCCCCTAGCCCCTAGCCCCTAGCCCCTAGCCCCTATCTCACCCTCCGCGCCTGCACCGGCGTGACCAGTCCCGTCTGGCTGCCGAAGTAGGCGGCCAGGTCGGCGATGTCGGTCTCGCTCAGGGGCGCGGCGAAGCCGGCCATGATGGGGTTCTTGCGGGCGCCGGACTTGTAGTCCAGCAGGGCGCGTTCGAGATAGCTGGCGTGCTGTCCCGCGAGGCGTGGATACTGCGGATCGGTGCTGTTGCCGTCGGCGCCGTGGCAGGCCACGCAGACAGCGGATTTCTCCTTCCCGGCGGCGATGTCGCCGGCCGCGTGGGCGAGGTTCGACAACCCGGTCAGTGCGAGACCGAGCACGACGAGTGCGGATGTTTTCATGTCACGTACCTTTGATGGATGCGATGGACAGAGGCGCGGCTTATTCCTTGGCGCTCTCGAAGTAGGCGGCGATGTCTTCCATATCCTGCTCGCTCAGGCTGGCCGCCTGAGCCTGCATGGTGGCATGGCCGCGCTGGCCGTTCTTGTACGCGGCGAGCGCGCCGACCAGATACTGCGCATGCTGTCCGCCCAGCTTGGGCACGTGATAGGTGGGATAGGCGTTGGTGTAGCTCGGGACGCCATGGCATCCCATGCAGGTAAAGGCCTTGGTGCGTCCCGCCTCGGCGTCTCCGGCGGCGGATGCCGATGCCGTCGACAGGGCGCCGAGACACAGTACCGCTAACTTCAAACCCCTCGGTTTCCTCATGGTCCTCACTCTTCGGTTGTCGTTGATCGTGGTTGCCTCCAGACCGGAAACAGCGGCACGGAACTGCGAACAACGGCCTTCCGGCGGGCGCTCTTGACGGCGCCGCCCGCAGTATAGCCCCGACCGCCGCCGCAGGTCATGCGGACCCGCACGATCGCGCGAGTGAAAACGTATGATGAAAAGGGTTTTGTCGCCGCTTCGCGCTACCAGCTTATGTAGGCGAAGCCCTGCTCCTGCAGGAGCATCAGGTCGTCGCCGCCGATCTCCACCACCGTCGCGTAGTCTTCGAGATCGTCCTCGGTCCAGCCCAGCGACTTCATGGTATTGCCGCAGGCATGGAATTCCACGCCGTACATGGCGAGGCTCTCGGCGCGCTGCCGCGACAGCTTGCTGATCGGACGTTCCGGATTCCGGCCGACCAGATGCAGGCCCGGGCCGATCACGGTGATCACGATGCGCACGTCGTCGCTGTATTTGCGCAGCAGCTCGCCGGCCGAGAACAGGATGGCGTCGATGTAGGCCTGATCGGCCTTGTTCAGCTGGTAGACGACCTTGTGCGAGGCTTCGCCGAACAGCGAGCGGTCCACGGTCTGGGCGTGCGCGGCGCCGGACAGTCCGAGCGCGCCGGCTCCGGCGAGCAGGCGGGTGAGCAGGCGGCGGCGCGACAGATCAGGCTTCGACATGAGCAATTCCTCCGGAAAGCGGGTGGTGGTGTCCGGCACCGTCACCGATCCCTGTTCGGGCGAGGGTGCGTGAGTGTTCCAGAACGAAACAGCACGCGGCGCCGGGTCGTCTAGGTAGACCGCGTCCGGGCGGATTTATTCCCTGCCGCGAACCGGCGCGTGCCGACACCATGATAACCTTTGCGGGAGGCGTGACGGACATATTGATCTGCGTCAGAGGATGCTTTCGGTATGCTTTGCCAGTCATCGCCACCTTTTGCTAATGTGCGTGCGAACACTCATCGGCGGCAGATCGTGCCATGACGAACGACACCCCCCCTCCGCGCGCGGCAGGACGCGCCCTTCCGGCTCTGCTGCTCGTCTGGCTGTGGGTGGCGGGCACGGTGCCGGCCGCCGAACCGTCCGTTCCGGCGTCGGGTGCAGCGGTCGATGATCAGCCCATCGAACTGGAGGACGAATTCGATCCCGAATTCGACTACCCGCTGTTCGACGACCAGCCTCTGGTCGAGCCGCTCACCCATCCGGACTGGTTCAAGCTCAGCTTTCTGGACATGGCCGACGATCTGCGCGAGGCGGTGGCGGCCGGCAAGCGCGGCCTGGTGATCTACTTCGGCCAGAAATACTGTGCCTACTGCAAGGCGCTGCTGCAGACCAATTTCGGCAAGGCCGACATCGAGGCCTATACGCGCCGTTATTTCGATGTCGTCGGCATCGACATCCAGGGCGATGCCACCGTCACCGATTTCGATGGCGCCGAGGGCAGCGAGCGCTGGTTCGCGCTGCGCCACGGCGTGAACTTCACGCCGACGCTGCTGTTCTACGACGCCGAGGGCGAAGTGGCGCTGCGGCTGTCGGGCTATTATCCGCCCTATCAGTTCCGGGCCGCGCTCGAGTACGTCGCCGACGGCCACTACCGCAACGAGAGCTTCCGCGATTACCTGGCACGCGCCGACGTGGCGATGGTGTTCGAGGCCGGCAGCCTGAACTATGCCGATTTCTTCCTGCCGCCGCCCTATGCGCTGTCGCGCGCGCACCGCCCCGGCGAGCGGCCCCTGATCGTGTTCTTCGAGCAGCCGGACTGCCATGCCTGCGACGTCCTGCACACCGGTCCGCTCACCGAGCCGGAGATCCTGGAGCAGCTCGAGGGCTTCGAGACGGTGCAGCTGAATCTGTGGGGCAACCAGCCGGTGATCACGCCGGACGGCAGGCGGCTGACCGATGGCGAGTGGGCCGATGAGCTCGGTCTGTTCTACGCCCCGACGCTGCTGTTCTTCGACGAGCACGGCCGCGAGATCCTGCGTCTGGATTCGGTGGCCAAGTTCTACCGTCTGCAGACCGCACTCGAATACGTCCGCAGCGGCGCCTACCGCAACTACCCTACCCTGCAGCGCTGGCGCGAGGCCCAGGGCGCCGCGGGCCGGTGACGGGAGGCCGTTAGCCACGAAATCCACGAAACCCGCGAACGTGACTGACGTCACGGGGGGGCGAGTGCATCTTTGGCGATACCTCATGCGACCGTGGCATGAGGCATCGCGCGCTGTCCTTATCGGGTGCCGTGATCAGCTGGATCTTTTCGTGGTTTTCGTGGATTTCGTGGCTAACGGGCCTTTGGTTTTCTTCGTGCGCAAGGGGGGGCCGCCATTGGCGCCGCACGGCGATGGTAGAATGCGCGGATGCCGCAGCCGCCTGCCCTGGACGAACTGAACAGCGCCCTCGTTGACGTCATGCCCGCCGACCGGGTGGCGCTGCGCGCACGGCTGGCCGGTCTGCGGCGCCGCGTGCAGAAGGGCCAGCCCGTCGATCGCGGGCTGCCCGCGCTGGCCGCGGACATCGAGGCCGCGCGGCACCGTCGCGCGCAGCGGGCCGAGCGCCTGCCGAGGCCCGAGTATCCGCTCGATCTGCCGGTGGTGGCGCGCCGCGAGGACATCAAGGCCGCGATCGCCGCCCACCAGGTCGTCATCGTCTGCGGCGAGACCGGCTCGGGCAAGACCACCCAGTTGCCGAAGATCTGCCTGGAACTCGGCCGCGGCGTGGACGGCCTGATCGGCCACACCCAGCCACGGCGCATCGCCGCCCGCAGCCTCGCCGCGCGCATCGCCGAGGAGCTGCACTCGGCCGTCGGCCAGGCGGTCGGCTTCAAGGTGCGCTTCTCCGATCACGTCGGCCCGGACACCCACATCAAGGTGATGACCGACGGCATCCTGCTCGCCGAGACCCAGGGCGATCCCGATCTGCTCGCCTACGACACGCTGATCATCGACGAGGCCCACGAGCGCTCGCTCAACGTCGACTTCCTGCTGGGCTATCTCCGGCGCCTGCTGCCGCGGCGTCCCGATCTGAAGCTGATCATCACCTCGGCGACCATCGATCCGGAGCGCTTCTCGCGGCACTTCGGCGACGCGCCCATCATCGAGGTGTCGGGACGTACGTATCCGGTAGAGATCCGCTACCGGCCGCTGCTCGCCGAGGACGAGGACGGACAGGACCGCGACCGCGGCCAGGCGCTGCTCGCCGCCGTCGACGAGCTCGCCCGTGAAGGTCCGGGCGACATGCTGGTGTTCCTGCCCGGCGAGCGCGAGATCCGCGAGGCCGCGGAGCTGCTGCGCAAGCACCATCCGCCCCAGACGGAGGTGCTGCCGCTGTTCGGACGGCTGTCCGCCAGCCAGCAGGCCGAGGTGTTCAGGCCGCACTCGGGCCGGCGCATCGTGCTCGCGACCAACGTCGCCGAGACCTCGCTGACCGTGCCCGGCATCCGTTACGTCATCGACACGGGGCTGGCGCGCATCAGCCGCTACAGCTACCGCACCAAGGTGCAGCGCCTGCCCATCGAGCCGGTCAGTCAGGCCTCCGCGAACCAGCGCAGCGGCCGCTGCGGACGGCTGGGTCCGGGTGTGTGCATCCGGCTCTACAGCGAAGCGGATTTCAGCGCGCGGCCCGCATTCACCGAACCGGAGATTCTGCGCACCAACCTCGCGTCGGTCATCCTGCAGATGCTGGCGCTGAAGCTCGGCAGCATCGAGGACTTCCCGTTTGTCGAGCCGCCGGACGCGCGCTACATCCGCGACGGCTTCAAGCTGCTGCACGAGCTCGGTGCAGTGGACGAGAACGACCGGCTCACCGATCTCGGCCGCCAGCTCGCGCGCCTGCCGGTGGACGTGCGCATCGGGCGCATGATCCTGGCCGGCCGCGACGAGCACTGTCTGCGGGAGGTGTTGATCATCGCCGCGGCGCTCTCCGTGCCCGATCCGCGCGAACGGCCGATGGACAGACAGCAGGCGGCCGACGAGAAGCACAAACAGTTCGCCGACGAGCAGTCGGACTTCCTCGGCTTCGTGAAGCTGTGGAATTTCTTTCGCGAACAGGCGAAGCACCTGTCCCAGGCCAAGCTGCGCAAGCTGTGCCAGACCAATTTCATCTCCTACGTGCGCATGCGCGAGTGGCACGACATCCACGCCCAGCTGCACGGTCTGGCCGCCGAGATGGGCATGCGCCTCAATGACGCCGAGGGCGGCTACGAACCCATCCACCGCGCCCTGCTCACGGGCCTGCTCGGCAACATCGCCTTCAAGACCGATATGCACGAATATACCGGCGCACGCGGCATCACCCTGAACATCTTCCCCGGTTCGGCGCTGTTCAAGAAGCAGCCCAAGTGGATCGTCGCCGCCGAGCTGGTCGAGACCGCGCGCCGCTACGCGCGCACCGTGGCGCGCATCGAACCCGAATGGGTCGAGCGCCTGGCCGGACACCTGATCAAGCGCAGCTACAGCGACCCGCACTGGGAAAAGAAGCGCGGTCATGTGGTGGCCAGCGAGCGCACCACGCTCTACGGACTGGTGCTCACGCCCAGCCGGAAGATCGACTACGGCCGCGTCGACCCCATCGAATCGCGCGAGGTGTTCATCCGTCAGGCGCTGGTGCCGGGCGAATTGAACAGCAAGGCCGCGTTTCTGGCCCACAACCGGAAGCTGATCGAGGAGGTGCTGGAGCTCGAGGCCAAGTCGCGGCGCCGCGATGTGCTGGTCGACGAGGAGCTGCTGTACCGTTTCTTCGACGAGCGCATCCCGGCGCATGTCTGCAGCGGCCCGCAGTTCGAGCGCTGGTACAGGCAGGCGTCGGACAAGGAGCGCGATGCGCTCGAGCTCACGCGCGATCATCTGATGCAGCACGAGGCCGCCGGCGTCACCGCCGAAGACTTCCCGACGCACATCGAAGTGAACGGCCTGCGGCTGGCGCTGGAGTATCACTTCGAACCCGGCCACATCGACGACGGCGTGACCGTGAAGGTGCCGGCGGCCGCGCTCAATCAGCTCGATCGGCGCCACTTCGACTGGCTGGTGCCTGGTCTGCTGGAGGAAAAGCTGGTTGCCCTGATCAAATCGTTGCCAAAATCCCTGCGCCGGCATTTCGTGCCTGCGCCGGATTTCGCGCGTGCGGCGAAGTCCGCGCTGATTCCGGCACGCCGAATTCCGTTCGGGCGCGAATCCTCTCTCCCGGAACGAGAGGGAGGACTGCTGTCGCTGTTCGCACAGCAACTCGGGCGCATGACCGGCACCGACATTCCCGCCGACGCCTGGCAGCCCGATCAGCTGCCGCCGCATCTGTCCATGAATTTCCACATCATCGATGCGAACGGCAGCTTGATCGCGCGGGGCCGCGATCTCGACGCCTTGAAACGGCAGGTGGGCGGGCAGGCCGTCGCCAGCTTCGAGCGCCTGCCGACCGCACAGTACGAGCGCGAGAATGTCACCGACTGGGAGATGGGCGAGCTGCCCGAGTTCGTCGAGATAAGACAGCAGGGCCTGACCCTGCGCGGCTATCCGGCGCTGGTCGCCGACAAGGACGGCATACATCTGCGCCTGCTGGACGCCCCCGACAAGGCGCGCACCGCGCACCGCGCCGGCGTGCTCGCGCTGTTCCGGCAGCGCGCCGCGAAGTCCCTGCGCTATCTGGAGAGGAACCTGCCCGGCATGCAGCAGATGTGCCTGCACTACGCCGCTGCCGGGCCCTGCGAAAAGCTGAAGGCGGATCTGCTGCAGCGCATCACCGAGCTCGCACTGTATGCCGACGACGCGCCTGTGCCGCGCGACCGCGAAAGCTTCGATGTCGCCGCCGCGCGCGCCGAACGGCAGCTCGTGACGGTCGGCAGCCAGGTCTGCAGGGCCGTCGGCGACGCGCTTGCCGAATACCACGCCATCCAGAAACGCATCAAAGGCGCGATCACCCCCGCCTGGCTCGTCGCGCTGAACGACATCCGCGACCAGCTCGGGCACCTGATCTATACCGGCTTCGTCCTCGACACCCCGCTCGCGCGGCTCGAGCATCTGCCGCGTTATCTGAAGGCCATCACCAAACGCCTCGATCGCCTGCAGCAGAATCCGGCCAGGGACCGCCCGCTCATGTTGCAGGTCGAGCCGCATTGGCAGAAGTGCAGACAGCGCCTGGACGCCGCCCGCCAGCGGGGCACGATGCCCGATGAGCTGCAGCACTACCGTTGGCTGATCGAGGAATTCCGCGTGTCGCTGTTCGCCCAGGAGCTGGGCACTGCGGAGAAGGTGTCGGCCAAGCGGCTGGAAGAGGTGGGGAGAGGGGTCTGAATCCCCGGAGTCGCCGAATTCGGCGGTACCTTATTGGACAATGGCATCCTTGCCGGTATCTCGTCCCGCCCGTGCGGATTCATTTCCATGGATGCATCACGGAAATAGTCGTACGAAGGATGAGGTGTCGATTCGCGTATTGGCGGCGCTGATGCGCCTTCCGGCGGACACGCGGCAAGGCCATCGCCCGTGTCGGGGCCGGCGCAGCGCTCGCGGGCCCCGGATTTCCCCATGGACGAAGGCGCTCGGACATGTGATTTCCCTGTCGCCTGCGTGCGATCCCGGCGACAGCGCTCTCCCTGTGCTATGTTTCTTGGGCGTTCGGATCGATATCGATTCATCTCCCGAGCCGGATCGGCGGTCGTCGTCACGACGACCCCGCCGGCATCGCCACTGCACCGACTGGCAGACATTGGAGGGACTCTGATGTTCACCAGCAACCCTTTCGCGGAACTCGCGGTCTTCCTGCCGCCGACCGTCATGCAGGGCTACGTCGTCCTGATGATCGTCGCGGTCGCGCTCGGAACGCTGTTCGACATGCTGCACAAGGGCAGCGCGCGGTTCTTCATGCAGCAGCGGCGGAAGGCGAAGGCCGCGGCCACGCGCCGGCTGGGCGCGACCGGCAATGCCTCCCTGGCCGTCAGGACGCTGCTCAGGGAGGTCGCGACCTCGGGGGAGTTCTGCAATCCGAGGCGGCGGATCTCGCATCTGCTGATGTTCTACGGTTTCCTGTTCTACGTGATCACGACCGCCGTGCTGGTGTTCTGCTATCCGACGGCGGCCACGCCCGCGCCGCCGATTCTGCCGGTCCTGTGGAACGTCGGGGCGCTGATGATCCTGGTCGGCGGCTGCTGGTTCTTCTTCTTCATCCGCGTGGACGTGGCCCGCGAAGGGCATACGCCGTTCCGGCTGATGCGCGCGGATCTGTTCATCGTCAGCCTGCTGGCCAGCGTCGCCTTCGCGCTGATCTGGGAGATCGTGCAGGCCACGGGCGGCGCGCTGGCGGCGCGGGTGGCCTTCGGGATCTATATCTTCTTCACCACGCTGCTGTTCGTGTCCGTTCCGTGGTCCAAGTTCGCCCACATGTTCTACAAGCCGGCGGCGGCCTTCCAGCGGCGGGTGGAAGAGGCGAGCGGCGCATCCGACCTGCCGGCGTCCTCCGGCGGCGCCCGCTGTCCGACACGGTGACCTCCCATGCCCACGTTCGTCTACATGATGCGATGCGACGGCTGCGGCCAGTGCGTGGACATCTGTCCGTCCGACATCATGCACATCGACCCGACCTACCGGCGTGCCTACAACATCGAGCCCAATTTCTGCTGGGAATGCTATTCGTGCGTGAAGGCGTGTCCGCAGCACGCCATCGACGTCCGCGGCTATGCGGATTTCGCGCCGCTGGGGCACAAGGTCAGGGTGCTGCGCGAGGAGGACAGGGGCACCGTCTCCTGGAAGATCCGTTACCGGGACGGGCGGGTGAAGGAGTTCACGTTCCCCATCCGGACCACGCCCTGGGGTTCGATCAGGCCGCCGTCCGACTACGAGGCGCCCGCGTCGGGCGCACTGCAGTCCCCGCTGCTCGCGCACGAACCGGACACGCTCGGAGTGGGTGCGCTGCCGAGACTGACGCCTGCCGAAGACAGACAAGGGTGATGCCATGGGGCTGCTGTCGTCGCGAAGAACCAGAGTGGTGGATGCGGACATCCTCGTCATCGGCGGCGGCTTCGGCGGCTGCGGGGCGACGTACGAATCCCGCTACTGGGGACGTGATCTGAAGATCGTCCTGGTCGAGAAGGCGAACATCGAGCGCAGCGGCGCCGTGGCGCACGGACTGTCCGCCATCAATTGCTACATGGGCATGCGCTGGGACGAGAACCGCCCGGAGGACCATGTGCGCTATGCCCGCAACGATCTGATGGGCCTGGTGCGGGAGGACCTGGGCTACGACATCGCGCGCCATGTCGATTCCACCGTGCACAAGTTCGAGGAGTGGGGCCTGCCGATCATGAAGGACCCGAAGACCGGCAGATACCTCAGAGAAGGGCGCTGGCAGATCATGATCCACGGCGAGAGCTACAAGCCGATCATCGCCGAGGCCGCGCGCAAGGCCGCCAGCGAGGTGTACAACCGGATCATGGTGACGCATCTGCTGACGGACCGCTCACGCCCCGACCGGATCGCCGGCGCCATCGGCTTCAGCGTGCGGGACGGACACTGCTACGTGTTCAGGGCCAGGGCCGTCATCGTCGCCGCCGGCGGCGCCTCGCACATCTACAAGGCCCGCTCCATCGGCGAGGGCGTGGGACGGACCTGGTACGCCCCGTGGAGCAGCGCCTCCGCCTACGGCCTGCTCATACCCGCGGGCGTCAAGATGACGCAGATGGAGAACAAGATCGTCCTGGCGCGCTTCAAGGACGGCTACGGCCCCGTCGGCGCCTGGTTCCTGCTGCTGAAGGCCTATGCCACCAACGCCTACGGCGAGAAGTACGAAGAGGCACGCTTCGAGGAACTCAAGGCGCTGGTCGGAGACTATGCGGAGAAGCAGCCGGTGCCGACCTGTCTGCGCAATCACGCCATGATCGAGGAGATCAAGGCGGGCAGGGGGCCCATCTACATGCAGACCCAGGCGGTGCTCGACACCCGGGAGAAGGAGGAGATCGGCTGGGAGGACTTCCTCGACATGACCATCGGCCAGGCGGTCGTCTGGGCCTCGCAGAACATCGATCCCAAGGAGCGGCCGTCCGAACTGATCACCTCGGAGCCCTATGTCATGGGATCCCACGCCACCTGTTCCGGCGCCTGGGCCAGCGGACCGGAGGACTGCGCGCCGGCGGACTACCAGTGGGGCTACAACCGCATGATGAGCATCGCCGGTCTGTTCGGCGCCGGCGACGCCATCGGCGGTTCCGCGCACAAGTTCTCGTCGGGGTCCTTCACGGAGGGACGGATCGCGGGCAAGGCGGCCGTCCGCTACGTCATGGACACGGCCGGCGATCCGCCGCGGCCGGACGAGGCGCGGATCAGGGAACTGGAACGGATCATCTTCGAGCCGCTGGAGAACTACCGGGTGGGCCGGAACGAGATCGTCGCCGGCACGGTCTCGCCCAGCTACATCACGCCGCTGCAGGGCCTGCAGCGGCTGGAAAAGATCATGGACGAGTACGTCGGCGGCATCAGCACCTTCTATGTGACCAACCAGCCGCTGCTCGAGCGGGGCCTGGAACTCCTGGCCATGCTGAAGGAGGATCTCGACCACCTCGGGGCCGAGGACCTGCACCAGCTGCAGCGGGCATGGGAGCTTCATCACCGGGTCTGGACCGCCGAGTCCGTGACCCGGCACACGCTGTTCAGACAGGAGACCCGCTGGCCGGGATACTACTACCGGGGCGATTATCCGAAACTCGACGATGCCGAGTGGCATGTCTTCACGGTGTCCCGCTACGATCCCGGGACCGGCGAGTGGCAGATCGGCAAGCAGCCGGTACACCACATCATCGACTGATCCGGGCGATGGGCGGCACGTCATCCGCCTGTAAACCTGTGTAAACCCGCACCTCCTCAGGCGGGGTTTGTGGCAGACTCCCCGGAAAACGGGGATCGATTCCGCCATGACGCGCATCCTGCTGGCCGACGACGACGTGGAACTCTGCGAGATGCTGACCGAGTATCTCGGCGCGGAGGGCTTCGCCGTGGACGCCGTGCACGACGGTGAGGCGGCGCTGGCTCAGGTGCAGGCGCAGGATTACGACCTGCTGGTGCTGGACGTGATGATGCCGAAGAAGAACGGCTTCGACGTGCTGCGCGAGCTCCGCGCCCGCTCGCAGCTGCCGGTGCTGATCCTCACCGCACGCGGCGACGACGTCGACAGCGTGCTCGGTCTCGAACTGGGCGCCGACGATTATCTGGCCAAGCCGGGCAGTCCGCGCGTACTGGTGGCGCGCATCCGCGCCGTGCTGCGGCGGGCACAGGGGCAGGGCGGAAGCGACGCGCAGCGCGTCGGCGATCTGGAGCTGCGCGCCGGCACGCGCGAGGTGCTGCTCGGGCAGCGGCCGCTCGCCATGACCAGCACGGAATACTGCGTGCTCGAGGTGCTGGTCGGCGCGGCGGGGCGGGTGGTGAGCAAGGAGGAGCTGTCGCGCCAGGCGCTGGGCCGTGAACTGGGCCGCTGGGACCGCAGCATCGACATGCACATCAGCAACCTGCGCCGCAAGCTCGGCCCGCTTCCCGACGGCGGCGAGCGCATCAAGACCGTGCGCGGCCAGGGTTACCAGTACGTGAGGCCCTGAGCGATGCACAGCCTGTTCTGGAAGATCTTCCTGTCGTTCTGGGGCGCGCTGATCCTGTTCGCGCTGGCGACCCTGCTGAGCATGAACCTGTTCCTCGAGCACAAGCGCCAGGAACAGGGCCAGGTCTCGCCGCGGGAGTACATGCGGAAGCTGGTCGACGAGGCCCGGAGCGCCGTCGACCGCGACGGGGTCGAGGGCCTGCGGCGCTGGCTGGCGCGCACCGACCGCAACGAGGTGCTGCCGCTGCTGCTGCTGGATGCCGAGGGCCGCGACCTCCTCGGCCGCCCGGTGCCCGAACACCTGCAGGCACGCCTGGCGCGGCCTCCGCGCGGCGACCGGGAGCGTATGCTGCGCATGGCGGCCGAGATCCGCACGCCGGAGGGCGGGGTCTACCGACTGGTGCCGGACGTGCACAGCGTCACCCTGGCGCGCGTGCTGGTGCGGCCGCGGGCGATGGCGCTGCCGGTGTTGATCGCGGCGCTGGTCAGCGGGTTGGTGTGCCTGCTGCTGGCGCGCTATCTCACCCGGCCGCTGACGCGGCTGCACCATGCGACCGAGGATTACGCTCGCGGCGAGCTGACGACGCGCGTCGCGCCGGCGCTCGGCGGCCGCCGCGACGAGATCGCCGATCTGGCGCGCGCCTTCGACCGCATGGCGGAACGGCTGGCCGAGCTGCTGCAGTCGCACAAGACGCTGCTGCGCGACGTGTCGCACGAGCTGCGCTCGCCGCTGGCACGCCTGCAGGTCGCTCTGGAGCTGGCGCGCGGCCGCGCGGGCGAGGCCGCACAGCGCGAGCTGGACCGCATCGAGAGGGAGGCCGAACGCCTCGACGAACTCATCGCGCAGCTGCTGTCGCTGGCGCGGCTGGAGGCGCAGGCCGGGCCGGCCGTGCGCGAGACCGTGGACCTGCGCGCGCTGCTGGGGGACGTCGTCGGAGACGTGCGCTTCGAGGCGCGCGGCGAGCGCCGTGAGATCGGGCTGGCGGACGGGGAGGCCCTGAACGTGACCGGCGATCCGGCCCTGCTGCACAGCGCGCTGGAGAACATCGTGCGCAACGCGCTGCGGCATACCGCGGAGAATACCGCCATCGACATCGCCCTGGGCCGCGATCCGGCGCGCCGCGGCAATGTCCGCATCGACGTGCGTGATCACGGCCCGGGCGTGCCCGAGGCGATGCTGGCGCGGCTGTTCGAGCCCTTCGTGCGCGTCGACAGCGCGCGCTCGCGCGATCAGGGCGGGACCGGTCTGGGTCTGGCCATCGCCCGCCAGGCGGTACGCCTGCACGGTGGCGAGGTCGCGGCGGAGAACGCCGCCGGCGGCGGCCTGCGGGTGTGGATCACGCTGCCGGCGGCTGAGGAGTGAGGAGTGAGGAGTGAGGAGTGAGGAGCAAAACCCTTTATGGCCACGGAATCCACGGAACAACACGGAAAAATGCTTGTGCTGAAAGACATTCAGGCAACACAGCCGCTTCAATCGGATCATCGGGCTTCATGCACCGAGGTTTTACCCCAGTAATTCTTTCCGTGTTGTTCCGTGGATTCCGTGGCCAAGATCTTTTCTCCTCACTCCTCACCCCCCGAATTTCCGGGGACAGACTTGAGTCTGTCCCCTTCACGGCATTGAACCTATCCGCGATTTGGCACTCAAAGATCGCGAGTGCTAGACTCAACCACGCCGAACAGGCAAATCAGGAGGACAGATCGCGATGAGCCAAGTACTGGCCCGCCTCAATCAAGATGTTGCGCTGCCGCTGCCCGGCGGCGACCTGTCTGGTTACATCCAGGCGGTCAACAGCGTACCCATGCTGAGCCAGGAGGAGGAGTACGATCTGGCGGTCCGCCTGCAGCAGGGCAACGACCTGGCGGCGGCGCGCCGGCTGATCGTCTCGCACCTCCGTTTCGTCGTACATGTCGCCCGCGGCTACAGCGGCTACGGCCTGCCCCTGGGCGACCTGATCCAGGAAGGCAACATCGGCCTGATGAAGGCCGTGAAGCGCTTCGACCCCAGCGTCGGTGTCCGCCTGGTGTCGTTCGCGGTGCACTGGATCCGCGCCGAGATCCACGAATTCATCCTGCGCAACTGGCGCATCGTGAAGGTCGCCACCACCAAGGCCCAGCGCAAGCTGTTCTTCAATCTGCGCAGCGCCAAGAAGCGCCTGGGCTGGCTGAACGGCGAGGAGGTCGAGGCGGTCGCCCGGGACCTGGGCGTCAAGCCGGAGACCGTGCTGGAAATGGAGGCGCGCCTGAGCGGTCAGGACATCGCCTTCGAGGGCCCTGCCGACGATGACGACGACGACCGCCACTTCGCACCGGCCGGGTATCTGCAGGACTCGCGCATGGACCCGGCGGCGCAGGTCGAGGCCCAGGACTGGGAGAAGCACGAGATGCAGGCCCTGCATTCGGCGCTGGACCGGCTCGACGAGCGCAGCCGCGACATCGTCCAGGCGCGCTGGCTCAATGACAGCAAGTCCACGCTGCAGGAACTGGCGGACCGTTATCAGGTGTCGGCCGAGCGCATCCGGCAGCTCGAGAACAACGCCATGAAGAAACTGCGATCCAGCCTGGAGGCCTGAGCCGGGCGGCGCGCGACTCACGGCGGATGCAAAAAGGCGGCCTCCCTAGGGAGGCCGCCTGCATTTCGGGGGGCGGATCAGCCGGCGAGGATGACGGAGAAGAAACTCAGCCAGGCCATCACGACCAGACCAATGATCACGACCATCGGGAAGTTTTCGAAACTGAACATGGGTTATCCTGCCTGACGATTCGGTGGCACCAAAAATATTAGCGGAATCTTATATTACGAGCGGTCGTCCTTCAACCGCTCCGGCCCGTCGGAATCCCCGTCCGGCGCGGCATCGCCCCGCCCGGGGATGCGCGGATCGTCGTCGTCCATGAGGATGCGGTGGGCCGGCCCCTCCATGTCCTCGTACTGGCCGCTCTTGACCGCCCACATGAAGGCGGCGACGGCGATCACCATGATCACCACCGCCAGCGGAATCAGCAGATACAGGATGTCCATCGCACCTCACTCCGGGGCCGCGGTTCGCGCCTCGGGGCGTCCCGGCCGGGGCGCCGCGGCCTCGCGCAGCCGCAGCGCGTTCAGCACCACCAGCAGCGAACTGGCCGACATGCCGATCGCCGCCATCCAGGGCGCGATCCAGCCCATCGCGGCCAGCGGCACCGCCAGCACATTGTAGAGCAGAGCCCACGCCAGGTTCTGGCGGATGATGCCGAGGGTGCGACGCGCCGTCTTCACCGCCGCGGCCAGGTGCGGCAGACGCTCCGACAGGAGCACCATGTCCGCGGCCGCCGCGGCCAGGTGGGTGCCGCTGCCCATGGCGACCGAGACCTGCGCGGCCGCCAGCACCGGCGCGTCGTTCACGCCGTCGCCGATCATGGCGACGATGGCGCCCTGCGACTGCAGGGCCTGCAGCCGCACCAGCTTGTCCGCCGGCTTCAGCCGCGGCTCGGCGACCGCGATGCCGAGCGTGTCGGCGGCCTGCCGCACCGGGCGTTCGCCATCGCCGCTCAGCAACTGCACCTCGATCCCCAGCCGCCGCAGTTCGGCGACCGCCTCGGCGGCCCCGGCGCGCAGCGTGTCCTCGAACACGAAACCCGCCAGCAGACCGCGCGGATCGGCGAGATACACCACCGTGCCGACGGCATCGCGCAGGGTCTCGGGCAACTCCGGCGCGCGGCCGCCCAGGCCGAGCGCGAATTCGCGGGTACCGATGCGGTAGGTCGTGCCCTGGATGCGGCCTTCGACGCCCTCTCCGGGCACGGCGCGCTGATCGCCCGCCACCAGCCCGCCCGCCGCGCCGGCCGCGACCAGTGCGCGGGCGAGCGGATGCTCCGAGCCCTGCTCCAGCGCCGCGGCCAGCGCCTGGCAGCGGTCGCGGGTGAGCGTGCCCAGCCGCGCCACCTGGGTCAGCTGCAGGCGGCCCTCGGTCAGCGTGCCGGTCTTGTCGAACACGATGTGCGTGACCCGCGCCAGCGTCTCGAGCGCGTGGCTGCGTGTGGTGAGCACGCCCAGCCGCGTCAGGGCGCCGGTCGCGGCGGTCAGCGCCACCGGCGTGGCCAGCGACAGCGCGCAGGGACAGGTGACCACCAGCACGGACAGGGTGACGGCGAAAGCGCGCGCCGGTTCGACCTGCCACCAGTACCAGGCGACCGCGCCGGCGAGCAGCAGCAGGCCGAAGGTGAACCAGGCCGCGACGCGGTCGGCGACCTGGGCGACGTGCGGCTTCTCGGACTGGGCACGGTCGAGCAGCCGCACGATGGACGACAGCACGGTGTCCGCGCCGACCTTGTCCACCCGCATCACCAGCGGACTTTCGACATTGACCGTGCCGCCGATCAGGGCATCGCCCGCGCGGCGCGCCTGCGGCAGGCTCTCGCCGGTGAGCAGCGCCTCGTCCACCGAGCTGATGCCTTCCAGCACCGTGCCGTCGGCGGGCACGGTCTCGCCGGGCCGGACGCGCACCCGGTCGCCCGGCACCAGTTCGGCGACCGCGACCACGTCGTCGCCCTGCTCGCCGATGCGCGTCGCCGTCGCCGGCAGCAGGCGCACCAGTTCCTCCGCCGCCTGCCCCGCGCGGTGGCGCGCGATCATCTCCAGGTAACGCCCCGTCAGCAGGAAGAAGGTGAACATGGTCACCGAGTCGAAATAGACCTCGCCGGCGTCGATCACCGTGTGCCAGACGCTGGCCGCGAAGGCGCCGCCGATGGCGAGCGACACCGGCACGTCCATGCCCAGCCGGCGCAGCCGCAGGTCGCGCCAGGCGCTCTGGAAGAACGGGCGCGCGGAATACAGCAGCACGGGCAGCGCGATCACCAGGCTCACCCAGCGCAGGAAGCGGGCGAGGTCGGCGTCGATGCCCTGATATTCGCCGGCGTACAGCGCCACCGCCAGCATCATCACCTGCATCATGCCGAGGCCGGCGACGGCGATGCGGCGCAGCGCCTGGCGGCGCTCGCGCTTGAACACCTCCTCCTGCCGGCCGGGATCGAAGGGGTGGGCGATGTAGCCGATGGCGGCGATGGCGCGCAGGATGTCGCTCAGATGGATGCGGCTGTCGTCCCACTTCACCCGCGCGCGATGGGTGGTGTAGTTGACGCTGAACTCCACGACGCCCGGCAGCCGGCCGATGTGCCGCTCGTTCAGCCACACGCAGGCCGCGCAGACGATGCCCTCGAGGATCAGCGACGCCTCGCGCAGATCGTGCGGATCCACGTGGACGAAGGTCTGCTGGATCTCCTTGCGGTCGTACAGCTCGAGCTGACGCAGCGCGTCGGGCACCAGATCCTGTGCGGTGCGCGAGGGTGCGGTGCGGTAGCGGTAGTAGTCGCCCAGACCGGCGGCGACGATGCTCTCAGCCACGGCCTGACAGCCGGGACAGCACATCGCGCGCGGCTGGCCGTCGATGACGACCCGGTAGTGGCTGCCGGCGGGTACCGGCAGACCACAGTGGAAGCAACCCCTGTCGGCGTCCGCGGGTGCTGGCGCGGGCGCGGTGCTGGCGAGTTCGGGCTGGGTGCTGCTCATGTGCAGATAGTATCAGGGCGGAATGCCGTACGGGCAGCGCGGCGCCCGCCGTCAGTCGCCGATGGACGTGGTGCCGCGGACCTGGTGGAGATCTTCGCCTCGACGGATTTCCAGAGCGAGGTCCCAGACGCCCGGCACGGGCAGCGAGAATTCGCCCTGGTACTGCCCGGGCGCGACCTCGACCAGGACGAACCGCCGATCCAGACGCGTATCCGACGGCCGCAGAAAGATACCGGCGACTTCGGCACCAGCAACCGGCCGGCCGTCGCGGTCGGCGACGACGACCTGGAACAGGCTGGGATGTCCCGCCCTGGCCTCGCCGAGCCAGCCCTTGCGCACCGTCCAGCCGCGCGCCTGCTGGCGCTCGACCTGTTCGAGGTAGGCGTTGTACAGCGCCTCCTTTTTCTGGAAGTCGTTCTGCACCACCCCGGGAAAGGCGGAACTGACACCGCGCTGATCAACCGTCGGCGGCAGCAGGGCGCGCGCCAGCGGTTCCGGCAGCCCCCGGGTCGCCACCACCACCAGCACGCCGTTGAACAGCACCAGCACGACGAAGAAGGCGACGATGACGGCCGGCGCCCAATGGAATCCGGCCTTTTCGCCTGCGGCGCGGTAGCCCATGACCAGTCCGAGCGCGTAGGCCACCAGCAGATAGACCGCGAGGTGCAGGGCCAGCACGTCGGCGCCCGGCCACGCGAGGATCGCATAAGGCACGTACAGCGCCACCGACGCCAGCGCCACGATCAGCGCGGCGGGGCTGGCGGCCATGCGGAACGCCTTGTGCAGCAGCAGGAACAACAGCAGCTGCGCGGCGATGCCGATGGGCAGTGTGAGCAGCACCTGCATGACTCAGCGCGGACCCGCGAGATGGAAGTTGGCCGGCTGTTCGAGCACGGGGATGTCGGAATCGGCCTGCGGGCGCACGACGAAGCGGAATTCGCGCGACCTGGCGTCGTCGCCGTGCGGCATGACGCGCACGCGCGCCAGCAGCCGCATGCTCTGTTCGGGCTGCAGCGTCAGATGGCCCGGATCCATCTGCCCCATGTCCAGCTCGGCACCGGGCAGACCGGCGATCTCCAGCACGAAGGGTACGGCGCGGTCGGTCTTGTTGTTGAGCTTGATCTCGTAGCTGTTCTGGACGCGCCCGTCGGACAGCTGCACGAACAGCGGCTGCCGCACCTGGGCGACGGTGAAATCCAGCGGGACCGCGCCGATGATGCTCGCCGCCAGCGCCACGATGGCCGCCAGCAGCGCCACGCCGTAGCCGACGTTCTTGGCGGTGAGCAGGCGGGTCTTCTCGCCCTGCTGCGCCTTTTCGGACGTGTACTTGATCAGCCCGCGCGGCCATCCCAGCGAATCCATGATGGTGTCGCAGGCGTCGATGCACAGCGCGCAGGAGATGCACTGGTACTGCAGGCCGTTGCGGATGTCGATGCCGGTCGGGCACACCTGCACACAGTAACCGCAGTCGATGCAGTCGCCCGCCCCCTCCACTTCACGGTCCTCGCGCGACTTGAAGCCGCGCGCGATCTTGTGGCGCCCGCTCTCGCCCTCGCCGCGCTTTTCGTCGTAGGCGACGATCAGCGTGCTGCGATCGAACATGGCGCCCTGGAAACGCGAATACGGGCACATGTAGGTGCAGACCTGCTCGCGCGCCAGCCCGGCCATCACGTAGGTGGTCAGCGTGAGGAACAGCGTGGTCGCGTAGGCCGGGAAAGGCGCGGCGCCGGTGAAGAAGGCACGGAACAGATCCGGCGCATTGCCCCAGTAGAGGGTGAAGGTGAAGCCGGTCCAGAAGCCCACGCACAGCCACAGGAAATGCGTCAGGGATTTTTTGGCGAGCTTCTCGGCGTTCCAGGGCTGCTTGTCCAGGCGGATGCGCGCGGGACGCTCGCCCTGCACCAGGCGCTCGACCAGCAGAAAGACATCGGTCCACAGCGTCTGGAAACAGAAATAGCCGCAGAACACCCGGCCAGCGATGCCGGTGACGAAGAACAGCAGCAGGGCGGCGATCACCAGCAGGCCGGCGAGCCAGAAGATGTCCTGCGCGTGGACGACCAGATCGAAGAGGTAGAAGCGGCGCGCCTCGATGTCGAAGGACACCGCCTGGGGAACGCCGATGGCGCGCTCCCAGCGCACCCAGGGAAGCAGGAAATAGACACCGTAGGCCAGGGCGAGGATGCCCCATTTGAGCGTGCGGAAGCGACCGTGCACCGACCGCGGATAGATCGGAATGCGGGCCTGGTAGAGCTCTTGTGAAGTACCGCCGGTCATGAATCAGTGTGACTAGCGGGGCCGGGCGCCGGGCGCCGGGGCGGAGACCGTTCGGCCCCGCACCGCGCCCGGAAGGCTACCCGGCACCCATTCACTGCCCTCCGCCGAGTTCGTGCACGTAGACGGTGAGCAGCTTGATCTGGGTGGCGTCCAGACGGCCCTGCCAGGCGGGCATGACCCGGTTCACGCCGTTGCGCACGACGTCCTTGACCGCGGCGATCTTGCCCTCGAGATCCGCCTGACCCGGCACATCGGCGATGGTCCAGATGTTGTCGGTCAGGTTCGCAGCGCCCTGGCTCTTCAGGCCCGTACCTTCCGCCGTGTGGCAGTAATAACAGCCGCCGGCCTCCGTGGTGAACAGCTGCTTGCCGCGCACCAGCTTGTCGGCGGCGACCTCGTGACCCGACAGACTCAGCACGAAATGGGCGACGTCGTCGAGCTGCTCTTCGCCGAAGGTGCGCCCGAAGGCGGGCATGTAACCGACGCGGCCCTCGGTCAGCGTGGTCTGGATATCCTGCACCGTACCGCCCCACAGCCAGTCGTCGTCGGCCAGGTTCGGGAACAGGCCCATCACCCCGGTGCCGCCGCTGCCGTGACAGGCCGCGCAGTTGTCGCCGAACAGCCCCTTGGTGACGGAACGCACGAAGGCCATCATGTCAGGATCGGCGAGGATCTGATCGTAGTCGGCCGCGGCGACCTTCTCCATGTATTCCTTGCTGCGCAGCGCCTCCTTGCCTTCCTGCATGTCCTTCACCAGGCGCGAGCGCGTATTCCAGTGCGTGGTGCGCTCCTCGCCGTCCACCGTGAAGGTGATCGTATTCATCACGCCCTTGGTGTAGGTGCCGCCGACCGGCCAGGCGGGATAGATGATCCAGTAGACGACGGCGAACACCACCGTGGCGTAGAAACCCCACAGCCACCAGCGCGGCAGCGGATTGTTGAACTCCTGGATATCGCCGTCCCAGGCATGACCCGTGGTCTGAACCGCCCCCTGCTGCTTTGCCTTTGCTTCGCTCATTGTTCGTCTACCTTGCGTTTACCCGCCGACTCCGCGTCGTCCTGCCCGGACTCCCCGTCATCGGCGAACGGAATGTATTTGTACGACTCCAGCCGCTCGCGGCGCTTCTTGCCGGTCAGCACGTAGAGCAGGATGGCGCAGAAGGTCACGAAGAAGATCAGCAGCGCTACGATCTTGCTGTTCTCCAACCGGCCGATCCATTGCAGCAGTTCAGACATGAACCCCGACCGTCCCGCGCCTCACGCCGAGCCCGAGAGGCTCAGCGGAACCCCGCGAAGTAGCCTTCGTCGTACTTGCTGAAATCCACCATGGTGCCGAGAACCTGCAGATAGGCCACCAGCGCGTCCATCTCAGTGAGGCGGCTCTGGTCGCCGTCGTAGTTGCCCGCCTGCGCCTGCTGTACCAGATTCTGTTCGGCCCGCAGGATGTTCAGCTTGTCGGCGACCGGCTGACCGAACCTGGCGACGTTGGCGTCGTACTCCTCCTCCGTCTCCGTGTACGGCACGCCGGCGGCCTTGAGGGCACGCATGCGGTCGGCGACGTCGGCGTAGTTCAGCGGCTCCATCAGCCAGGGATAGCCGGGCATGATGGACTCCGGCACGACCTCGCGCGGATCGATCAGATGCGCGACATGCCACTCGTTGGAGTACTTGTTGCCGACGCGCGCCAGATCCGGCCCGGTGCGTTTGGAACCCCACTGGAAGGGGTGGTCGTACTGGCTCTCGGCGGCCAGCGAATAGTGGCCGTAGCGCAGCATCTCGTCGCGGAACGGACGGATCATCTGCGAATGACACAGGTAGCAGCCTTCGCGCTGGTAGATGTCGCGGCCACGCAGTTCCAGCGGGGTGTAGGGGCGTACGCCGTCCACCTCCTCGATGGTGCTGTCGATGTAGAACAGCGGAACGATCTCGACCAGGCCGCCGATGGAAATCACCACCATGGTCAGGGCGATCAGCAGTCCGGAGTTGGTTTCGATGCTTTCGTGCTTGAATTTCACGTCTCGTTCTCCTCGTGCTTACGCCTGAGCCATCTTGGCCGCCAGCTTGGCCTCGATCGCAGCGGCCTCCCGCTTGGCCTGGCGGACGGTCATGGCGATGTTGTAGGCCATCACCAGCACGCCGGAGACGAAGAAGGCACCGCCCAGCGCACGCACGACATAGGGCTTGTGCAGGAAGCTCACGGTCTCGATGAAGGTGTAGGCCAGCGAGCCGAAGTCGTCGAAGGCGCGCAGCAGCAGACCCTGACCGATGCCCGCCACCCACATGGCGGTGATGTAGAGCACGATGCCGATGGTGGCAAGGAAGAAGTGCACGTACACCAGGCGCAGACTGTACAGCTTGGTGTCGTACAGACGCGGGATCATGTGGTAGAAGGAGCCGAAGGACACCAGCGCCACCCAGCCCAGCGCACCGGAATGCACATGGCCGACGGTCCAGTCGGTGTAGTGCGACAGGGCATTCACGCTCTTCAACGACATCAGCGGACCTTCGAAGGTCGACATGCCGTAGAACGACAGCGAGGTGATCAGGAACAGCATGATCGGGTCGGTGCGCAGTTTGTTCCAGGCGCCCGACAGGGTCATGATGCCGTTGATCATGCCGCCCCAGGACGGCAGCAGCAGCATGATGGAGAAGGTCGCGGCCAGGGTGGAGGTCCAGTCCGGCAGCGCCGTCCAGTGCAGGTGATGCGCGCCCACCCACATGTACAGGAAGATCAGCGCCCAGAAGTGGATGATGGACAGACGGTAGGAGTACACCGGACGGCCCGCCTGCTTGGGCACGAAGTAGTACATCATGCCGAGGAAGGCCGCGGTCAGGAAGAAGCCCACGGCGTTGTGGCCGTACCACCACTGGGTCATGGCGTCCTGCACGCCCGAGAACAGGGAGTAGGACTTCAGGGTGAACATGCCGACCGGCACGGCCAGGTTGTTGAAGATGTGCAGAATGGCCGTCGCCAGGATGAAGGCCATGTAGAACCAGTTGGCCACATAGATGTGCGGCTGGGAGCGGCGGCGCAGGGTCTGGGCATAGACCCAGAAGTAGGCGACCCACACCGCGGTGATGAGCAGGTCGATGGGCCACTCGAACTCGGCATATTCACGGGACTGGGTGTAGCCCAGCAGGTAGCTGATCGCGCCCAGGGCGATGGCGGCCTGCCAGCCCCAGAAGGTGAAGTTGGACAAGCCGTCGCTGAAGAGCCGGGTCTGGCAGGTGCGCTGGACCACATAGTAGGAGGTCGCGAACAGGGCGCTGCCGCCGAAGCCGAAGATCACCAGGGTGGTATGCACCGGCCGCAGGCGTCCGAAGGTGATCTCCGGAATCCCCATGTTCAGCAGGGGATAGGCCAGCTCGAGCGCGGCGTAGAGACCCGCCGCCATACCCAGCACCCCCCAAACCAGCGCCATGATGGCGAACTTGCGGATCACCGCATAGTTGTATTGCTGCGTACCAGCGACTGCACCGTGAGCCATAGCTAAGCCTCGTTCTTGCTTTGGAGTTTCGGTGCGCGGGGCCCCAGGCACCGAAGAAAAAATATCAGGAGATTCTAATATGACGTCCCGTTCTGCGCAAACTTGTTACAGGAATAAGGGTCTAACGGCGCCCGTGCCGGGCGGTCACCGCCGGTTAAGCGCCTAAAGAAAAACGGAACTCCGAGTGTAGACGAGGGATGGGGCCGGTTATTCCCGGCCCGTCGCCGGGGCCGCCAGGAGGCCGGCGGCGGGGAGGGCGGGGGGCTACGCGAACAGGCGGGCGATCCAGTCCATGTAGTGGTCGACGAGCAGCAGGGCGAAGATGCCCATGAGATAGACGATGGAATAACCGAAGGTGGGCATCGCCGCTGCATCGCTGCGCATGAGCCGCAGCGCATGCCGCAGGAAGCCGGCACCGAGCACCAGCGCACCGCCCAGGTAGAAAGGTCCGCTCATGTGGGTGGCGTAGGGCATGACGCTCACCGGCACCAGCAGGATGGTGTAGAGCAGAACCTGCAGGCGGGTGAAATCGACGCCGTGCGTCACCGGCAGCATGGGGATGTCGACCGCCGCGTATTCGCTGCGGCGATGGATCGCCAGCGCCCAGAAGTGCGGCGGCGTCCAGACGAAGATGATCAGGAACAGCAGCAGGGCATGGGGATCGACCTGGCCGGTGACCGCGACCCAGCCCAGCACCGGCGGTGCGGCGCCGGCGGCTCCCCCGATCACGATGTTCTGCGGCGTGGCGCGCTTCAGGTACATGGTGTAGATCACCGCGTAGCCGATCAGCGACAGGAAAGTCAGCACCGCGGTCAGCGCGTTCACGAAGGCAACCAGCAGGAACATGCCGAGCACACCCAGCGAGAGCGCGAACCACAGGCAGTTCCAGGGATTCACATGTCCGGTCGGCAACGGCCGGTTGCGGGTGCGGGCCATGCGCGCATCGACGCGGTGATCGACCAGGTGATTGATCGCCGCCGCCGAGGCCGCCGCCAGTCCGATGCCCAGCGTACCGAAAATCAGCGGCTGCAGCGGCACCATGCCGGGCGTGGCCATGAACATGCCGACCACTGCCGTGAAGACGATGAGCGCAACGACCTTGAGCTTGCACAGGCCGACATAGTCGCGCCAGGCAAGGCCGTGGGCCTGCATCGGCACCGCCGCATCGATGTGTTCCGCCATCTCACCACCCCGTCCCGTCTTCATGTCGTCCGCCGCGTCGCCGCGCCCCCGTCAACCGACATAGGAGATGCGCAGCAGCCGTTCCAGATCCTTCACCATGCCGCGCGCATCGGCGTCGGCGCCGTACTCCATCATCAGATCGCCCAGGGGATCGATCAGATAGACTTTCCCCGGCGCAGGAATCCCGCTCACCGCGCCCGCCGACGCCGGCTGCACCACCATCAGCCCCGGATAGTGCTCCTGCACTTCGCTGATCCAGGCCGGCGACGCCGGCGCATCCAGCACGACCAGGCGCTGCACGCGGTCGATGTTCTTGCCCTGCGCGAGCCGCACCTGCCGCAGGACATAGAGGACCTGGTGGCAGTCGTCGGCGCACCCGCCCGCGATGCGATAGGCCAGCGTCCACTTGCCGCTCAGCCATGCCGCATCCACGGACCTGCCCTCGGGATCCTGCCAGCCGGCCAGATGGACCGGGATGACCGGTTCCACCAGACGCCCGTGGTTGGTGGTCGCGCGCGGCACCCAATCGCTGGCGAAATTCATCACCCAGGCCAGCGCCAGCGGCAGGACGAATACCGCGAACACCGCGACCAGCGTCAGCCGTGACCTGCGGATTCGCGCTGCACCCGCGGCCCCCATCTCCATCGCCCCACCGTTCATCCCGCGTCCCGTCCCCGTTGTTCGCCCGCGCCGTCCGCGCGCTCGATGTTGACCCACAGATACAGCACCGCCAGCACCAGCGCCAGCGCGAACCACTGCACCGCATAGCCGACGTGCCGCTCCGGTCCGAAGACCACCGGATGCCAGTCGCGCACGAAGCCGGCCGGGTGCTCGGGATCGAGCAGCAGCACCGCCGGCAGCAGCGGCACCCCCAGCTGTTCGGCCTGCAGCGGCAGACGCACCCGCTGCAGCACCTTCGGCCAGCCCGGGTCGCGGTCCTCGCCTTCGCCCAGCGCGAACACCTGCTCGGGCGGGAAGTCGATCAACCCCTCGATCGTCACCGGCGCGTCGGCATCCGGCACCGGCAGCGCCGGCAGATCCCCGCGCGTCGCGCCCTGCGGCACCCAGCCGCGATTCACCAGGATGGCGTGCCCCGACCGCGCCAGGCGCAGCGGCGTCAGCACGAAATACCCGACACGGCCCCGATGGACGCGGTTGTCGAGCAGGAACTGGTGCGCGGCATCGAAGCGGCCCTCCACCTGCGCGCGCCGGAAGCGCCAGTCCGGCCCGAACCTGAATTCCTCGTCCAGCCGCACCGGCGCATCCACGGGCCGGTCACCGTAGGCCGCGAGCAGCTCCCGCTTCTGTTCGGCCCGATTCAGCTGCCAGAAACCCAGCGATATCAGCAGCACCAGCAGCAGGAGCGTCGCGACGGTGGGCCAAAGGGCCGGGCGGAACACCACATCTCCGATACGCACCGCCACCTCGCCGACCCCCGCCAGCTCCGCTATACTGGCGCCCCGCCCTCAGCCGCAGACGCCAGCATGCTGCCGAAAATTTTCGTCGTCCTGATGCTCATCGCCATCCTCGGCAGCCTGGCCAGCGGCCTGCTCTTCCTGATCAAGGACAATGGCCAGAGCACCCGCACTGCCAAGGCGCTGACGTGGCGCATCGGTCTTTCCGTATTCCTGTTTCTGATGCTGATGCTCGGCATCTTTACCGGCGTCATCCAACCGCACGGGATCTACGGGCGCTAGCAGCCGGCGCCCGCCGCCCCGACGTCAAACCAGATATACGAAAATAAACAATCCCAGCCAGACCACGTCCACGAAGTGCCAGTACCAGGCCACGGCCTCGAAGCCAAAGTGGTCCTGCGGCGTGAAGTGACCTTTCACGCAGCGCAGCATGATGACCGTCAGCATGATCGCGCCGACCGTCACATGGAAGCCGTGGAAGCCGGTCAGCATGAAGAACGTCGAGCCGTAGATACCCGACTCCAGCGTCAGGTTGTGGTGTTCGCTGTAGGCTTCGCCGTATTCGTAGACCTGGAAGCCGAGGAAGGTCACGCCCAGCGCGATCGTGGCCAGCATCCACAACACCAGCGGGCCGCGATTGCCCTTCTTCAGCGCCCAGTGCGCGAAGGTGATGGTCACGCCGGACGACAGCAGCAGCAGAGTGTTCAGCGCCGGGACCTTCCACGGATCGAGCACGCTGAACTCGCCGCCCAGGTTGGCCGGACCGTTGGTCGGCCAGGCCGCCTCGAAGCCGCTCCACAGCAGTTCGTTGGTGCCGGGGTCGCCGCCGCCGATCCATGGCACCGAATACATGCGCGCGTAGAACAGCGCGCCGAAGAAGGCCGCGAAGAACATCACCTCCGAGAAGATGAACCAGCTCATCCCCCAGCGGAACGACTTGTCGACCTGGCTGTTGTACATGTGCGCTTCGCTTTCGCGAATGACCGTGCCGAACCAGCCGAACATCATGAACACGGTGATCGCCGCACCGGCCAGAAGCACGGTCATGCCGAGCCCCGCGCCGTTGAGGTAGGATGCGAACCCGACCACCATGGTCGTCAGGCCTACCGAACCCACCAGCGGCCAATGGCTGCCGTGCGGAACGTAATAGCCGCCATGTGCTTCACTCATGCCTCAGTCCTCTCGTTGGTTATTTTTGAAGTACCCCATTCCGATCCCTGCTAATTCGTCCCGACCCCGGCATCCAGGCGTTCGAGCCGGGCCTGCGCGGGCGCCGCCGCGCCCGAGTCGAAGAAGGTGTACGACAGGGTCACCACCTCGTATTTCTCGGGCAGTTCCGGATCGAGCACGAAGCGCACCGGCATCCAGCGCCCCTCGCCGCCCTCGAAGCGCTGCTCGGTGAAGCAGAAGCACTCGGTCTTCTGGAAGTGACGGGCCGCCACGGGAGGCGCGACGCTCGGCACGGCATGGCCGAGCATGGGGGCGTCGGTACGGTTGCGCGCGTAGAAGCGCGTCGTGTAGGTCTGGCCCGGGTGCACCTTCATCCGCCCCACCTCGGGACGGAACTCCCAGGGGAGACCCTCGTTGAGGTTGGCGATGAATTCCACGGTCACGGTGCGGCTGGTGTCCACGGCATAGTCCCGCCCCTCGGCCGCGGTCGACGAAGTCCGACCGCCCAGCCCGGTGATCTCGCAGAAGACGTCGTAGAACGGCACCATCGCGAAGCCGAAGCCGAACATCCCCAGCGTCACCAGCAGCAGCCGCCGGGTGGTCCGCCTGACGCCGTCCACGCGTCCGGCGCTCACCGGAAACCTCCGGCGCTGGTCCAGAAGAACAGCACGAGGATCGCCAGCGCGACCACCGCCAGGATCAGGGCCAGACGCACATTGGCCCGTCGCAGCCTGGGATCCTGATCCATCGTCATACCTCCGTCGCCCGGACCCGCGTTCGGTTCACGCCTACTTGACATCCGGCGCCGTCGTGAAGCTGTGGTAGGGCGGCGGGGACGACAGCGTCCACTCCAGCCCCTCCGCGCCTTCCCACACCCGGTCGGGCGCCTTCACGCCGCCGCGGATCGTCTGAATGACAATGTAGACGAACAGCAGCTGCGTGAGACCGAAGGCGAAACCTCCCAGCGAGGAAATCATGTTGAACTCCGCGAACTGGATGGAATAGTCCGGGATTCGGCGCGGCATGCCGGCCAGCCCCAGGAAGTGCTGCGGGAAGAACAGCACGTTCACGAAGATGGTCGACAGCCAGAAATGCCACTTGCCGAGCGTCTCGTTGTACATGTGGCCGGTCCACTTGGGCAGCCAGTAGTAGGCCGCCCCCATGATCGCGAACACGGCACCGGTCACCAGCACGTAGTGGAAGTGCGCCACCACGAAATAGGTGTCGTGATACTGGAAGTCCACCGGCGTGATGGCGAGCATCAGGCCGGAGAAGCCGCCGATGGTGAACATGACCACGAAACCGAGCGCGAACAGCATCGGCGTCTCGAAGGTCATCGAACCCTTCCACATGGTCGACACCCAGTTGAACACCTTCACGCCGGTCGGCACCGCGATCAGCATGGTGGCGTACATGAAGAACAGCTCACCGGCCAGCGGCATGCCGACGGTGAACATGTGGTGCGCCCACACGATGAAGGACAGGAAGGCGATCGACGCGGTCGCGTACACCATCGAGCTGTAGCCGAACAGCGGCTTGCGCGCGAAGGTCGGAATGATCTGCGAGACGATGCCGAAGGCCGGCAGGATCATGATGTACACCTCGGGATGCCCGAAGAACCAGAAGATGTGCTGGAACATCACCGGGTCGCCGCCGCCCGCGGCCGTGAAGAAGCTGGTTCCGAAGAACTTGTCCGTCAGCAGCATGGTCACCGCGCCCGCCAGCACCGGCATCACCGCGATCAGCAGGTACGCCGTGATCAGCCACGTCCATACGAACAGCGGCATCTTCATCAGCGTCATGCCGGGTGCGCGCATATTGAGGATGGTGACGATCACGTTGATCGCACCCATCACCGAGGAGATGCCCATGAGGTGGATCGCGAAGATGAGGAACGGGAACGCATCGCCGGTCTGCAGCACCAGCGGCGGATAGATGGTCCAGCCGCCGGCCGGCGCGCCGCCCTCCATGAACAGGGTCGACAGCAGGATCGCAAAGGCGAACGGCAGGATCCAGAACGACCAGTTGTTCATGCGCGGCAGCGCCATG
>JAJJPM010000132.1:0-2904 GCA_032907525.1 Gammaproteobacteria bacterium
GACTAGGGACTAGGGACTAGGGACTAGGGACTAGGGACTAGGGACTAGGGACTAGAAGAACCACGTGATTTTGTGATCAGCTCCCTAGCTCCTAGCTCCTAGCTCCTAGCTCCTAGCACCTAGCACCTAGCACCTAGCACCTAGCACCTAGCCCCTAGCCCGACTTAACCGCCAAATGCCCGCCGCACGTGCGCCGCGAACTTCTCCGGGTCCATATAGCCCACCACGCGGTGGCGCGACAGTTCCTGGCCGTCCGTGCCGAAGAACAGGATCGCCGGCGGGCCGTACAGGTTGAAGTGCTTGAGCAGTGCCTTGTCGACCTCGTCGTTGGCCGTGACGTCCGCCTTCAGCGTGACGACGTTGCCCAGCGCGGCCTGCACGCCGCCGTTGCTGAAGGTGTTCTTGATCATGCGGTGGCAGTCGGTGCACCACTCGGCGAAGAAATCCAGCATCACGCCCTTGCCCTGGGCGCTGGCCAGGCGCACTTCGCGTTCCACGTCCTCCACGGATTTGATCTTGCGGAACTCCAGCTGCGTGCTGGCGACCGCGGCCGGGACATTGCCGGAGAGGCCGGCGCCGCGCAGCGGCTGCAGTACGTCGCGTCCACCCGCCGCCACGCCGGCGAGCTGCAGCACGCCGTACACCAGCAGGATCAGGCCGATGCCCTTCCAGAGCTTGTGCCAGCCGGTCGCGTCCACGTCCAGCCGGTCCAGCGCGCCCATGTACACCGCGCTGGTGATCAGCAGCGCGGCCCACAGCGCCATGGAAACGGAGACGGGCAGGATGCGCTCCAGCATCCAGATGGCGACGGCGAGCAGCAGTACGCCGAACACCGCCTTGACGGTGTTCATCCAGCCGCCCGCCTTGGGCAGGAACTTGCCCGCGCCCGTGCCGATGGCCAGCAGCGGCACGCCCATGCCCAGGCTCAGCGCGAACAGCGCCGCGCCGCCCAGATACGGATCGCCGGACTGGCTGATGTAGATGAGGGCGCCTGCCAGCGGCGCGGCCACGCAGGGACCGACGATCAGCGCCGACAGGAAGCCCATGACCGCGACGCCCGTCAGCGAGCCGCTCTTCTGCCGGCCGCTGACCTGGGTCAGCCTGCTCTGCAGCGAGGCCGGCACCTGCAGATCGTAGAAGCCGAACATCGACAGCGACAGCAGCACGAACACGGCCGCGAAACTGCCCAGTATCCAGGGATTCTGGAAGGCCGCCTGCAGGTTCTCGCCCGACAGCCCGGCGACGACGCCGGCACCGGTGTAGGTCAGGGCCATGGCCAGCACGTAGACCAGCGACAGCGTGAAGGCGCGGCCGGTGGTGATCTTCTCGCCCTGGCCGACGATGATGCTCGACAGGATGGGGATCATCGGGAACACGCAGGGCGTGAACGACAGCAGCAGGCCGAAGCCGAAGAAGGTCAGCATGGTCAGCAGCGCGTTGCCGCTGGCCAGCCGCTGGGCGATGCGGTCCTGCTCCGCGAGCGGGGCGCCCGCATCCGCGGCGATGGGCGTGGCCGCGATGGGGGCCGCCTCGGCGGTGCCGATGCCGAGTGCGGCCGGCAGGTCGACGGCGAGGCTCTTGGTCTGCGGCGGATAGCAGATGCCCGCCTCGGCGCAGCCCTGGTAGCCGAGGGTCACGCGCGCGGAGGCCGGCGCGGCCGAGGTGCGGGCGAGCGGCACGCGCGCCTCGACGCCGTTGTGGTAGACCTCGACCCGGCCGAAGGTCTCGTCGTCCTTGATCTCGCCGGCCGGGAACTGCGCGGGCTGCAGTGTGATGCCTTCGCCGTCCTCCAGCTCGATGCGGAATTTGTCGCGGTAGAGGTAGTAGTCCTCCGCGATGTCCCAGCGCACGATGAGCGTGCCGCCGTCGGGGCTCGCGGTCACCGACGGGCGGAAGGCGATGTCCGGATCGAGGAAGTCCCCGTTGCTGTCGCCGAAGCCGAGGTCGCGGCCGAAGGCGGAGAGTTTTTCGAGCGGGCCGGACGCGGCGGCCTCCTCATCGGCGGCCAGGGCCGCTGCGGCGCCGGTGGACGCCGCGGCCGCCGGCAGGGTGAGCTGCGCGGTCTGGGTATGGGGCGGATAGCAGACACCCTGGTCGGCGCAGCCCTGCGAGACGGCGACGAGCTTGAGCTCGGCGGGTGCGCCGGCGGCGCGCAGCACCGGAATCTCGATGGGCACGGCGCCGCGGTAGACCTCGACCCGGCCGAAGAACTCGTCGTCCTTGATCTTGCCGTCCGGGAAGGCGGGCGCGCCGAGGGTGATGCCGGGGGTGTCTGACTTGAGCTGGATGCGGCTGCGGTACATGTAGTAGCCGTCGGCCACCTGCCATTCGACCCGGACGCGCTCGGGGCCCGTGACGCTGGCGCTGAAGGCGAAGGCCTTGTCCGGCTCCAGCAGCTCGTCGTCCGCCCATTGCGCCGACGCGAGGCCCGGTACGGCCAGCCACAGCAGGGCGATGAGGAAGGTGAACGGGCGCGGGCGGGTTCGGGTCATGGGGTCGTATCCAGGCTGTCGTCGATCCAGGCGAGGTAGGCCGGCAGGCCGTCACTCACTGGGACTGCAATGATTTCAGGAAGTTCATAGGGATGCCGGGCCTTCAGCGCGTCGCGCAGGGCCGCGAACCGGTCCCGCCGCGTCTTGATGATCAACAGGCATTCGGAATCGCGCTGCACCGCGTCCCGCCAGCGGTAGACGGAGGTCAGACCGGGCACGATGTTCACGCAGGCGGCGAGCCGGTCCTCCACCAGTCCCTGCGCCAGCGCGGCGCCCTGGTCGGCGTCCGGTACCGTGCACAGCACGATGCAATGGAAATCGGGCATGGCGGCAAGATACTGGATGGTCGGGGACGGGGAAAGCCTCAGAGGGGGAGACGGCGCATCGCCGGAGGGTATTCCTTCGGGTGAGG
>JAJJPM010000133.1:0-2900 GCA_032907525.1 Gammaproteobacteria bacterium
GGCAGCTGCATGCGCCGCCAGCGGTTGCGCAGGGCGATGGCCACGGCGCGCTTGGCGTCGTCCTGGCCGATGATGTGGCGGTTGAGTTCGTGGACGATCTCGCGGGGCGTCATGGACATGGTGCGGTACTCCGGAACGACAGGCGATCAGATCGCGCTGTCGAGCTCCTCGATGGTCAGGTTCTGATTGGTGAACACGCAGATGCTGCCGGCGATGTTCAGCGCGGTCTCGGCGATTTCCTGGGCCGACATGTCGGCGCCGGCCTTGAGCAGCAGGGCCTTGGCCGCGGCCTGGGCGAAGCCGCCGCCGGAGCCCATGGCGATCAGGTCGTCTTCGGGCTGCACCACGTCGCCATTGCCGGTGATGATCAGCGAGGCATCCTTGTTGGCCACAGCGAGCATGGCTTCCAAACGGCTCAGGGAGCGGTCGGTGCGCCAGTCCTTGGCCAGCTCGACGGCGGCGCGCACCAGATGGCCCTGGTGCTTTTCCAGCTGGCCTTCGAAACGCTCGAAGAGAGTGAAGGCATCGGCGGTGGCGCCGGCGAAGCCGGCCAGGACCTGGCCGTGATAGAGACGGCGGACCTTCTTGGCGTTGCCTTTCATGACGGTGTTGCCGAGGGAAACCTGGCCGTCGCCGCCCATGACGACTTTGCCGTTGCGGCGCACTGAAACGATGGTGGTCAAGGGAAAATCTCCACACTGCGGGGCGATGAATGCCCGAATGCGGTTGATATGGGGGACTGCTGCCGGCTTTTCAACAGCTGTCGGCGAGCTTCACCTGCAATCGCGGTTCTGCGCGAGGCGCTCAGTCAGGCCGGGGCTGTTCGCTGCGTTGCGGGTGACGGGGCTGGCGCGGCACGTTGCCGGCGACCTCGGCGGCGATCATCTTGCGTAACCTGACCGGAATCGACTTGGCCGCCGGCACCTCGCCAGCTTGTCCGTTTACGACGGGGCCGAGGCCGGAATGTTCACGGCGCTTTGTCGCAAGGTTGCGATTCACTCCATGGCGAAGCCGTGCTGGCGCCAGGCCTCGTACACCGCGACGGCCACGGTGTTCGACAGGTTCAGGCTGCGGCTGTCGGGGCGCATCGGCAGGCGCAGGCGCTGCTCGTTGGGCAGGGCATCGCGTATCTCTGGCGGCAGGCCGCGGCTTTCTGGGCCGAACAGCAGGGCATCGCCGCGCCGGTAGCGCACCTCGTGAAAGGGCTGCGAGCCCTTGGTGGTGAAGGCGAACAGCCGCGGGCCGTCCGGGTTGGCGGCGTCGATGCCGATCCGCGCGAGGCAGCTCGGCAGGTCGGCGTGGCGCTCCAGCGTGGCGTATTCGTGATAATCCAGGCCGGCGCGGCGCAGGCGTTTGTCGTCCAGCTCGTAACCCAGCGGCTCGATCAGGTGCAGGTGGCAGCCGGTATTGGCGCAGAGCCTGATAATGTTGCCGGTATTGGGCGGTATTTCCGGTTGGAACAGGATCACGTGAAACATGCGCAGCACCGAGGTTGAAGACCGGCGGCATTCTACCGGGGCGCAGGACCCGATGCGCCGCATACGCCGGACCTTTTTCGGTTCGCTGGTGCTTATCGGGCTGCTGGTGGGGCTGATGATCGGCCGGCTCACCGCGCCCGGGCCGGTGCAGCTGGAGGCGGTGCAGGTGCTGCCACAGGGGCTGTCGCTGCGCTTCGACCGCAAGCCGGATACCTATGACGAGCATCTGGAGGGGGCGTTCGCCCTGTTGTTCCAGGCCGAGGGCGAGCCGCAATCCGGGCAGCTGCAGATCGACGGCATGCCGGTGGCCTGGCGCGTGCAGCAGACCGAGAAGGGCCTGCTGTTGCATCTGGTGGCGGCGCGGCGGCTGCAGGGGCAGTGGCAGGGCGCGCGCGGCGACGGCGGCTGGCAGGTGCAGGTCAGCGTGTCGCCCTGGCGGCCATGACGGATTCGCACATGGCTGGTGCGTCAGAAAGAAGAACCCCGCCAGTGGCGGGGTTCTTTGTCGCAGGTCGGATCAGCGTCTGATCAGCTGTCGTCGCCGTCGTCGTCATCGCTGCCATCGACGCGCATGCCCAGCTCCTTGATCTTGCGCGTCAGGGTGTTGCGACCCCAGCCGAGCAGCAGCGCGGCGTCGCGGCGGCGACCGGCGGTGTGCTTGAGCGCGGTCTCGATCATGATGCGTTCGAAGGCTGGCACCGCCTCGTCGAGCAGGTTGCTCTGGCCGCGCGCCAGGGCCTGATCGGACCAGTTGCGCAGCGCCTGTTCCCAGTTGTGCGCAGGCTGTGCCTCGGCCTGCTGGTTGAGCAGCTCCGGCGGCAGATCGTCGACATGCACTTCGCGCCCGGACGCCATCACGGTGATCCAGCGGCAGGTGTTCTCCAGCTGGCGCACGTTGCCCGGCCAGGGCAGATGCTGCAGGTATTCCTTGGTTTCCGGCTTGAGCACCTTGGTCTCCACCGACAGCTCCTGCGCGGCGCTGGCGAGGAAGTGCTCGGCGAGTGCCGGGATGTCCTCGCGGCGATCGGACAGGCGCGGAATGTGGATGCGGATGACGTTCAGGCGGTGGAACAGGTCTTCGCGGAACTTGCCGGCCTGCACCAGGGTTTCCAGGTCCTGGTGCGTCGCGGCGATGATGCGCACGTCGACCCGCACCGGCGTGTGGCCGCCGACCCGGTAGAACTCGCCATCGGCCAGCACGCGCAGCAGGCGGGTCTGGGTGTCGGCCGGCATGTCGCCGATCTCGTCGAGGAACAGCGTGCCGCCGTCGGCCTGCTCGAAGCGGCCACGGCGCTGGTTGGCCGCGCCGGTGAAGGCGCCTTTCTCGTGGCCGAACAGCTCCGACTCCATCAGGTCCTTGGGGATAGCCGCCATGTTCAGCGCGATGAATGGCGACGCCGAACGCGGGCTGTGGCGGTGCAG
>JAJJPM010000134.1:0-2875 GCA_032907525.1 Gammaproteobacteria bacterium
CGCCGCGCTCACGCAAGCGATGGTCGAGGTCGTGGACGCCGCCGGACGGCGCTGATCAGGTCTGCCCGTCCAGCGCCGCGAGGATGGCCGCGGCGCTGGACGGCAGCGCGCCGGTGACGGCCCGGAAGGCGGGCACGCCGGTGGCGATCCGCACGCAGCCGTCCAGGCCCTCCGCCGGATGGCTCAGCGGATTGAGGGCGTTCGCATACAGCAGCGCGGCCGCCTCGGCGGCGGACACCGGCGTGACCGTCGGTACGGCCGCCTCGCCGGCATGCTCCAGGAAGAAGATCGCTCCGAGCGGCACCGGTGCGGCCGGCGGCGCAGCGGACAGGCAGTGCGCAGGGACGTGCAGGGTGTAGGCGGTGCGCAGCGTCTCGGGGGGAAGCGGGACGGGCCCCGGCGGATCGGACTTCAGGCACAGGGCATGGGGATAGGGCCGGACTTCCAGCCGGTCGAGTTCCACCGGCGCCAGCTCGTCGCTGAGATAGGCGCAGCCTTGCTGAAGCAGTCCCCAGCAGGCCGTCGACTTGCCGCCACCGGAGCGCGCGACGAGCAGAAAGGCGGTGCGGCCGCACATCAGCACCGCTGCGTGCAGGAAATAGAGGTGCGGGCAGAGCCGCTGCAGCTCGATGGTCATATCCTTTTCGAGCACATAGAGGAACTCGGCCGCATCGAGGCCCGTCCAGGCCAGGTCGTGCCGCCCTCCGCGCCGGGTGAGACGCAGACCGGACGGCTGCCGCGGGTCGTCACCGCCGACGGCGTAGACGAGATCCGGTTCGGCCCTGGGCGTGTCCGTCATGAAGGCCCGGTAGTTCGTTTCCACGAGCGCCAGGGCCGGCGCATGCGTGCCGTCGATCCGTATGGCGCGGCCGAAGATGGTGAGATGCATGGTGCGCGCTCCGGACACCGCAAAAAAGAACGGGCCGCATGGCGGCCCGTCCGGGATCGGAATCGCCGCGGCAGGCCGTCAGCTTCGATCGCGGGGCCCGCCGCGCGAGAAGCTGCGGCGGCTGTGAACGGAACGCTCTCCGCGCGGCTGCGAAAGGCGATCACCGCCCGCACGGCCGCTCCCGGAGGATTGACGCTCGCCCCAGCCCGAACCCGCCGCCTGGAAGGCGGGGAGCACCGTCAGGGTGGCGATCGCCGGAGGCGTATACAGGAGCTTCTTGACGAAGGCACGTCGTGAATCGTCGGGCTTGTCCATGGCTTCACTCCTCTTCCTTTAGCAATTGCAGTTCCCGCAGGCGGTCGATGATGCCGACGACGTCGGCGCGGGCGGTGGCGTGATCCACTGCGAATGCGTCCGCCAGAAGCTGTGCGATATCCTGCACGGACTTCTCGCCGTCGAGCTGTCGCCAGATGAAGCTGGCCGTCGGATTGAGGGTGTGTATGTGGCCGTCGGCGCGGTTCAGGACCACGGTCTCACCTTCGATCTCCCGGATCAGCAGATCGGCGCGCGGGACTGGGACATTCACGGCAGCTCATCCTCATGCGTCGATTCGATTCTTCTCCCCTGACGGTCCGGTTGTCAATTCAATTGTCTTGATGCATATCATCATTCCGCGGCGTGCGAAAATGGCGCAGCCGGCCGGCGGGGTAGTGGCCCCCTGCCGGCCGCGTCGCGGCGGAGAATCGAGGAGGCAACCCATACCACCGTGCGACCAACACCCGCTGATCGGACTCCTGCGCGCCGCCGCGGACGGTGCGGCGTCCGTGCCGCGGGTCCAATTCGATGCCTCCGCGGTGGACTGGGCGATCGACACCGGTCTGGGGCCGGTCCTGCGGGACTTGCAGCGGCAGCGGCCCGGCGCCGTGCCGGCCGAATGCGTGGAGCGCCTGAAGGCCGCCGACCTGACCGCGCGTATGCTCTCGGCGGAACTGTTCGAGGGGCTCGACGCGATCCTGCGGGCGGCGGCGGAGGCGGCCTGTGAGGTGACGCTCCTGAAGGGCGTGAGCGTGGCCGGGCAGTGGTATCCCCGGCCCCACTGGCGGCCGATGCGCGACATCGATCTGCTGGTCGAAGCGGTCGAGCAGCCGCGGTTCGAACGGCTGTTGCGGGAGCTCGGATTCCGCCAGCAGGGAAGGCTGCCGGCCACCTTCTTCGTCGACCATCAGCACAGCATGCCGTTCTTCCATCCCGGGCGGCACTGCTGGGTGGAGGTGCACCGGGCACTGTTCCGCGAAGACCAGCCCGCGGGACGCATCGCGGCATTCCAGCCGGGGGCGCTCGCGGCCGGACGGCGGCGGGCCGTCCTCGGCGGCGGCGCGGTCTGGCGGCTCGACGATCCCGTCCAGCTGGTCTATACGGCGGTGCACTGGGGAAGCCGGCTGACGCTGGTCGGCGGCCTCGTTCCGCTGCTGGACATCCTTTTCATGCTGCGCCGCGGCGGCACCGGATGGGACTGGGACGCCGTGCTGCACATCTGCGCAAACGAGACCGCGGCGCGGCATGTCTTCGTGGCCCTGAACTACCTCCGCCGCCGGGAGCTGATCGAGCCGCCCGCCGAGGTATGGCGCGGCCTGGCCCGCGGGCGCGCCAGCATCGGCGCGGGCGGCGTGCGCATCCTGCACAGAATCATCGACGAATTCATGGTGAGGGGCGCGCTTCATCGCGGTTTCGACAGCGAGGCGCTGGTCAACATGCGTTGGGAGACGCTCCTCGGAGAGGGACCGGCCTGGCGCAAGCGCCTGCAGTTGCCGTGGCGGACGCTGTTTCCGCCCGCGCCGGCCGGCCGCTACTCGCCGCGGCGCCACTTGCGGCGCCTGCGCGGGCTGCTGCGTTGAGCTGGGTTGGAAGAGCGCCGCGCACGCGGCAGAACGTCAGCGGTCGCGGTAGCGCCTGACGAGATCGCCGTAGGCGTCGATGCGGCGGTCG